>JBILEW010000129.1:0-8653 GCA_044351885.1 Bdellovibrionota bacterium
CTTATCCCCCCGCTGATTCACACAGCATGCGGAGTCGTAGTTCAGTTGGTTAGAACGCTCGCCTGTCACGTGAGAGGTCGCGGGTTCGAGTCCCGTCGGCTCCGCCATTTGGACCTTTAGGTCCAAATCTCGAAACCCCTACAGTATTAGAAGCCGCGAGCTCTCGCGTGATTTATCACGTGAGAGGAGGCGCGCTTTGGCTCTTTAGAGCCAAAGAATAGAGCGCCTAATACGACTAGCGAGAAACGCGCCAGTCCCCGTTGTGTTAACGCAGGGGGAAGCTAGCACAGAGTGCCTTTTCTTTCATTCCTGCACCTTTGATCAATCAACCACAATCGCCAATGCAATGTAACAAATATAAAAAGACACAAGCAGCGCACCCTCCCACCGCGTAAGCACATGCCCGCGCTGGATTCTCCAAAAACGTAGTCGCGCCATAAGCGGGCCTGGCTGAATCAAGAAAAGCAGCAGAACAACTGAGGCGACCATGACGGCTATATCTCTATTGAGAGCGGAACTCACGGGCAACGGCGTTACCGCTGCACTCACACCTAGAATCCAAAAAAGGTTGAATATATTGCTCCCGATCACATTTCCTATGGAGATATCAACTTTTCCCCTTATCGAGGCGACTATCGACGTAATCAACTCAGGCAAAGATGTTCCGATCGCTATAATTGTAAGCCCAATTACGCGTTCCCCCACCCCCAATTCCTGAGCAAGTTTGGTGGCTCCGCGAACCGTCGCCTCTCCACCTGCGATAAGGGCGGCTAATCCTACTACTACCAATAGCGCAGGGGAGACAGAGGTGGCTTTCGATGCACTCGATTGTATCTCTGTTATGCTGTGCTCGCTCGCTCTTCTTAGACTAGCCAGGTAGTACAAAAAAACCGCGAAATACCCGAGCAGAACCAGTCCGTCACTGCGAGTTATCGTGCTTACTACCTGCCCATCTATTAATGAATCACTCGCGAGAATACCCACGATTATGGTCGCTAATAAACAGAACGGGATCTCCCTGAATACAGTCGATGGCGCGACAGCCAAAGGAGCAACTAGGGCAGATGCCCCCAAGATCAGAAGGACGTTCGCAATACTACTTCCTACTATATTTGCTAGAGCAAGATCTGTGCTCTTGTTCCAGGCCGCGGCAAGATTCACCAAAAGCTCAGGGGCTGAAGTAGCCATCGAAACAACGGTTAGCCCTATAAGGAGGTCAGATGCACCCAACCGATTTGCGAGTGCTGAAGCTCCCTCCACCAACCACGAAGCTCCGCGTATAAGGAGAAAAAACCCGAAAAAGACGAGACCTAAATTAAGAGCTAGCACCATTTATTCATCACTCAGGATCTTACCTCTTGAGCAACTGCTGCCTGTACTTGAAACCTTTTTATCAACTCTACTATTACAACAGGCACAGCTGCGCACACCAACACGACGAGCATCTCCATCCTACCGAGAGCGGCAGTATGGAGCACTCTTTGAAGCGGGCGTATGTAGACCGCTGCAAGTTGTAAAGCTACAGAAAAGACCACCGCCGCCACAAGCCAATAGTTACTGCTCAACCTTTGGGCGAATATCGAGCGGTGCTGCGAACGTGCACTCAGCGCATGAAAAATCTGCGTGAACGCAAGAGTCGTAAACGCCATCGTCATCCCGACCGCCACGCGCTGATTTCCGCCACCCGCCATATCCAATCCCAATCGAAACGCGACAAGGGTCGCTGCACCAAGTAGTAACGCGTGAAAAATGATTAACTGAGCAAAGGCTCCTGAGATGATCGGCTCATCCGGTCGTCGAGGTGGTCGCCGCATCATACCAGGCGATGAAGGTTCCAAGACTAGGGCGAGGGCAGGGAATATATCTGTCACCATATTCAGCCAAAGCAACTGAATCGCTGCGAGAGGCAGAGGCCATCCCAGGAGAATGGCCGAGAAGATAATGACTATCTCAGCCAGATTACAAGAAAAAAGATAGTGAACGAATCTGATAATATTGGCGTAAATTATCCGCCCCTGCTCAATCGCGTGCACGATCGTAGCGAAGTTATCATCAGTTATCACCATGTCAGAGGCATCTTTAGCGACCTCGGAACCCTTAATGCCCATCGCTATTCCAATATCAGCTTTCTTGAGGGCAGGCGCGTCGTTGACACCGTCACCGGTCATAGCTACGACATCCCCGTTTGCTTGGAAGCACTCAACGATGCGTAACTTATGCTCTGGAGAGACGCGCGCGAATACGGCTACATCCGAAAACTCCTGCGCAACAGCTCCGTTGAAGTCGGTTGATAGGTCTCGGCCGTGGATCGCTCGTAAAGGCTCCCCCGTCTCTCCCTTCATAATACCGAGTTGAGAGCCGATCACCGAGGCTGTAGCGATCTGGTCGCCCGTAATCATGACTACTCGAATCCCGGCCTCTCGACACAGGGCCACTGCGGACTCTGCCTCGTCTCTCAGCGAATCAGACATACCGACAAGCGCCACAAATGTGAGAGCTGAGTCCACATCCGTACTGTCAGAAGTATCGTCCACCTCCCTAAAGGCTAGCGCTAGTACCCGTAGCGCCTTGCTCGCCAGCTCATGATTCCAGTTTAAAATCTCGGTTCGATGACCTTCGCTGAGCGGAGCTGCCCCTGCATCGGTAAGGACAGAGGTGCAAGCATCGAGAACTACTCCGACCGCACCCTTCACAGCTACCAGCAAAGAGCCCTGTCGCATGCGATGGAATGTAGCCATTCGCTTCGATTCACTACTAAAAGGTACCTCTCGAATCCGTGGATAATCTCTACTAAGGTTCGATTGATGAAGACCACCTTTCCTAGCTGCTACGAGTAATGCAACCTCGGTTGGATCTCCATAGACATCCCCATCCATAGTCCTGTCACCAAAGCCTGCATCGTTGCACAGCGCTCCAATCCTCAAGGCGAGTGAAAGCTGCTCATCTCCTTCGGGGCTAATCTCGTTTCCGTTCTCAATAAAGTTGCCACCAGCACTATATCCACTTCCAGTCACCTCAATACGACGTCTGCAGAGTTGCAGCACACACACCGTCATCTCATTCTTGGTCAGCGTACCAGTTTTATCGGTACACACGACAGTTGTCGCACCGAGGGTTTCGACCGCAGGAAGTCGCCGGATAACCGTCCGCATGTTAGCCATCCGTTTCATTCCTAGCGCTAATGCCATCGTTGCTACCGCTGGTAATCCCTCTGGTACTGCTGCGATAGCGAGAGATATCCCCACCTCCAACATCTGAAGAAAGTCGTTTCCTCGATACCACCCCGCTACTGTGACCAGGGTGCAGAGTCCTAGGACAACAACGACCATCATGTTACCAAGGTGTCGTAATTTGCGTTCTAGGGGAGTTTTCTCCTGTACAATTTCACCCAGTAATTTTCCGATCTTCCCCAGCTCTGTAGAGCTCCCTGTAGAGGTGACAATCATCTTCCCGCGACCATCAGCAACAGCGGTACCCTTGAATACCATGTTGATTCGATCTGCAACGGCGACCTGAGATTCAGTCAGAGCCTCTACAACCTTAGCAACTGGAAGTGATTCTCCCGTAAGCGCAGCTTCTATCGTATGCAGTCGAACCGCCTCAATTACTCGTCCATCAGCAGCAATCCGATCCCCCGCACTCAAGATCACAAGGTCACCTGGAACGAGATCTACTGACGCGATTCGTTGCTCCTTCCCATCTCTAATGACCACCGCCGTGGGAACCACCTGCTTCTTCAGAGCCTCTAACGCCCGCTCGGCTCGCCACTCCATGAAAAATCCGATCGCACTATTTACTACGATCACAAACAGGATCGCCGTACCCTCTACGAGGTCACCGAGCACAAAAGCTACCCACGAAGCCACAAGCAACAGCAGAACGATAATACTCGTGAATTGGGCCGCTATCACCGAAAACGCCGATCTTCGAGGCTCCTCTCGCAACGTGTTCAGACCGAATTCGCTTGCTCGGCTAGCGACCTGCTCACTTCGCAGCCCCTTTGCCGTCTCTCCATTTTGGCCCACGGAAACCGTGAAATGCTCCGCGACATCCTTGACAGTGAGTAGGTGCCAGAGCTGAGCAACTTTAGGCGACTCTTGCGTTCGATGGTGGGCACTTTGATCGGAGTTGCCAGGAATATCATTCATATCTATCCGGCTTGGGGGAGCGCTCGGAGCCTCTCGGACGGTTCACCGAATTCACGGCGAGCCGCTATACAAGAAGCGCATGGGAGTCAATTGAATCGGTAAGAAATTCGTGGAAGCTTAGAACTGTTCTTTCCGCGATATTGTGCAAGGCCTCACGAGTCAAAAATGCTTGGTGTGCTGTAATCAGCACGTTCGGAAAGGTCAGTAGACGAGCAAGGACATCATCGCTAATTCCAATCTGTGAAAGGTCGCTGAAGAATACCCCCTCTTCTTCCTCGTAAACGTCGAGCCCTGCAGCGCCTACTTTACCCGTCTTCAAAGCATGTATCAGCGCTTTGGTATCGATGAGAGCGCCACGGCTCGTGTTTAGAATAATCACGCCATCGCGCATCTGCGCAATCGTCTTAGCATCAATAAGATGATGTGTATCCGGAGTGAGGGGGCAATGCAGCGAGATGATATGTGAGCGTTTTAAAAGCTCATCGAGAGCCACGTACTCAAACCCATCAAGGGTACGAAGCTGCTCTGAAGGGTTGGGATCGAACCCGAGAACCTCAGCACCGAATCCTCGCATTATGCGAGCAAACGCCGCTCCGATCTTGCCCGTACCCACCACGCCAACCGTCTTGCCATGGACGTCGAATCCCACCAGCCCATCCAATGAGAAGTTAAGCTCTTTGACTCGCTGGTAGGCGCGATGCACCTTGCGATTGAGGGCAAGCAACAGACACGTAGTGTGCTCTGCTACAGCATATGGAGAGTATGCGGGAACTCGTGCAACACGAATACCATGCTCACGGCACTGCCCAAGATCGATGTGGTTAAAGCCAGTAGACCGCAGCGCTATCATGCGAGTCCCGAGATTGTGTAATTTCTCCACCACCGGAGCAGAGATGTCATCACAAACGAATGCGCAGATTAAAGGATGTCCCTCCGCAAGAAGAGCTGTATCAAGAGACAATCGACTTTCAAAATAGGTCATCGACAGCTCTCGGTACTGACCGCGTTTCATGAGCTCATCAAAGACCGCTCGTTCATAAGACTGCGCGCTAAAAAATGCGATTCGCATGATACTCTCCGTTCCTTTGACCAAATCATCGTCATAAATTGGGAAGCTGAGTTCCAGCAGTATTCAACCTAATCGCCGCACATATGTCCAAGGTCACAGCAGCCGATTCTACAACTAAAAACGTGCGAAGAGCTATCTAAGTTGGGACCTGTGCACCATCATCCCGAAACTTCCGAGAAAGAGGGCCTTGGACGTCGACTTTAGGTGAATAATTCAATCTAGAGATTGCCAAGTATTTCAACCGAAATCGGCTAACTTACCGGTTTCAAGAGGCCTTGAGCACCGAGCTCAGCATGACGAACTTCCAAAGCGACGCTCCGCTAGATCGTGCTATACTTGAGACATAGGTTGTGCGAGATGCCTATGGTTCGAGTTCCATTGATCATGCTTCTGCTACCCTTCGCAGTGGGAGTGTACGTACCACCTTGTTGGCCCATGGAAGTGGAACTACTAGAGCTTCCGTCTCAAGACCAATCGCTCCGAACAGCGATGACAAAGGTGGCTAAGGGTGTGCTGCCCGGAGGGCGCATATCTCGCAAAGCCGTAGCGAAGCAATTCACTACTCCCCTAGTCAGAGCTAAGGGAAGCCTCGGTGCAGGAACCTTAAGCACCCCGCTAAGGATCAAAGTTTCTGTTTCAGGCATACCTGTTACTTCTCCGGGTAACTTAGGTCTTGAACCACTCGTGGAAGTCAAGGCAGCCAAAGCAGCACCTCGTTCCTTGCCTGGAGAGCTGGAGTTGTCGGTTACATCACGTCCGCAAAACGACAACTCGCTAGTAATCCTATATCGATTTTCTTTTTGAACAGTTCTCTTAATCTCTGGCCCACACGAATCTAAGCACTGAGCCCCGGCGGATTCTCAGTCCTCTATCAGGGCTATCTCTGGTACCGCGGACTTCTGAAAAGAAAGATTTCGACTTGGGCAAGTAAAACACCTGTCTCGAACACCCACCTACACCGATACCAGGTTTCTGGGCCGGCCATACAGCTATCCGAGCTTACTCAAGAAACTTTGAAGGACTACATCGCGCTGCATCAAAAGATAGAGGTTACATGCGCAGCAGAACCAGGTGAAGGTCCCTCCAAGCAACTCACTCTTACTTACATGGGTGTACAACGCATCGCCGGCTCTCGACTCGCGCGATACACTGCCAACTCTGAGGGAGCGCACCCAGCGCTTTTCGGCCAAGATAGCGCCGGCTTCGTGCACGCCGTACCTGTAGAGAGGGTCGACCTTATCAAAACGACCACAGATTCAGAACCAACCGCGAAGGGGTCCTCCTCGAATTGCGCATCCGCACTCGGACGGGTGGATGCTTTTCGAGTCGGGCCTCCCATATACGGAGAGCTCTGACCCGGCAGAGCCTCCGTGTGAAGCCTCTGTACCAAACGGATCTGTCACGGCCGCTTGAGAAGCCTTCCGCAACATGGTCGAAGAAGATCTCCACACTTCTAACCTTGAGGTCTGCATCTCTTGCCTATACGCTGTAGGAGAGGCGTGAACCAACATCTGCCATCTCGATAAGTTCATGGGTATAGCTGCCGACATCATTATTATCGTAATCGCCGCTCTCATCAGTGGGCTTGTCGCTCACTTGTTCAAACAACCTCTCATTCTGGGATATATCTTCGCAGGTATCTTGGTCGGCCCCTACACGGCTGGGGTAACCGTCGAAAATATTCATGAAATCGAAAGGCTGGCCGAGATCGGGGTCGCCCTGCTCCTCTTTACTCTCGGACTCGAATTCTCCTTCGGTGAGCTTAAACGACTTGCTCGCATTACTCTGGTAGCAGCGCCGTTGCAGATCATGCTGTGTCTCGCCGCCGGAATAGGCATCGCGACACTTCTCGGGTTCTCCAAACCTGATGCAATTTGGATCGGTGGAGCGATCTCGCTTTCGAGCACCATGGTAGTGCTGAAAACTCTCTCGGCCCGCAACGCAGTCGATACACCGTCAGGACGGATCATGCTCGGAGTCTTGATCGCCCAAGACCTTGCGGTTGTCCCCCTGATGCTCCTACTGCCTCAGTTCTCCGCAGATGTGATCAATTTCAGCACCATCGCGCTCGCCGGCCTAAAATCGCTCGCATTTCTTGTGATTATGTACTTCACCGGAACTCGCCTCTTTCCCCGTATTTTCAGCTTTATCGCAGCAATCGGCTCACGCGAGCTGCTCTTCTTATCCACGCTCGCCATAGCACTGGGTGCTGGAATCTTGTCCCATGCAATGGGCTTGTCCTTCGCACTCGGAGCATTCGTAGCGGGCATGCTCCTCAGCGAAACAGACTTCAATCATCAAGCTCTGAGTGACGTATCGAATCTACGAGATCTCTTCGCTCTCATCTTCTTCGTGTCGGTCGGAATGCTCTTGGATCCACGGTTCTTCTTCGACCACATCGGAACTATCCTGGTAATCGCAACGGCCGTGCTCGCATGCAAAATAGTTATCGTTGGTGGGGCGATACGGCTTCTTCGATACGAAGCACCGATTGCCGTCTTCGCCGGACTAGGCCTCTCCCAGATCGGTGAGTTTGCCTTCCTTATCCTCAAGGAGGGTGTTTCGAGCGGCGCCCTCTCGCAAACGACATTCTCTCTGATGATCGCGGTAACGATAGTAACCATGGCTCTGACTCCGACTCTCTTCTGGCTCGGCGACCGGCTCGCCTCGGCAGTAGCAAAGAGACCTGTCGGTTCGCCCCTCGATGACACGCAAACACCCCATCTTTCGAACCATGTGATCATTATCGGAGGCGGATTGGTCGGTCACTACGTAGCTCGCGTCTTGTCGACGCTCGACCGCGCTCATGTGATGATCGAGTCCGATCACAAAGTGGTCATGCAGCTGCGTGACAGCAATGCTCACGTCGTTTTCGGAGATGCAAGCCAGCGGACTATACTCGAAGCCGCTGGAATCGAGCACGCGAACCTCGTCGTCGTCACCATCAAGAACGATCGACTCCTTCCAGCGATCATCGGAGAGGTACGCGCACTACGCAGTGATGTGCCTATCGTTGTCCGAGTAGAGGATATCGAGGATACGCGAAACCTCGTGTCCTTACGAGTGAGCGAGGTGGTTCAACCTCAACTTGAGGTCGGATTGGAGATGGTGCGGCAATCTCTCTTGGCTCTGCGAGTGGACGAGGGTCAGATCTCCCCCCTCCTCGGACAGCTGCGCGCCGAGCGATACGAACCGAAGGGGGATGCCAGCTCCTGAGTATTACTGAGCCGCTGAATATCCTTCGCATCATAACCTCTGTGTCCTCTGCGGCTCCAACCCAGTCCGCTGGTGCTGAGTATATACCTGGCCCAGGCATGCATTTACGAAGGCGCGACCTACTAGCTCTTAAAAGTTGAAACTAGCAAAGACCATGAGAGCACTTATGTATCGCTCGTCACTGCCGAACCTCTTGGCATGCTCTCCCAGATATCCCACC
>JBILEW010000118.1:0-10233 GCA_044351885.1 Bdellovibrionota bacterium
TGAAAATTGAAGAGCGACCCAAGATCCTCTTTCGCAGCAGGGAGGGGTTTTGCCTCGCTTCCTTAAGGTTCTCGAATGAGGGATCCTTCGGGAGCGCTGGCCTACCATGGACGGAGCGTCACCGTAGACATAGGAGAGATAACCTCTCCCGGTTGGCGATAGCAGATCCTCTCGATGTCCTCACTCCATATACGGAGAGTGTGTCGCGAATGGGCACTCCACTGGAGGTCGGCAACGCTGACTGCGTCGAGCTGTCCGTGCTCTCGATCCTTGAATTCGGCTATGACCGCCTTGCTTTTCCCGTCACGGAAACGACCTTCAAAGGCGGTAGTGCCTTGATCAAGTGGTCCGATAAGAGCGTATCCGATCGCGTTGAGCCAAATCTTGGTTGGAATTACCTCTACGATGGCGAGTTCTATGAGCAGCGTCTCGTCGTCTGGTGTGTCGACAACCTGGTACTTGTTGGTGTCGCCCTCCTTGAATTGAGCAATCACGTGCTGGCGGAAATAATCACCGAGCTCCTGAGACCAATTCTGCTGGTTTCCTGGCGCAATCGCAGCTTTGTCCCACCAGTCGAGCTTCAAGAGGTGAGTGGTGTCAACCGGCGCCACGTACACCTTCTTGTAGCCAAGAAGATTCACATCTGACTTGATCCAGGCGTCATCGAAGGGGAGGGTTTTGTCCTTTTCCATCAGTTGAGGTTGGTCTAGGAAGCCGGCGTCGGGCGCGGGTGCCGCGCGACACCCCGCCAGGAGACCGATACCGAGTGCTGCACAGAGAGTTACCAACGAGAGCTGTTTTTGAGTGCACAATCGAAACATAAATGACCCAACCTTTGATATGAAATGAGGAGTGCCTCGCTACAGAAGACCACTCCGTGAGTAGCACACTTACCGCCGCGGTCGAAATAGGAAATTAGTCGGAGCGGGTTTCGAAATGATCATCAAGAATCAAACGGTTAGAAGGCTTGGCTGCGGATTGGCTTGTTGTTGCACTGAGAATAGAGCGCCACTTTGTTGAGCCTGCAGGGAGTGGGGACGACGATACTTACAGGATATAGATACGTTCAGGCTTCGCCGCTCAATCAGGGAAAGAGGTTTCATGGGTGAAGAGATCCGCACGGCGCGGGGGAAAATAGTGGCATGGGGGTTATCGATCCTCAGTTCATTTGGGAGCCGATGGATCGCGGCGTGCGTGTGCCTTGTGGTCGTTCTCGGGTATCCGGCGCTGCGGCCGCAGCCTACTGACCCTCACGATCCCGTGCAATTCGTTTCGGGATTGAATCCCTCTAACGACGACGAGCGGATCGTCGTTTCGCAGATAAAGATGTATCGAGAGCTAATCAATGTTGGAGAGCAAACCAACGCTGAGTTCTCTCGCTCGCGAGACTGCTTCGCCTCGTCGACGCTTGCGCTCGATGGGTTCAAGCGCATGATATCCAACGCAGAATACAGAGGTTTGCTACTCAAGGAGTTCAACGCACGAAACGTCGACAAAGGGATAATGCAACAGTTCGGACAAGTGACGCTCGAAGCCAACTATCCTCGCGGTGACGCCGGTCGACTGAAGTTCTGTGGTAAGGACGAGAGACTGCAGCTCATGGCAGCGCAATTCGCCAAGCACTCGGGAATGTGGGATTCGGCTCTTCGCGAGAGAGGCCGGTGAGAGACCGGGCTACGTACAAGGTTCACTCTATATGCGCCTGTCGTCACGTATCTACCGTTCGTTAAGGCGGGGGTTTAAAAAAGGCTCCTCGTGGAATCGCGTGGGTAAGACCCGGTATTATCCGGACGTGAACGAGCTCGTGCACGTGGAAAGGTTTGATTATATGTGCCAAAATAAGGATTTACGTTATCTCTGTCCTCGTTCCCACCCACTCGATTCTACGAGGAGCCTAAGATTTATGTCACGCGGGTCCCTATCGTGCCCATAACGAGCTTCAAGTCCCGGTGGAGTACGTCCGGACTACTTTAGGTTTGTAGTAGGTTATTGTCGTGACATCGTCGCTTCCTGCAATGTCCGGGGCACTGCATCGTTCGTTTGTCGCCGATCGGCCAAACGAAGGAGTTTGCAGCCGTACCTTTAACTCGTCCCGTCTCAAGGGCGTAGCAGCGGCAGATGTATCTGCCGAGCTCGTAATTTTGAGAAGGGTCATCGATAAGTTCCCTGAAATCCTCTCTCAAACTTCCGAAGTTCCGTGTCGTTTCGTTTACACGAAACCGGATGGTCGGAAGATCGCAAAAGCCGATCGTCTGTGTGCAGTAGAACCGGATGGAACGCTGAGGTTTCTCTTTTCAGGAGTCCGAAGCCTGGCTCGTATTGACCGGCTTGAACGACTCGGAGCTGTCGATGGTGGGCGTCCGGAGTACCTGCCCGTGATTGATCGCGGCCGAGATCTTCCAATCACCAATCCCTGGAACGAATTTTCTAAGTTTGCCCACCAGCTAGTCATGATCACGCTTGGCATGCGTGATGACAGGAATGCCGCTAACGCAGTTGTCGAGATGGTGGGAACCCTGCGAGGGCGGGCAGAGCAGCCGGGGTGTTTGAAGTTTCGGAAGGAAGTAGACGGTTCCGTTACGCTCTTGGATCCCCGCCGGCATGAGATCTTAGAGATCCGAGCCTTGACGAAGCTCGACAGCTGGCAGCGCGGTCAGCCCACAGCTAGCATTGCGGATAAATTCCCCCCAGGTAGTCCGATTAAACTCACAGTAGTTCCCAACCGAGGATTTACCAGAGCTGACGAGGTAGTGGGGTACGTGAGGAGCTACACCACTGGAAGGGGTGTCTCGGAGCTAGTGATCGTCGAGAGTGAAGTTCAGGGCGAACCCGTTTTTCACGGCGTGTACCTGGATGAGATACGAGAAGTGGTATCGGCTCCCGGGGGCTCCGGTGCATACGTGTCTCTCGCGGTTCTGTTCAGTCGTGGGTGACCCTCCACACCGCGGCGCTTTAGCCGCCCGTTCATGAGCTCCTTGAAGAATCTGATAAAGGAGAGTCGTATGCTTCGTTTCAATGCGGTCGGGGTTCATCGCCACAAGAGCGATATGAACGTGGGTAGTCTCAACGATAAAAAGTGCAGAACAGTACACCCGCGTGAGAGTGATATTTCATCGCCTTCGCCATTCACGTTATAATCGGCGGGCAGCGATGGAAGTTACATGCTAGCTCGGAAGTATTAGCCCCGGTACCGGCGAAGGTACCACACGCGGAGAGAAGGGAGGTGTGATGCCACGGCTTGTAATCATGAACGGAGAGGCGACTCCGGGGTTCGGTCGAGCAGTAGAGCTACTGCGAGGGGACGCTGTACCTCTCGATGTTGTTGAGGAGAGTATCAAGCTCGTGGAGGTTGATCCCTCTATTCATACTGTTGGATACAATAGTCCTCCAAACGCTCTCGGAGTAATGCAGCTCGACGCGAGCTGTATGAATGGGGATACCCTTGAGACCGGAGCCGTCGGAGCCCTTGAAGGGATCACTCATCCCATAAGCGTTGCGCGGCAGATTATGAGCCGACTTCCGCATGTCATGCTGGTTGGAGCGGGGGCACAGCAGTTCGCCAAGGAATGTGGGTTTCAAGAGGGAGATTCACTCTCGCCCGAGATGAGAGCTGCATACGATGAGTGGAAGGTGAAGAATCTGAAGCAGCCGCTTGTGTCTATGTTTGATCCCAGTATTGGGAAAGGCTCTCACGGGACGGTGATCTGTCTCGTTAGAGACGCTTTGGGAAGGTTTGGTGGTGGTATCAGCACTTCTGGATGGGATTACAAATACCCGGGTCGTCTCGGCGACTCGGCGGTGATTGGAGCTGGCCTCTATGTGGACAGTCGTTATGGCGCTGCTGCATGTACCCACTGCGGTGAAAATGCTATTCGAACCTCACTAGCGCGAAGTGTTGTGCTCTATATGAAGAAGGGTGCTTCAGTACAAGAAGCTGTGGCAGAGGGAATAGAGGACCTTGCCGCCCTTAAGGGCGGTTTTCAGGGGCAAGTTGTTATTTACGCTACTGATCAGGATGGACAATACTTCATCGCTCGTCGCTTCAAAGAGGGTGGAAAGTGTATGTATTACGTCTGGCGTGACGGGATGAGAGAGATTGAGCACTGCAAGGCGGAGTATCTGGGTATCTAATTAAGGCGAAGTATTTTTGGATTAGCCGTGAAAAAATGCCGGTAACCTCATTAGAGGTGCAAATCTGAGGGAATTTGTTATAAGAACCGGCTTAGACGAAAATCAACAACGATGGTACATCGCAGTATGCCCGCAGTTCTGGTCACCACACCTACCGCACCACAACCCGAAGTAGAGCCTGCGCCGGTTTTGCCACCTGCTCCCGACCCGGCGCCAGACCCAGCGCCCGACCCGTTCGTGCCTCCGGAGCCCGATGCACAACCGATTCCTCTTCAGCCGGATCCAGGACGCGAATACGAGACGTGCTCATTGCCGCCAGTTGTACGGTAGGAAACGCAGGTTACTTCTCGACGGGGATGACGGCTCCCGTGCAAGTGAATTGAATTCGATATCATGCATCAAGCCAAAGGACACAGCTCAGAGCGCAGTGAGGGGTTTCTCGATCTCGGAGCATCTGTGTTGCCGCCCGCGCCCCCGGAATTTCGAGCTGTTCTGCTGCAACGGGTGAGCCCGCTAGCGGAGCGTTCGCAGCGAATACAACAATTCCTGAGCTCTATTGGGGAGGCCAAGGAGAGTATCCTGCACACGGTTGTTGATCGACCTGTCGACGATACCGGCGCTACTCTTCTGGCGCTCGCTTTGACGGATTCTCCGCGAGCCTCGCTTGCTCGAGACGGATTGAGTAGAGCCGAGCGTATTGAGCTGGCGAAGCTCTTGGTACAGCTCGGAGCAGATCCCTTTCGCAGAGATCGAGCTGGATATATGCCTGTGCTTTCGGCCAGCTTTGTGAAGGACGAGATACTCGCCAAAACTGTTCTTCTCAACTATGCGGAGCGCTTCCCGCGCGAGCTTACACGGAGCGAACGTTTGTGGCTCTATGTGGGATACTGCTCTTCTACGCCTAAGGATCACCTCGCTCCTCTGCTGATTACGACCCTATTCCCGCCAGAGGTGAGTGGTGCGGGCGACACGAACGGAGCAGCCCCCTCGGGGCTCTCGATCACGTCGTTGCTCGAAGAGCAGGGAAGGAACGATCGGACATTCCGAGTAGACGACGAGACGTTGCTCAGGGTGCTGTGGGGGCTTAGACGTGAAGGTGTCCTTTCCGAGAAGGAGGTGAGCACGTACATCAACGAGACCTTCGATACCAACGGTCTTCTTTTGGCCCATCGGTTGGCTATGATCCCCGGACACAACGATCCGTTCTTCATGTTGATCGATGTTGGAGGTGCGCCGGGCCTCGTTAGCCCCTCGACCGAATCCGGCATTGGGCGTGGCGGTAGTGCTATACATGTTGCGGCGCGGTATGGAACTGTCGAGAAACTCGCACCATACCTGCATCTTCTTCCTGGCTCCCTGGCGGCTCTCGATCGAGAGGGAAACACTCCACTGATGGCATATCTGATCGACGGTCCGTCGGAGCTCGATCCCGATACTGTTCAAGATCTCCTCGGTGAAGGAAGGGAGGGGATGGTATCGAATGATGGGGGAGAACTGCTAGCGAACAAGGAGGGTCACTCAGCGCTCGATCTGCTCGCACGACATGGGGAATACGAGGTGCCACTCTTAGTGCTCGCAGAAGGCCTGGAGCTTCCAGTAGCGTGGGGTGTGTTTTCCGAGCGAGACCGTCAGGTGCTCCGAGCGCTCTTGCAGAGCCTCCGGGGTGGTCATAAGACGATTACGTCCTTCTCGCGTGTCGACCTTCGATTCCATCTGCTCGAGGATGCGTTGGAGACCGGGCTGACTGGGATGCTGCCGAAGATCCTGACAGCCCCGCATCCAGGGGTGATCGGGGCGCTCGGGTTCGCCTACGACGTCGGGCCGGTTGAGCAGCCGTCCTTGCTCAAAAGGCTCTTTTCCCGGAGCGCCTTGTCGGTCAGTCCGAATGCAGCGGAGCTCTTGGCTCTGCTCGCCCATCCTGCCTTCGAAGATCTCTCCAAGCCAGAGCACGCTGCTGCGCTCGATGAGCTCGTCCAGGGGCTTACCTCGCTCGAACGGTTCTTCCATCGGGGGGTTCGCAGGGTCAACGAGGAGGTGGTCTCGTTGTGGCGAGAGGTGGGTAAGCTCGGATTCGAGTTTCTGAACTTGAAGTTCGATGCTCGTAGCTACATCTCTCCTGATGGCCGCACTACCTCGCTTCTCGAGGAGTTTGGATTTGTGCGGCGAGAAATCTCGATCATTCGGGAAAAGGGTAGGCGAGACCAGGGATCGACGAATCGGAGAGAGCTTACCTCGTTCCTCCTGCGGGTTGACGAGAACAGTGAGATCGAAACAACGCGCGCAATCCGAATTGCAGATAATGTTCGGTACGTCGTCGAGACCGTCCCTGAGGACACAGAGATCGAACTCACCCGAACTCACCTTCGGATATATCACCCATCTCTAGGTGAATTGATCGTGCGAAATTCCTCGCCAGAGGGTGGAAGGGCGATGCTGCTGGAGCCGGCTTACATCATGGCGGCACAACCGGGGATGCGATTCACGCATGGAAAAGGGCACGAGGCCCTGTTTAGCTACGATGCCATCGAGCGAGCCTATATACCTTTACTGGAACCGACGCTCTACATGGGCGGACGGCTGAGTGCGTCAGGCAGCCGGCAAGCGTTGGAATTGGTGAGGATTTATCGGACCTTCCAAAAGGCTTACCGGGCCTGGATCTTCGATAACGACGCTGCCACTGCGTATGTGGAAGACCCCATGGCAGGTAGGCGCTATTCGGTCGGAGGATTCCGTTCTCCAGGATTCCCGAGGCTGCTGGGTGCGCTGGAGAGCTGGTCACAGCAGGGTAGTGTCAAGGAGCTTGCCTTCTGTCGGGCGGCATTTCCCGCCTGGGGAGAATATAGCCGCCTGGCGCTTAGTTCCCAGGTGCTGAATGAGCTCCGCAGGCTATCTCGGCAGGATTTCGGCTCCCCCACGTTACAAAGCTCGGGGGTGTTCGACTTTATTCAGGCAGGCATGAATTCCTATGGTGACCTCATCGTACGATAGGGAAGCGAGGCAAAACCTACCCGTAGCTAAAATCGAAGAACAACCCAAGATCCGCTTTCGCAGCAGGGGGGCCTCGCCTCCACAGGAAAGCAGGTGTTATGAGCACCGATCGGTGACGGATTGTTCGAATCGAGAACTATCTTGAAATTACTTCATCGGAACCTGTCTGCAGCATTTTGATCTTTACCCTCTGGGGCGGTAAGGTCGGCCCTTCAAACAGATCATGCGGTGTTATGGACCCACGCGAGCAGCCCTCAGACGAGCGTACACACAACCCTCCACGCAAGCTCAGGCCAGAGTCGTCTCAGTCCGGGGGAGCCGATCCTGAGCTGTTAGTAGACCTCTCCGCCCAGCTCCTTTCTTTCGCCCGACGCAGTCGGCTCAATTCTACAGGTGGTCAGAAGCTTCTGAGTCAGATCGAGAGGCTTCCCGTACATGAAGATAGGGTGCAGGTCGTCAATTCCACCTCTACGTTCGGGCTGGAAGGGCGCGGTGTTCTTGCCCTTCACCGGCAGCGCATGAGCGAGGAGCTGCTGCATCGCCTGATCAATCTCGGGCTCGATCTGTCGATGAGATTTCCTATTCATGTAGAAGAGCGCGGTAGTCGACCTCAGATCATACAAGGCGGAAACATATATCATCTTGCTGCGCTCGAGGGGGATACGACGCTCTTGGATATGCTGCCTCCGAGGAGGGATCTGTTCGATGCTCGTACTGCCTCCGGCGAGACGCCTCTGCTCCTCGCGTTCAAGTACGGGAGCGACACCAAAGCACTCCGAGAAACCATGAAACACTTCTTCAAGTGTGGGGCAGACATCACCGCGCGTGACGAAGCTGATCGAGAGCTCTTTCACTACGCGCTGCAGTATCCGGGTTCGAATGTGCTGGAATCTTTGCTCGTCGTTTGGAAGGAGCGGGAGATCGTCCCGGTGAGTCGGTACGAGGCTCAAACCGGGTTGGCACTGGCGCTGTTGGGCCCCATATCGGCAACCCGTCGGACGGTCGAGAAGCTCGAAAGGTTGGTGAAAATTGCGAGGGAGGCCCCACAGGATAAAGGTACCGCGGTATCTGGATTGCTGGAGAGCCTCGATGATCTCATCCCGAGGAAAGATTACGGAACTACCCAAAATGCGGCACAGCAGCGAGGTGGACTCTCGAAGCAGGCTGCGGTGTTTCGAGAAGCACTCGAACGATTGACCTCCTTCCAACAGGTCCTCGGTGATGAAGTCTTTCAGTTCCTGACTGAATCCCTTTTACCCTCAAGCGACCTTCCCTTGCTGGCGGCGGTGTACCAGGCGGACGCCTCGGTCGACGTGCTCGGAGCTGCCCTCGATTTGGGAGCAAGATTGAGCATGCGATTCGATTCGGGTGGGGCTGGTCCCGTCGAGGTGCGCGGAGGCACGCTGCTCCATCATGCACTCAACGATGACAAGCTTGCGATCGTCGATATGGCGATCTCAAGGGACCCTCAGGTCGTAAAGGTTGTCGACGCAGATGGTAATACACCGCTCATGACGCACCTGAGGGCGTGTTCGATGTGGGACATGGCGGATGTCCCGAACGCGGAGCTCATGGAGATCCTTCTCTTGGACGGCTGCCCAGTCGATGAGGTCAACGCGAGTGGAAAGCGTGCGATGGACTATGCCATCGACGTTGGGTGTTTGAAGACGATCAGTCTTCTTGCCCGACACGGTGCCGCGCCTCCTAGTAGGGACGCGAACAGAATGTTCGAAATAAAAACCCTTCAAGGGCAAGAGCGAACGGTAGACTTTCAAGGACTGGCCCACCAAGCCATGAAGTGGAGTTCGAAGGTCTCGCGCTTTCACGACGAAGAGACGGCCAATGGTCTCATCGAGGATTCAAGGAGGATCCTGCAGCAAAGTAAGAGTGTGTATACTGCGTATCTCTCGCTCGTCGCGGCGGCCGAGGTGCTGGTCTTTGGTACCAAGGCTCGCAAGAAGCCCGAGATGGGGCTCTCATTGCTCAAGCTTTCCAGGAATCTCCTGTTCCATCTCCCACCGCACAGCTTAAATGGGATGTGGAATGCTATCGAATGGATGTCGGACCGTAACCGTCACATTCAGAAATCGCGTAGGCACTTCAACGAAGCCGAGATGATGCTCCTGCTCAATCATCCCCGCGAGCAGGGCTTCGATCCCGCGAAACTAAATCCTTTGACCCGCGCACTGACCGCGACGACGCGGGTTCTCGATTCGAGAATCTACGCCGTAGGACAGCCGGTAATCTGGAATCTCGCGCGAATAGGTCTCTACACGCACGGGTTTCACCTTCTGTTCAAGCACGACGCGGAGGTCTCTTCCCGCTATGACCGCAAACTCGGATGGCAGACTCCTGGTCGGTCTCTGATCGAGGAGAGGTTGGGGATGGTGAGGACTCCCGCACGTCCTCACACAGACTCTATCTGTGGACCGGGCTATCTCCTACTGGCCTCCGGTGCGGATCCGATACAGGCGCGTCTCCTGAGGCGCGGTGCCTACGGTCAACAGGAGACCAATTCGAGCAAGAGTCAGTACCAATGGTACTCCCTCGATCCCGAGACGATGATGGAGTTCAGGCGGAGCTATCTACTGGTGAGCAATCCGCGACATGGAACCCTCGTGATCCGCAATTCGAGTAAGGAATTCGGGCGCGATATCTTGCGTAATGTTGCTTACTGGACTTCACGTGGCTATCGAAATAAGTACCATTACATGGACTTGCTCGATATCACACCAGCAATGATACAGCGTGAGATGCGCAATGTCATGCATGCGCAGATCGTCAAGAGTCGCTTGGCCGTGGAGTCGATTTACTTTCTTCTTCGGCAGCTCGATGTCATTCGCGATTACAACCGGAGGCAGAAGTTCGAAGCCTTTGGATCCGGCGCCTTCGTCCGCGACCCCCAGACTAAAAAGTTGCAACTCTCCGAGTTCGGCGGATACCGTGCTCCCGGTTTTAAGCAGATCGTAGATTTCTTGGAGAGACGCTTCGAAGGCCAAAAGCTCGAGAAGGTGAGGACGGGAAAGGTAACGAAGGTCCTTCCAGCCTTGGCGTTCGCGCAACCCTGGTATCCGGCATGGGTCACGCACAAGTTCGAGGCGGAGCCGGGCGTTA
>JBILEW010000119.1:0-10226 GCA_044351885.1 Bdellovibrionota bacterium
CAGAGATTTCGCCAGCGCCTGCATCAAAAAGAACGGGCCACGCGCATTAATCGCCATCGAGCGCTCCCATTCCTCGATGGTCTCGTGTTCAAGAGAGTGGGCCGAGGACAGCGAGTTGGCATCCGGGTAGATGCTAGCGTTGTTTACGAGGATGTCGATAGAGCCATCGGCTAGGGCTGCCCGAGCGACCTCGGCTGGGGCGCTAGGGTTCGCAAAGTCGCCCTGAATGGCGACGGCTTTTCGGCCAAGAGAGCGAATCTCTTCGACTACGGAAGCTGCGCCGGTAGCATTCCCCGCATAGTGGACGACCACGTCGCAACCCGCTCGGGCAAGTCCGAGGGATATCTCTCGTCCTATGCGCGTGGCACCACCGGTAACCAATGCTCGTAGTTCTTTCAGTGAAGAATGAGTTTCGTCCGTCATATGCCGATAGCCTCTATGCGAATGTGGTGCTGCCTGCCGATTTCAGCCGGCCGAGTGTGCTCGAGCGCGATGTTCCAGCTGCTTGCCTCAGTCCACAAGTCCCTTCCTATTTGACCTTTGTTCTACCATCTCTTTTAATGGAGGTGAGTAGTACCCCCGGAATTTACATGAGTTTAGACGATACATACCGGTGCGCTGTCTATGACAGCGGTGAAGGGTGTTGGCTCTTCTTCGAGCAGCCAGTTGATTCGATAGTGGCCAACACCTTCGAGGGTGTGAAGGAGGCGCTCGATCATATCGAAAAGGAATCCAAACTTCGTGGATTGTGGGCTGTGGGGTGGCTCTCCTATGAAGCTGCTCGTGGATTCGACCCAGCTTTAGTCACGAAGGGCGAGGATGAATTCCCGCCTCTGTGGTTCGGCCTCTTCCGAAGTCCTCAGCGCAGGACGTCTCTAGCCCTTCCCGCAGTCGACGCGACCCTCCCAGAGTGGATGGCTACGGTCTCTCGGGATCAGTACAGAGATTCAATTGAACGGATCCACGCTGCAATCCGTCGAGGAGATACCTACCAGGTAAACTACTCCTTTCGGTTGAGGGCTCCGGCGCCGCGCGATCCCATGAGTTTGTTCTCATCTATGGTTTCGGTGCAGGCCGGTTCTTACAGTGCGTATATTGATACCGGACGATTCGTCGTGTGTAGTGCGTCGCCCGAAGTACTCTTCACGCGCGACGGCAATTCAGTTGAGTGTGCTCCTATGAAGGGCACGACCCAGCGTGGACGTTTTCCGCAAGAGGATTCATCGCAGTACAAACTGCTCCTCGAGTCGACCAAGGACCATGCCGAGAACGTGATGATCGTCGACATGGTACGCAACGATCTCGCCAGAGTCGCCGAGCGCGGCAGCGTCGTGACTGCCCCTCGCTGTGACATAGAGCGTTACCCACGGGTATTTCAAATGACCCGCCGCGTGTACAGCTCTGTCTCGTGTTCGCTCGGAGATCTCATGCAGGCGCTGTATCCAGCAGCTTCGATAACCGGAGCCCCAAAGGGGCGAACGATGGAGCTCATCGCAGAGCTCGAGACCACACCGCGCAAAATCTACACCGGGTCGGTCGGATTCCTAGCACCCGGCGGGCGACAGGTGTTCAACGTCGCTATTCGAACGGCACTGATCGACAGAGATCGAGGGGAGATGGAGTACGGCGTAGGAAGCGGCATCACCTGGGATTCGGAGTGGAAGAGCGAGTACGACGAGTGTTTTGCAAAAGCAGGAGCGGTAACAAAGAAGCCGCCCTGCTTCGAACTATTCGAGACGATATTGTGGGAATCTGGGAAAGGATACTTTCTCGAGGAGCGGCATCTCCGTCGTTTGCGGGCATCGTGTGAATATTTCGGATGGGGCTTCGACGAGGGGCGTGTGCGCAGTGCCTTGCAGGAGGTTGCTCGCCTCGATCAAGAGGGCGCAGGAGCGCGACGCATTCGGGTATTCATAGAGAGGGGCGGAGATGTGCGAGTGGAAGGTTCTGATCTTCTGCCACTTCCGTCGCAGTATACTGCAGCTTTTGCCCTCCTGCCTGTAGACTCGGAAGACGTTTCCCTGTTTCACAAGACGACGGAGCGATCGGCATACGATTCCGCGGTGCCCGAGGTTCCCGATGTCGAGGACGTCATCCTCTGGAACGAGCGAGGAGAGATTACCGAATCGCGTATCGCTAATGTCGTCGTCGATCTCGATGGAGAGCTCGTGACGCCACCAGTTGAGTGTGGTCTTTTAGCTGGCTGCTATCGTGCAGAGCTGCTTGAGTCCGGTGTAATCAAGGAGCGTGTGCTACCCAAGGAGGCCCTGGCTCGAGCGCGGGCGGTGTATTTCGTCAATTCGTTGCGTCGAATGTGGCAGGTGGAGGTGGTGAGGCCTTAGGGAAACGAGGCAAAGCCTGCTACTCTACCACGTGAACGTGCTCGTGCACCTGAACGTAAACGTACCCGGAACAAAAACATCAAGATGTTCGGGCACGTGCACGTTTACGAGCACGTTCACGTGGTACGTTCAAAAGTGAGACCACAGGTCAGTTTTGCCTCGCTTCCTCAGCGGAAATGCCCTTAAAGCAGCGTATTTGAAGACAGAGGGTTTTTCTTCTTTTCGTAACGTCACAGCCCAAGGCGTGATTCAAGATCCTGGTGCGTATACGTCATGAGGCTGTCGTCACCGCTAGCGCTCGTTTCGGAGGGCTGCTGCGGAAGTCGTGGTGCTGAGATGCCCGAGCCGAACTGAGAAGGGCTCACGAAGACACGAGCTTCGTCCCAGAGGCCTGCATCTATGAAGCTTCTAAGGGTTCGCGCTCCGCCCTCTATAATCAGCGAGATGAGCTTGCGTTCGTAGAGGCGCGAGAGGATCTGGGGGGCTACCGGCTGTTGAAAATCTATCTTCTCCCAAGTGATGCGTGCGCTGCGCTCTGCCTTGTCGGCGTTGAATACGATCGTTTCTGCTTCTTGATTGAAGAGATTGAGGTGCGGCGGAAGCGAAAGAGAGGCGTCGATTACCACTCGCACTGGATTCGGACCGCTTACGTGTCGCACGGTGAGGCTTGGATCGTCTGTGCGTGTAGTGGCAGTCCCCACTAGTATACCCATTTCTTGTGCACGCCATCCGTGAGTCAGGGTGCGAGACGCCTCACAGCTGATCCACTTAGAGGAACCGTCACTACGAGCGATGAAACCGTCCGAGGTCTGGGCCCACTTCAGTATCACATAGGGGCGTTTGAGCCGATGCGCGAGGATAAAGCGCTTGTTGAGTAGAGTAGACTCTCTGTGTCGAATCATCTCAGTGACTCGCACGCCTGCAGCACGGAGCTTTTCGATCCCTTTGCCGGAGACCTCTGGAAAGGGATCTCGGCAGCCTATGACGACTTCAGATATCCCAGACTCCACTACGAGGTCGGCGCACGGCGGGGTCTTCCCGAAGTGTGAGCACGGTTCGAGAGTGACGTATAGTGTGGCGCGCGAGAGCTTGGAGCGATCTCTGACGGCTCGGATGGCGTTGACCTCGGCGTGAGGGCCACCATAAAACTCGTGGTAGCCCTCCCCGATAATCTCCGTATCATGCACGAGCACAGCACCGACCATCGGATTCGGCATCACGGACCGCCCACCCAGAGCAGCGAGCTCCAGGGCGCGGTCCATGTATCGTGGATCGATCGTCATGCTCGAGCTGCCGATTAGGAACGAGCGACAGCGATCATCTCAATCTCCACAATTGCGCCGAGAGGGAGCGCGCTGATCTGGATTGTCGAACGTGCTGGCTTATGAGTGCCGAGAGCCTCGCCGTATATCTTGTTGACGGTTTGAAAGTTGGCGAGGTCAGTAAGAAAGATGGTGCTCTTGACGACATCGTCGAACGATAGCCCGACATGCGCCAAGACCGACCGTAAGTTGTGGAGGACTTGAGCGGTTTGCTCCTCGATCCCTGGCCCGACAAGCTGCATGCTTTCAGGATTCAATCCAACTTGGCCGGACAGATAATAGGTATTACCGGCCTTGACCGCGGGGGAATACGGTCCAACAGCCTTTGGTGCACCTGCGATGTTCTCGAAACAGCTGATGGACTTGTTCATGGCTAGCTCCTCCTAAGATAATTGGCCGAAATCGTCGATACGATAGTCTGCCCAAGTTCGAGTTGGAAGGGTACTTTTCGCGTGGCAGCAGTGACTCACCCTCTGAGTCCAGTGAGAGCATGGTCAGCTCGGCGTTAATTTTCTGTTAGAAGGGGTGTTTGCGGGATACAAAGGGGAGCATTCGAGGTAAGAAGGGCTTGGTAAGTTCACCTGTTCGAAGTGAAGAGATGAAAGAATCCATTTTAGTCGTCGACGACGAGGACGATATTCGAGAGTTGATAGAGTACAACCTCTCGAAGGCCGGGTATCGAATTACCTGCGTTGCCTCGGGCGAAGAGGCGTTGAAAGCCATCGGGGTCAAAGTGCCGGATCTCTTGATTCTCGACCTCATGCTTCCAGGTATGGATGGTCTGGATGTGTGTCGAGAGTTGAAGGGTAACCCAGCACTCCGGTCGATCCCCATCATCATGGTATCTGCTCGGGGGGAGGAGGCGGATGTGGTGACCGGGCTTGAGCTTGGAGCCGACGATTACCTCGCCAAGCCCTTCAGCCCGCGCGTGTTGCTGGCTCGTGTGAAGAGCGTTCTTAGGCGAGGAAAGGCTCCGCCGGTAGATCCTCAAGCAGTTTTGCGTGTGGATGGTTTGGTGATCAATCCAGCTCGTCGAGAGGTATCGCTCGACAACGTAACGGTAGAGCTTACGAACACTGAATTCAAGTTGCTGCACTTCCTCATGAAGCAGCCCGGAATCGTATTCACTCGTGACCAGATCGTCGACGGCGTTCACGGAGACGACTATCCCGTGACCGACCGTTCGGTAGATGTGCAGGTCGTAGGTCTCCGAAAAAAGCTCGGTGAATATGGGCAGTTAATAGAAACAGTTCGTGGGGTAGGATACCGATTCCGCGGCTAACAAAGCGTTTTCACATCGAGAGTGCGCCATGTCTCAATCTTTAGTACAAAGATACGGTGAGCGTGTGCGTATGAATTTTTCTGGGCTGACCTCTCGTTTCTTTCTCCTGGTTTTAGTTTGTCTTGCTCCCATGGTGCTTGCGCTCGTGGTGTATTTCGGCGCCTCGCACCTGGTTATCTCGATGGTGCTCCTGAGTATCTTGATGGCTGGTGTAGGGAGCTGGCTGGTAGCAGGACGTATCGATCGATCTCTGGAGCGCTTCGAGCGAGCGACGGAGCGCCTCGCGAAAGGAGACCTCTCGGCAAAAGTCTATCCTCCCCGCATCCCGCAGTTGGTCGGGTTGGCCAACGGATTCAATCTGATGGCCACCCAGCTCAAGCAGCGTGTGGAGGCTCTGACGCTTCTCAGCGGCGAACAGGACGCGATTTTGAGAAGCATGGCGGAAGGGGTGGTGACGATAGATGCAGCAGGCCGGATTCAACGCCTCAATTCAGCGGCACAGCGCCTCCTTGATGTTGCTGTACCGAGTTGGCACGGTCGACTCGTTGCTGAGGTGATTCATCACGCCGAGGTGCAGCGTTTCATCGGCGAGGCGATCCTTAACCAAGAAGCTGATGTCGAGGTGGTCGTAGTACCCGGCCAGCCCGAGCGCGTGCTCCAGATATACGCCGCCCCTCTCGAAGGATCCGAAGGTGGGCGCCTTGGAACGCTGGTGGTTTTCCAGGATACGACGCGGATCGCCAAGTTGGAGAACATTCGCCGAGATTTCATAGCCAACGTGTCGCACGAGCTCAGAACACCCGTTACGTCGATAAAGGGATTCGTGGAGACGCTCCTCGATGGTGCCAAAGACGATCCGGAGTCGTTGCGGAAATTTCTCGGCATCATCGAGCATCATGCGGATCGTCTGAACGCTATATTCAACGACCTCTTGACCTTGGCACGACTAGAAGCTCAGGGCGAAGACGCGCGCGTTGAAACTACACCCTCGAATGTCTACGAGATTGTGCAGGGTGCTCTCGAGGCCTGTCGATTGAAACTCGAGGAGAGAACAGCTCAGGTGGAGGTCTCGGTGCCCCTCGATCTGCACGTGATGGCCAACGCCAATCTACTCGAACAGGCTCTGGTCAATCTCATCGAGAACGCAGTGAAATACTCCGAGGGGACTCCACGCCTCGTCGTTCGTGCAGAGCAGATGGGAGACAAGGTGTCTCTGTCGGTATCTGATAACGGTCCTGGTATTGCCAAGCCGCATCTGGCTCGACTGTTCGAGCGCTTCTATCGGGTAGACCATGGAAGAAGTCGAAAGATGGGGGGTACGGGTCTGGGGCTCTCGATCGTCAAACACATAGCGCAGGTCCACGGAGGAGAGGTTCAGGTCGAGAGCGCTCCGGGAAAAGGCTCAGTATTTTCGATAACTCTCCAGGCCGCATGATGCTCCTCTGGCTAGCCTTCTAACAGAACTTTAACAGTAGCTTCCGTGAGAAGCGCCATCCGCTGTGGTACAAATAGTGTGCATGTGAAAGCACGCCGAAGGCATCCGGAAGCATATGCTCAGTTCCAATCCGGCCGGTATTGATTGGGTACACAGGAGATGAGAGCGAAGCGCGCCATATTAGAGAAGGGGATTGAGAGCTGGCTCTTCGCGTGTGGCGCACTCTCTGTCGCTACTACCCTGGGCATCATCGCTGTATTGACGGTCGAAAGCGCTCTGTTCTTTCAAAACGTATCCTTCTCACAGTTTCTGTTCGATACGCAGTGGACACCCCTCTTCATGGAGAAGCACTTTGGGATATGGCCGCTGTTGTGTGGAACTCTCTTAACCACCTTCATCGCCGTTGCATTCTCGGTGCCGGCTGGGCTCGTCATCGCGATTTATTTGAGCGAATTCGCAACTGAACGTACACGAAAGATGCTCAAACCGTTTCTCGAGATCCTCGCTGGTATCCCTACCATCGTGTACGGATATTTCGCGTTGCTGTTCGTGACGCCCCTGTTGCAGAAGGTCTTTCCAGAGATGGGTTCGTTTAATGCGCTCAGTCCCGGTCTGGTGATGGGGATCATGATACTTCCGATGGTCGCGTCGCTCAGTGAGGATGCTCTCTATACCGTCCCGCGTAGTCTGCGAGAGGGCGCTTACGCCTTGGGTGCTTCGAAACTTCAGATGATCTTCGGTAGTGTAGTCCCGGCGGCTATCGGTGGTATTACGGCAGCCTTCATCCTTGCGGTGTCGCGAGCTGTCGGTGAAACGATGATCGTAGCTATAGCCGCGGGACAGCAGCCGCTCCTGCACTTTGATCCGATACAGCCGGTCGAGACGATGACGGCTTACATAGTGCAGGTTTCGCTCGGAGATATTCCTCACGGCACCTTGGAGTACCACACGCTTTTTGCGGTTGCGATGATGTTGTTCCTGCTGACCCTGTTCCTGAATGTCGTAAGTATGACGATTCGGAACCGTTTCAAGAGGATGTTTCGGTAAATGGAGCAGGTAGCGTCCGCAGGCACTATGGCTGTATCGAGAGCTCAGGTCAAAAAGCCCCTTTTGGCCCGCCCTGGGGTCGAGCATCTCTTCGTATGGTTCGCGCGTGTAGTAATTCTATGTGCGGCGTTGGTGTTGGTAGCTCTCGTGTGGGATATCGTAGCTGACGGCTGGTCGCGCTTGACTCTCCAGTTCTTTACGGAATTCCCGTCGCGCAAGCCAGAGCGGGCGGGGATCTATGCAGCTTGGACCGGAAGCTTGCTTCTGATCGTAGTGACCGTTGGGTGTGCACTACCGGTAGGAGTCGGAGCTGCACTCTACCTCGAGGAATACAGTAAGAAAGGGAAGGTGACCAATCTGATCGAGTTGTGCATCGCCAACCTCGCAGGGGTGCCCTCGGTCATTTACGGCCTGCTCGGTTTGCAGGTCTTCGTTCGGGTTTTGAACTTCGAGCGTAGCATCCTCTCTGGAGCTCTGACCCTAGCGCTTCTGGTGCTGCCCATCATAATCATGGCCGCTCGTGAAGCGCTCCGTACGGTTCCTAAGGGGTATCGCGAGGGAGCGCTAGCTTTGGGAGCAACCAAGTGGCAGACCGTATGGACACAGGTATTACCGAGTGCGCTGCCGGGGATATTGACCGGATGTATCTTGGCGTTCTCGAGGGCTGTCGGGGAGACTGCCCCGCTTGTCGCATTGGGCGCCTTGACCTATGTAGCCGCGGTGCCGGACTCGATTTTCGCCCCCTTCACCGCGTTGCCTATTCAGGCATTTAACTGGCTTTCTCGACCGCAGACGGAGTTTCACATCAACGCAGCTGCGGCGATCACCGTTCTTCTCTTCATAATGGTAGTGATGAATGCGCTTGCGATCTGGCTCAGGTCGCGATTCGAGCGTAGACCGAGATAAGGAGTAGTTTATGTTTGCCCAAAAGCTGTATACCTTCGATGCGGAAACTCCTACGGCGCTTGGATTTATGGATGGTGTCGTAACGGCAGGAGAGGTGGAATTGGAAGACGCGCAGCGCGAAATCAAGGTGGACGTGAAGGGTCTCGACCTCTTTTACGGGGAATACCAAGCGCTCCACAACATCAATATTTCCATCCCGGCACGGGAGGTCACAGCGTTCATCGGACCATCCGGCTGCGGCAAGTCTACGTTCCTTCGCACGATGAATCGCATGAACGACCTCATCGACGGGGTTCGTGTTAAGGGTAAGGTGACGATTGACGGAGAGGATATCTATTCCCCGAATGTAGACCTGATTGCTCTACGCAAGAGGGTCGGTATGGTGTTTCAGAAGTCGAATCCCTTCCCGAAAAGCATCTTCGAAAATGTCGCTTTCGGTCCCCGCATTCACGGTCTACGTGATCAGGCGAAATTGGAGGAGATCGTGGAGCGTAGCCTTACTCGCTCCGATCTCTGGAAAGAGGTAAAGGATAGACTACACAAGAGCGCACTCGATCTATCGGGTGGTCAACAACAGCGTCTCTGTATAGCCCGAGCCCTGGCGGTCGATCCCGAGGTGCTCCTGATGGACGAGCCGGCGTCTGCTCTCGATCCACGGTCGACGGCTAAGATTGAGGATCTCATCGGCGAGCTGAGGTCGCAGTACACGATAATCATCGTTACTCACAACATGCAGCAGGCTGCCCGCGTTTCCGATAACACGGCGTTCTTCTACGAGGGGCGTTTGGTCGAGTTCGGGGCAACTAAGGAGTTGTTCACGAAGCCGAAGGAGAGGCAGACTGAGGAGTATATTACTGGCCGGTTCGGATAACTCTCGGTCTTAACGCAGAGGAAGTACACCATGTCGATGCATTTGCACCGCGCTATCGAGGGCTTGAAATCGAAGATTCTCGAGCTCAGTGCGGTAATTGAGGAGAGTGTTTACAAGGCCGTGAAAGCCGTAGAGCATCGAGATGGCAAGCTCGCCGACGAGGTGATCGAAGGGGATAGCCGAATCGATCTGATGGAGGTCGAGGTCGAAGAGGAGTGTTTGAAGATCCTCGCGCTGCACCAACCCGTTGCCACGGATCTGCGTTTCATCGTCGCCGTGTTGAAGATCAACAACGATCTGGAGCGGATAGGTGACCTCGCTGTCAACATCGCCAGCCGGGCACGCGCCTTGAGCGCGATCAAGACGCCGCCGCGGGCACACATCGATTTCCAGGATGTCGAGGGCAAAGTTCAGCAGATGTTACGGCGAAGCCTCGAGGCGCTCGTGAATCTCGACGAAGGTGTGGCTAAGTGGGTATGCACCTCTGACGATGCTATCGACGATATCAATCGCAGCGTCCACAAACAGGTCATTCAGGCGATACGGGAGCACCCAGACGATGTTGACCGCTTCATTCTCCTGCTCTCCGTTTCGCGTAATCTCGAGAGGATCGCTGATCATGCGACCAACATCGCAGAAGATGTGCTGTACATGATTCGAGGTGAGATCGTCCGTCACTCGCGGGTCGAATAGCCTTCTTGGCTCGGCTAAGTTCGGCCTGTGCGCAGAGTTTTTCTCTTCAGTAGACGTCGATCAGTAGCATAGGCTTTTTGGTTAAGGAGCCTCTGAACAAGTCTCTGTGTTTTGCGGGGATTAGTGGTGATTTGATGGCTGACGTTGACGAATTACGTTGACGTCAAACGATGGACGGTAGACGTCGGCGTCTACCGTCCATCGTTTGACGGTGGCGTGGGCGTTATACGAGCTTTAGGGAAGCGAGGCAAAACCCCTCCCTGCTGCGAAAGAGGATCTTGGGTCGCTCTTCAATTTTCATGGTGGGGAAAAACCGCAGATGTATCCA
>JBILEW010000044.1:0-28755 GCA_044351885.1 Bdellovibrionota bacterium
ACCCGTGTCAGTACCTGTGTCAGTACCAGTGGTGGTGTCAGTACCCGTGTCAGTACCCGTGGTGGTGTCAGTAGCTGTGTCCGTACCAGTGTTGGTGTCAGTACCTGTGTCAGTGCCGGTTTGAGGGGGCTCGCAACATCTCTTCGTCGGCGGTTGTGTATTGAAATTCGGGCAGCACCACTCACCTGCTTCTATAAAGCAAGCCGCGCGTCGGCAAAGATCGATGAATTCTGCTTGCCCACAAAGGCACGGATCTCCAGGCCCCTCAGGAAGCACCTTACACACCTGCTGGCAGCTCTGACCATTTTCAAAGGGGGAAGTAGGGATCGCCCATACAGACAAGGCATATCCGAGCGTCACTGCGAAACATACGGAGAGCAACGCAACATAACAACGCACACGCGCCCCAAAGCCCGCGTTAGCGGGACGCGAGAGCGCTGTTCGGATAATGCGTTTGCCTTCGTCGGACATACGTTAAGAGAGTTGGATCCTGGCTCACTGGCTCCAGGCACCCCTATAGACTTCTATCTGCACCTTCACTGTTAATCATCGGCCTGGCGATGAAGCACAATGAGGTTTCGACTCCTTGATCTTACCTCATACCAACCGGACGGTGTAACCGTAAACCTATCCCTTTTTTGCCGGAGAGATCCCCTAAAATCCCCTTACTCTTCTTCTGCGAAAATCCCCCACCACGGCGTCCTATATCTCACTAGGAGAGCCCCTACTCAAAGCCGCTTCACCCAAATCTCGTTCTGTCGAACGAAGGTTCCAAGCGCCACCCCCTGCTCCACGCTGACGGTGATCTCTGTTTTATCGTCTACCGCCTTGGCTGCTATCATCACGAAACCCAGGAAATCGGCGGGTGGAAACTGGGGAAGATCGAGTCCTTTTCCTCCGATTCCACAGCTCGGTATTACGATCTTGTACGCTTTGGGACCGACCTTGCTAATCTGCGCATTCGCCCGAGGTTTATTCAGGCTAATCTTGAGAATCGGGACCCTTCCGGGCTCCAGGTACTCGAACCGATACCCCGTAAGCAGATACGTAATCGCCCCACGGATCGGAGAAGCTACCGAAGTAGTCTGAGTAGGCCCTGGCGCCACCGGTTTTGCGATTGGCTCTTTAACCGTGGGCTTAACTTCAGGAACCAGTGGTTTTAAAGTCGGCTTGAGAATCGGCAAAGCCGTGGGGCTACTGCTTGGCGAGGGCTCGGGTGTGGGAGGCGCGACCGTCGCATCCACCGGCATATTCGTATCCGCCACCTTCGGCTCCACTCCTGTCACCGTCGGAGCTACCTCTATCGGCGCCAGCGTTGGTGTTGGAACCGACGTCTCGGCTGCTTGAGCTCCTGTTGGTTGAGCTTCTGTCGGCTGAGCATCAGGAAGCACCGGTTGCACCTGAGCTGGCATCGCGGAGGGCTTAATCGTCGGAACTACTCGCTCGACACGCTCCTCGCTTTGCGCTTCATCAGTAATTGTCAAAGTTACTTCGCGACCGCTGACAGCCACCTTGAAGTCTGGCTCGGTGTTGGCAGTCAGATCAACAACCATGCGGAGCTTATCCGTATGCGCTCCTACCCGGATGCCGGAAACTGCTGGATGGGAAGCTACAGAGAATTTTTCCGAGCGTCGAGTCTTACACCCAGCAACATCAACCACTAGCCTCGCCGGACCACCGAGATAAAAAGCATTTGCCGATATCGCCGTCGGGGCAGAGAGCTTTACGGCCGTCGCCCGACCTATCTTCTGAACCGAGATGGTCGCAGAACCGAGGGATCCACCGCTCCTGGGAGACTCTACTGCTATCTTCTTGGAAAATGACTGGGCTACGAGGTCCACGGTCGGCACGAACGCCACCAAAAACACCGCCAGCACCCCCAATTGCCGCACTAGTCGCTCAAGCACTGATGACATTTCCCCCAATGTTAGAGACTTAAGGATGTTAAAGGTATATAGATGCCTCAAATCTCCACCCGGCGCTAGCCTACTTGATACTGAGCCCCAGCACTCCGAGCAACCACGACGCCATCAAATACAGCGTTATAGCGACTCGTGTTGCACCACCCGCTTCTCACGAATCCGCGAAAACTCTGTCCGCTGCTGTCACCGCTCAATTGAAAGAGAAGCTTTGCTCTTCCACGCTGTCCCGCGTGTAGAGCCCCTTGGTGGCGATCAATTGCTTCTCCAAATGAATCTTGTTCTCCTCAACAGCGCGCTTGATCCTCCGCTCGCAGACGAGGAGAGCAGCCGGGTACGCGCTCGTGAGAAACCACCGTTCGATCTCTCCTTTACGCACTTCGACATCGATCACGAGCCTCCTTGATCCCGAGTCAGAGTCATCGAATCCTTCGGGTGTGACCTCAATGCGCTCGAGGATACTGTGAATCATCTCGAGCTTTGCTCCTCCCGAGCGCTCCGACATCATCACGATCGTATCCGCAAAGATCGACACCCATACAGCAACCCTGTCTCGGTCCTCGATACGCGCATCGAGTTCCTCGCTCTCACCTAGGGCAGCAAAGTCCCGTTGGAGCGTTCCTTTGAACATGAGATCCACGGTGAGGTCCTTGGCTTGAGCGCCGTATGCATATCGACGGGCTGCCGAGCGGGCTGCGAGATAGTCGAGCATCGTGCGAGGCTTGAGGTGGCGCCAAGCCCGAGCTGAGGCAAATTGAAACGCGAAAGGAATCGTAACGAATGCCGCCCAAAAAACCCAGGGCATCCGCAATCCCACTGCTACGGTGCCTGTGATGACCAAGATTACCAAACTAGCCGCAACTCCGCGCGACTGCGCCCGAGCCATAAGCTCGAGTTTCTCCTCTGGAGGAACCTTCCTCCAGATATCCAGATACGAGTCGTCGCCTTTGAGCCCTGATGCAGCTGCCATCGATTACCGGGAAAAATTTGCCTAGCTCTAACGGTAAGTAGCCGAGAACTCTACTGGTCTCGACATCCACTACCGCAACTACCTAGTAGTAAGCACATCTCATACCGAGCAGCCGATGTCGGCTCCTAAAACAACGACTCATGGCGACCACGTCGAATCCTTGAGGGGTCCGAGAACCTCACATCTGCACGTGGCGCCTTTTCCCAGGGCGACTCCGAATTATCTGGCGATTGGCACATGACACCTCGCAGAACACCTGTTAATACATGGAGCATATTCAGACGACCGCATAGCAACCTCTGAAGGACAAGCGTAGTCTCTCATTTTTTTAGAGTCAGTGGCTGTTTGTATACGGTACTATTGAGGAGATGGGCGGACATCTGGAGAATCCGGGGTTCGTCCCTCCTTTCAATACAAGGTTAACGCATGCGTTGTAAGCCGACGCCTTCACACCATAGCGCACGTGATCGCGGCATCTCTACTACCGAGCTCGGCCTCGTAATCGTGGTCGTTGGCGCCATCATGCTCGCCAGTATCGGGGTAGGCATGATGATGTTTCGCTCGAGCTGCGGGCAAACATCGCTTACGCAAGTAGTAACGGAGGTCGCAAAGAAAAGAGATCTGGCAGAGGGACTCGTTTCTGAGGACACTGCCCAACGAGAATGGGCCCGTAGCGAAATCGATCGAATAATCAGGGAAAAGACCCGGCTCTCTACCTGTATCAATCTCGAGCGTACGGTGCTCGGCACATACGCTGACGACTCCGACGGGAAGCCCTTTCACTTCTTTGCACTGCTACCGGGACAGTCCGTGGATTTCAAAGACGGCACACGCCTGACTGCTCCGACGACCCCTCTGAACCTTCCGGCCGGATCGGTAGCACCGGCATCGCTCCTGATGATGGCGTATCGGGCTACCACGTTCACCAGCAACCTGGTTTCCAATTACGCCAATCCCCTTACGATGTCGTACACTGTGAGCGCTGCTGCTCCGCTTACGGAGGGCGTTGACTGGACAGCACCTCCAACCGAAACTCCGGTCTCTTCTCCGACCCAAGAGCCTCCGACCCCTCAACCAGACACGCCGACTCCCACCGGGGACACACCGACACCGACGGCCACTCCAACCATCACGAATACGCCAACCGTGACCCCTACTCTGACGGCTACCGCTATCCCAACGTGTAAAGTCTCAGACTGCACAGAATATGCACAGGACCCCTCGCTATTACCGCCTGGGAATCTGCCTCCGTGGTGTATCGACGACGACGATCCCTCCGTAACTGTGTGCATCCTGATTACGCCGACACCTGGCCCACCCCCGACGGAGACTCCAACGCCTACGGCTACTCCGACGCCAACGTACACGCCTACCGTACCCACCTGTGAACAGATCACGTGCCGCGACTACTTTAATGAAGGCGATGCGGTTCCAAGCGGCTTCGTAATCGTCAACCCAGATGATAAATGCGTGAAAGACACCGCAAACAAGTGCGATTTGTGCCCCGAGGGCGGTACCATCTGCGCTGGACCTCAAGGCACTGGGTTCACTTGCTGCCAAGAAAATGAGCGCTGTGTTGATAGCGAGTGTGTGCCAACGGATCCCGTTACGCCGACACCTACGGCTACTCCGACTGCTACTCCGACTGCTACTCGGACACCCACTGGGACGACAACGCCCACCGCGACATCGACGTCAACTGTTACACCGACGTCAACTGCTACGTCTACGCCTACTCGAACGGCAACGCCGACCGCAACACCGACGGCAACTGCTACGCCAACGGCTACTGCGACTCCAACGCCTACTCCTACGGTAACGCCGACCGCGACACCAACGGCAACTGCTACGCCAACGACTACTCGAACGGCGACGTCGACTGCGACACCGACGTCAACTGGTGCGCCAACGGCAACTGCTACGCCAACCCCTACTACTACGCCAACGCCGACCACGACACCGACGCTAACTGCGACGCCGACGGCCACTGCGACCCCAACGCTAACTGCTACGGCAACGCCTACCGCTACCCCAACGCCAACTGCTACGTTAACGCCGACCGCAACGCCGACGGCAACTGCTACCCAAACGCCTACTGCTACGCCTACGCCTACTCGAACGGCAACGCCGACCGCGACACCGACGGCAACTGCTACCCAAACGCCTACTCCTACGGCAACGCCGACCGCGACACCGACGGCAACTGCTACGCCAACGGCTACTGCGACTCCAACGCCGACCGAGACGCCGACTGAAACACCTACCGAGACGCCGACTGAAACACCTACCGAGACGCCAACTGAAACACCTACCGAGACACCGACGACAACTGCTACGCCAACGGCTAGTGGCACTCCTACGCCTGATTCTACGCCTACGCCCGATGCTACGCCGACGCCTGATGCTACGCCGACGCCTGACGCTACGCCTACGCCCGATGCTACGCCGACGCCTGATGCTACGCCGACGCCTGACGCTACGCCTACGCCCGATGCTACGCCGACGCCTGACGCTACGCCGACGCCTGACGCTACGCCGACGCCTGACCCTGGGAATCAATATCCTGAATGCGGTGCTCCCGATTTCAATAGACCGGCATGGAGCAATATCCATAACGTTTTGTGCAGCGATCCGTTTTCGTCTGAAGTTCCCCAAATTCCCAGCAATTGCGCACCGCCTCTTGTAGATCCGTGCCGACATTTTGACTGTGTGCAGGTTCCGAATAATAAAACAGACCCTCCTAATATCCCCAATCCAGCCTTTAGGTTGCTCAACGGTTGCTTCAAAGCAGTCAGGTACCCCTCAGCCAGCTGCATACCTGGAAGTTGCCCAAATGTTTCAGGAGACTTCATCTACCAATGTCACACTTCAGGCTCCGGAGGTGTGGAATATGTCGCGTGTACTTCAGCAGAGTGTCAGGGACCGGGCTGCGACAAATGTGGAGCAGGATGCGATCCCCAAAATAAACCGCCTGGGTGCGAGGTAAGAGGATCAATAATGTGCTGCAGTGGTGATATTATGAGAGCAGGCTGTGGTCTGCCACCACTTGGAGGCGCGAGCGGCCAGGAGCACTGTGTCGATTGCGATCTTGTTCAGTAGGTTTTATGTTTTTTTCAGGATCCTGACCGAAAAAGCCCTAATAACTGGCCTGGGAGAAACTCCTGTTGATCGCTCAAGCTCGCTAACGGCAGGAATGAGCTTGGTACTATCGCAACACGCATTGACCGCATAGCCCGCAACTACCAGGTGACTCTTTGCATCAATTGCAGCCTGTGCATTGCAATTCGAATTGACGCCTTTTCCCTTTCATCATTCAGCATTCTGGGTCAGTCACCGATACTGCCTTTAGCTTTTCGCGTGTGCACGCCTGGTGTTCGACAAGCGCTGCCTTGATGCGGTCTGCTAGCGCTTTTTTGTTGTGCATCTCGGGGGCAGTATCCCCTCGCCGTCATCGTCAATGCTCGGAGGAAGTAGTGATAGTTGCCCTTTGTTGTCCCCAGTGCGAAATGTCTTCTTGCCTCTCTTCTTACCAAACAAGCATCGCTCTGTATCTAACATTTCAGCCCTTCAGGCAGGACTTTTCGGTCGGGCTCCTGAGACGAGCGCAGCCAACCCCTATCCATGCCTCAAGCTACATTATACGATACCCCGACCCTGAATATGACGACGCGTTTTCATCCAATTCACCTCACTGGCATCTTGCTCGTCGTCATAACCGCAATTTCGTTCTGCACCTTTTTCCGAAACTACTCCGAGCCATCACAACTACTTTGGGACGAGGTCTACTACATCCCCAGCGCTCAGAAGTACTTGAACCGCATCTTCTTCATGAACGACCACCCGCCCCTTGGAAAACTCTTGATGGCTTTGGGCGAAGATATCGTCAATGCCAACCCCGTTGACGACCAGTTGATCGCGACAGGGAGAGCTAAAAGTACACCCCACGGGCTCTCGTTCGCCGGTTATCGCCTCTTTCCAGCCCTGTGCGCCTGGCTCAGTGTTCCCCTACTCTTCCTACTAATCTTCTCGCTTACTCAATCCCCCGCGCGTGCCTTCATCATCGGCCTCGCCTACTCGCTCCAGAACGCACTCATCGTTCATTTGCGCCTCGCAGTACTCGACGGCATTCAGATATTCTGTATTCTCGCAGCCCTTCTCGCTCTCTCGAACGCCTACCGGCGTGCCAAGGGAAACACTCCCATCGGTCTAGCACCGCTGTTCGCTGGTATCTTCTTTTCCGCAGCAGTGGCTACCAAGATCACAGCTCTGGTCGTCGCTATCGGCTTCACGCCGCTGGTGCTAGCTACCGTACGTTCTCCTCGCAGATTTGCCGTGTGCGCCCTGCAAATCGCACTCGGGTTCATTGCCACACATTATCTCATTTGGCAGCTTCACTTCTCACTCGGACAGCACTCTCCTCCGAATGGATCTAATCCCCCTGTCTATGCAGCTTCCGAGAGATACCGAGAGATCGTGCGCACAGGAGCGCAAAATCGACTGAGCTCGTTCCCAGTCATGTTCCGCGATTCGGTGGCGCACTTACTTAGACCGCACAGCGCCGTACCTACACTCAATCTCTGCAGACCGGGCGAAAAGGGTAGCTCCACTTGGTCGTGGCCACTCGGCGGAAGAAGTATTGCCTACTCTTGGGGAAAGCAGGCCGCTGAACTAAGGCCGCGGATACTCCAAGTTAGCCCCGTCTCCTGGCTGCTAGCCCTAGCTGGGCTCCTCGTTGCGTGCGCTCTGGCGCTAGGCAGGATCTTTCTAGGGACCAACCGCGACCAAGAACCACCCGTATGGCTCTACACCTATCTGGCCATGTGGATCGGGTACATGGTCAATATGTCTTCGCTCAATCGAACGCTCTATCTCTACCACTACTTCGTCCCCTTTATATTCTGCCTCGTATTAGCTGCCCTCGTATGGTCGTACGTTCGACTCTCTCCAGAGAACTCCTCAACTCGTCGAGTCCTGCCATGGGTCAACTACGCGGCACTCATACAAGCGATGGTGTGCTCATTTCTATTCTTTGCACCCCTCACGTACGGCTCTCTCATGACCAAAGAAGAGATTAACGCGCGAAGCCTCTTTTCACTCTGGGATCTGCGCTGCCCCGGCTGTGACATGACGAACAGGTTCGCCACGCCCTTGGTGACTCAGCCCGAGCTCAATCTCTTGGGAGTGCGTATTGGCAACCTCAACGCGTTAGGTGGTTGGCAACAGCACGGGGCTCCGAAGGTTGATCAGACTGTGCGCAATGAACCGATCGTGGTGCAGGGTGTTACCGCCAGGAACGGCATCAACACTCGGGCGACCTCGAGCTTCGCCTTCCCTATCAATCGGAACTACAAGCTCTTCACAGGTAAGGTCGGCATACCCGACTTCGTCAAATCAAACCCTCACGCGCAGCCATCGTTGCGGTTTCTCGTACGGCTGGATTCCGTCGAGGTCTGGCGATCGGAGCCAATTACTCTGGAGAATCAATCAAGCGACTTCTCTGTGCCAGTGACAGGTGCCCAGGTATTGGAGATCGCAGTCGAACGCTCTACGAACTCATCGGGCATAACGCACGCCGTATGGTTCGATCTCTCCCTACAGTAGAGCTCTACACTCGCTCTATCTTCAGAGACTCTCCGATAATTTTGAGCAGCGAGCCTTTGCCGTTGATGCTCGTCTCGAGCACCACCTCACGCTCCCACAAGCGCGCCACGTGCTTGAGTGTGTGCTCGGCGTACTCGAGCTGAAGATCGCGCCCATCGTGGTAGTGCTTCAAGTAGAGCGTACGATTTCGACCGAAATCGGCGTCCTCGACCTTTATGACCGGGATAGAGCCTGTGCCGACATTCTTGATCAACGTGTCGCGTAGATCCTTCCAGTTCTCCTCATCGGCAACCTTGGTAATCACACGCTCCTTCCCACGACGCTCGTGCTGAAAGAGGTTCAACTCATCCATCAACTCACGCGTCAGAAAGCGCCTCAAGAACGACTGATCACGATCCGATTCACGCACCTCGAAGATCTTCTTGCGGCCTGGGGTATCGTTCTCATCCTGCGTCCGAGGATCGATCGTCGGAGTATCGTCAGCCCACTCACGTCCTGTATCTCCCTCGTTCCAACGCCGCTCGATGTCATGCCAAAGAACGAATCCGAGGTGGTACGGATTCAAGCCCCCTGGATGTGGCCTGAGCACTTGGTTGTGGCGCACGAGGAACTCTAGGTGCATACCTTGCGGCAGGTCGAGGCTGTTTAAAATTTTGTGGTGCCAGTAACTCGCCCACCCCTCATTCATGATCTTCGTTTCCATCTGGGGCATGAAGTACTGGGTCTGCTTGTCGACTATCTGTAGAATGTCGCGCTTCCACTCGGGGAGATACGGATTGTAGCGAGCGATGAATTCGAGCAGATTCTCCACCGGCTCGACCGGCGTCTTCGAGAGATTCGGCTCGATGTACTCTTGAGGCGGATGGATGTCGCGCCATGGATCAGGCGTTGGCTGCGCTCTCTCCCAGGCTCGAACGCGCTGCTCCTCGTTCGAGAGCTGCTGAATAGCAAGATTTCTCGAGCGTTGATAACACACCGCGTGCGCATGATCGATGACGCTCTCGACTAACTCGATACCGATTGACGGGTCCTCCATGTACGAACTTATACGTCGCCCGTGGCTCTTGAAGTTTTCCAGCACGTGCTTGGCGTCTGTGCCGCTCGTGAAGGTGAAGTTATTGGCGAAGAAGTCGTTGTGTCCGTATACATGCGCGATCGTTAGCACCTGCAGGAGCAGCGTATTGTCACGCATCAGGTAGGCAAGGCACGGATTGGAATTGATCACCATCTCGTACGGCAGGCCCGATACACCGTAATCGTACATCGTCTTCTGCCGCTCGTACGACTTTCCATACGACCAGTGCGGATAGTGTGAGGGCATGCCGGTGTAGGCCATGTACCCCAACATCTCGTGGTGGTCACACACCTCGAACTCCTGCGGGTAACACTTCAAGCCGAAGCGCTCTACCCACTCACGTATCGTCTCGTCCCACTTTGAAAGCTCGTCGATATCGAATGACATACGCTCCTACGGTGCAGCGGAAGCAGCACCCTCGCTCCCGCCAAATACCTTACCGTGCGCCGAAACGCCGCTCACCTTGTCCTTCATGAGGAAGCTCCGGAATCCCTCCCAAAGATCCTCCTTCTTCTCAATCGTGATCATGTGGAAGTTTTCGGCTTTAAGCTGTCCGAACACCTCCAGCATGCTTCCGCTGTAGTAGGCGCTCCCCGAAGGCTTTATCTCTCCGTAGCCGAAGAGATTGCACACCTTGCACAGCTCATCCGCTGCCTGCAGCGCTCGCTCGTTATCCGAGTAGAAATTGTCGCCATCAGAGCAGTGGAATGCGTAGATGTTCCACAGCGAAGGGTGATACCGATCTTCGATAATTTCGAGAGCTTTCCGATATCCAGACGAGATGTAAGTACCTCCCGACTCCACCTTGTGGAAGAAATCCTCCTCGGTAACCTCCTTGGCTTCGGTGTGGTGCGCGATGAATACAACTTCAACGTTTGTGTACTTCTGACGTACGAATTGAAAAAGGAGGAAGTAGAAGCTGCGTGCCAGATACTTCTTCACCGTTCCCATCGAACCCGAGGTATCCATGATACAGAACACCACGGCGTTGGAGGCCTCCTTCGTCGTCGGAACGATATGAAAATAGCTCATGTCGTCCTTGTGAAAGGGGAAACGCTTCTCCTCGTCCTCTGGCTGTGGCTCTTCGCGCCGACCAGTCGACAATTTACGTCGCACGCGGTTCCTGGCGGTAGCACGTTTGTCGAGGCGCGGGCGGATACCGGCCTTACGATGACCTTTACGCTTACGAGCGTCATCGGACATGACCTGCTTGATCGCCTTCCTCTCGAGCTCCGGCAGCTCGAGATCGTCGAACATGATCGCTATCAACTCTTCGAGGGTGACATCGGTTTCGAAGGCATCGACACCGGGTTGATTACCACCCCCTTGTCCCTGCCCCTGTCCATCAGGATTACCGGGATCCACCACATCCCCTGGCTTCTGCTCTCCGTTGCCTTGGGCGGCACCTGGGGAGTTCTCACCATAAATGAAGCGGTACTCTTTCACCGAGCGGATCGGGATCTTGATAATTTTGTCCCGATCTCGCCCGATAATCGACTCTTCAGCGAGGATGTCTCCGATGTTGTCGCGGATCGAGTCCTTGATCTTCTGCCGATGCCTCAATCTATCGCGGGCACTCCGATCCGAACGTTGGGAGGTCGGTGTGTAGGGGCGAAAGATCGTCGACATCAGCGCTTCTCAGACTCGAAAATACCTAGCTGTTAGTCCTTCCAGAGATTGTTTGCAGCGTACTTGAGGATCACATCCACACAACTTGCGGGGTATCCATTGCGTATGAGCTGCTCAACCATACGACCGTACTTCTTCTGTTGGTCGTCGTCTCTGGTGCGGGCCTTGGTGATGATACGTGACACGTCGCGCACACTCATCATCAGCTTCTTCTCGATAGCTTCCTTGAGTGGCTCGTAGCTCTCGTAACTCACCTTCTCGCCACGGCGGCCAGCCGACCACAGGTAGGCTATCACCTCTTGGCGGAACCCGTCACACGCAGTTCCAATAATAGCGATCTGCTCCTCGATCGACTTCATGAAGCCCTCGTCCGGCTCGAGCACCTCTCCGGTGCTCCTGTCCTTGAACTTCTTCTTGGTGACGTACGACTCGGCATGATCCAGATAGTTCTGGAAGAGCGATTCGGCCTGCTCTTGGTACGAATAAACGAAAGCCTTCGTAATCTCCTTTTCGAGAACCTCGAGGTACTCCTTGTGCAGGGTATCCTGAAGGAATTCCAAATAGCGCTTCTTCACATCGTCTGCGAAGTCAGCCTCCTTCACCATGTGCACGAGCGACTCACGAACCGAGATCGGGTGAATTGCATTCATGTCGATGTTGTCGGAGAGGGCGTTGTCGAGCGCCTTCATGATGAAGCGCGTCGAGATCCCGTTCATGCCCTCGCTCTTCGCCTCTTCGCGCAGCTCGACCACGTCGATCCTCTTTGTCTTACCCTTCTCGACGACCTCTTCACCGTTGTACAACTTGAGCTTCGTCATCAAGTCGCACTTGTTGGTCGGCTCGAGTCGCGAAAGGATCGCAAACATCGACGCGATCTCGATCGTGTGTGGAGCGATGTCGGCAGTAAACTGCGACTGACGGATGATCTTCTTGTAAATCTTCACCTCTTCCGAGAGCCTCATGTTGTACGGCACCTTGACGGTGACGATACGGTCGAGGATCGCCTCGTTCGTGTGATCGCTCTTAAACTTCTTCCACTCTGCTTCGTTGGAGTGCGCCACAATACAGGTATCGACGTAGATCATGCCGTGACGGCCGGGGGCCGGTATCGACTTCTCTTGCGTCGCTGTAATCATCGCGTGCAGGTACTCAGTCTCGTTCTTGAACACCTCGATGAACTCGACCATTCCACGGTTACCTACGTTGAGCGCTCCCGTGAGGTCGAGCACTCGAGGGTCTCCCTCGGAGTAGAGATCGAGCTTGGAGATATCTTCACCTCCGATCAGTACGCTCGTGTCTTGATTGTTCGGATCAACAGGGGGGACGACACCAACACCGCGCTTGGCTCGGATACTGAAATCGTAGGTTCGAACAGGGACCTCCTCCCACTTACCTTGGAAGTCCTCTTTCAAACGATAGCGACACACTGGACAGAGATCGCCTTCGATCTCGGTACCGAGCATCTTGGAAAACTCTTTGCGAAGGTGGCGAGGAACGAGGTGCAGCGGCTCCTCGAACATCGGGCATCCTTCGATGGCGTGAATCGGCGCGAGATGTTCCAGTCCCTTCTTGAGACGCTCGACGAGCGAACTCTTACCGGAACCTACCGGACCAACCAGGTACAACACCTGACGGCTCTCCTCTCCCTTGAGCGATGCTGAGTGAAAGTAGCGTACGATCTGATTGATCGTCTTCTCCATGCCGAAGAACTCGTCGGCGAAGAAATTAAACACGCGCAACTTCTCACCTTTGAAGATGCGCTTGAGCCGCGGGTTCTGCTCAAGATCGACCTCGACCGTTCCTTGGTCGTTGATCATGTCGTAGAGCCGCTTGTGCGCGAGCTTGTGGGCGCCTGGATTCTCACGGACGAGCTCCAGATACTCGAGCATCGTACCTTTCCACGCAGATTTTTTTCGGGTTTCGCGATCTTCTTGGATCAGCTTCTGAAAATCACTGTTACCATTATTCCCCATGGAACCTTTCTCCTCGCTACTCGCTGCTCGATACTAGACAACACCTCTCCGGTACCATGAGAACCCAGCCTCATCGTTCAGTGGTTCCGCCCCTCTAAGGCAACCGGATTGTGTGCTTCTCTCTCTACGGTAAACGATCCGAGCTCAAACCGACAATCGGAATAAAGCGTCTACGCTCAGTGGCTACAGACTTTTACCCGTTACTAGTTGGATGTCGCAGCCCAAAATTTGATTGCCGGAATCGTGCGCTATCTTCAAGAAAAATGGGCGCTTAAAGAAACAGCGTACCATTTGGGGCCGTACCTGAACGTTCTGCGCATCAACAGCTTACCCCGCCACAAACAGACGTAACTCTGACCGCTCTCATGCACTCACGTATTCTCGTAGCTGTCGCGTATACGCTTCTTGAAGGCTCTCTATGTTAACTCGTGAGCCCTGTCGAGAGAGACCAACGAACGTCCATCGGGGGCCACGATCTCGAAGATCCTGCGTCGGGGCGCCCGTTCGACAGCGGATCCATTCAGCTCCTGACGCAGCTCTACAGAGTCCACTACAACAACGGTGCATTCGCGCGACGGCTCGCTAGAATCTCTGTCGGTTAAAACCGGAGGGAAAACCGCATCTGCCTTACGTGGTGTCATAGACGCGCCTCCTCGATGCTTAAGATCAACTGCTTTTTTCCGAGTATACCCTACAATGTGGCACCTGATAAGCTGATTTTCTTCCCCAAAGGCTGGTCTTGGGCTCAGAAGCCCCGGTAACTCTGCCACGTGAACGTGCTCGTGCACCTGAACGTAAACGTACTCGAAATAAAAACATCAAGAGGTTCGGGCACGTGCACGTTTACGAGCACGTTCACGTTCACGTCCGCATTCCACCGAGTGGTCCCCACTCGGAAACCCGATGAGCCCCAAAAGATTGAGTGTAACCCCGGTCAGGTATACACTCCCCCCGGTCCGTTTCAAGGAAACATCATTATGACAGCTACCGCACCCTGGCGCCGAACCGCGAACCTCGATGATGCCAAGAGTCATGGCCTCAAATCGAACGAATTCGAAGCGATAACGAAGGCGCTCGGGCGTGATATCAACATGGTAGAGCTCGGCATATGTTCAGCTCTCTTCTCCGAGCACTGTTCGTACAAGAGCACCAAGGTACACTTGCGAAACCTGCCGACGACGGGGCCCAAGGTAATCATCGGACCAGGCGAAAATGCGGGTGTCGTGGACATCGGCGACAACCAAGCGGTGGTCTTCAAGGTCGAGAGCCACAATCACCCGACCTTCATAGAACCGTTTCAAGGAGCGGCAACTGGGGTTGGTGGTATCTTACGCGATGTATTTACGATGGGTGCCCGACCTATAGCACTGCTCAACTCGCTCCGATTCGGAGACCCGGCACTACCCAAGAGCCGCTACCTTCTGCGTCGTGCGGTGAACGGAATCGGCTTCTACGGCAACTGCATGGGAATACCAACCGTTGGAGGCGAACTTTCGTTTCATCGCTCATTCAACGGGAACTGTTTGGTAAACGCATTCGCGCTGGGAGTGCTCGACAAGGACGAGATATTTCTCGGAACAGCAGCCGGCGTAGGCAACGTAGTTCTCTACGTGGGCTCCAAGACAGGTCGCGACGGCATTCACGGTGCGAGCATGTCGTCGGAGGCTTTTGGCGATGACTCCGAGGCCAAGCGTCCAACCGTTCAAGTCGGCGACCCTTTTCAAGAGAAACTGCTCCTCGAAGCGTGCCTTGAGGCATTCAAGAGCGGTCGCGTTGTCGGTGTACAGGATATGGGAGCAGCCGGGCTCACCAGCTCCTCGTTCGAGATGGCGGATAGAGGCAAAACCGGTGTGCGCATTCACCTCGACAGAGTTCCGCAACGTGAAACCGGCATGAATCCGTACGAGATTATGCTCTCTGAATCTCAGGAACGGATGCTCTTCATCGTCGAAGCTGGACACGAGCACGAGCTCATCAAGATCTTCGAACGCTGGGAGCTCGATGCCGTTGCTATCGGAGAAGTTGTTGCGGGAGAAAACGTCGAACTCTACTGGCACGGAGATCTCGTGTCGTCGATCCCTGCGAGGCTCCTTACGAGTGCGGTACCAGAGTATACGTGGCCAACCACCCCTCCGTCAGATCCGACCCTGACGACACCGGTTGATCTCGCAGCGGTCCCGACCCCCAAGGATCTCAACGCCACCTGGCTTGCGATGCTGGCATCGCCTAATCTCTGCTCACGCCACGACGTCTACAATCAGTACGACTCGACGGTTCGAGGAGATACGGTGGTGCATCCAGGTAGCGATGCCGGCGTGGTGCGCATCAAGGCCCCCAACGGCACTACAAAGGGAGTCGCAATCACCCTCGACTGCAACTCGCGCTTCTGTGCTATCGACCCACGTCGAGGAACGGCTCTCTCGCTTGCCGAGTGCCTTAGAAACATCTCTGCCACCGGAGCTTCGCCGCTCGGAATATCGGACTGTTTGAATATGCCAAGCCCAGAGCGCCCCGAAACGATGTGGCAGATAGCCGAGAGCATCAAGGGGCTCGGCGAAGCAGCACGCGCGTTCGAGATCCCGGTCATAAGCGGCAATGTGAGCCTCTACAACGAGACCAACGGGGAAGGGATACAGCCCACCCCGCTCCTGGCGCTCGTCGGCTTGATACAAGATGTCTCTACGAGCATCCCATCGCACTTCCAGGCCGAAGGGGATGCCATATTTCTCATCGGCTCGACAAACGAAAAAGAGATCGGTGGAAGTGCATATCTCGCCGAGATTCACGGACAGGAGCGTGGTGCGCTCCCGGCCCTCGACTACGACCTCGAGCTTTCGACGTGCAGAGGTGTCACGGCTCTCGCCTCGAGAGGTCTGCTTAAGTCATGTCACGACCTCTCTCAGGGCGGCTTAGGTGTTGCGTTGGCCGAGAGTTGCTTCAGGGATTACAATAAACCTCTGGGTGCTACCCTATCTGTGCTACAATCGTGCAACCGTTCCGATGCCCTCCTCTTCGCGGAGAGCGGCGCGCGATTCATCGTGAGCTGCTGTGGAAAGAAAGCCAACGAGGTCAAGGCAGCTTGTGCCGAGCTGGGATTAACGATCTCTGCGGAAGGCACCGTTGGAGGCACAAAGATCTCGGTCAAAGGGGTAGCCGAGCTCGATGCAGGCACCGCCTTCAAGGCATGGTTCGGGGGACTAGCGCAGTTATTCGAGGCGTAGAGATGATTACCTTGGACAAGTTCCACGATGAGTGCGGTTTGATGGGGGTGTGGAAACACGCCGAGGCGGCGAACATCACCTACCTTGGCCTCTACGCGCAACAACACCGTGGACAAGAGGGCGCAGGGGTTGTCTCCGTCAACGGAACAGTAGACCGTCCGCATTTCCATGTTCACAAAGGCCTTGGGCTGGTCGCTGATGTCTTCGGAAATTTCGATTTCACCCGGCTTCCCGGCGATGTCGCGATCGGGCACGTGCGCTACACGACAGCCGGTGGCAACAAGCTCGCGAACGTGCAGCCCTTCGTTGCAGAGATCGCCCTCGGGCATGCGGCGATCGCACACAACGGAAATCTGATTAATGCAGACGAGCTCCGCCGCGAGCTTATCGAGCAGGGCGCCATCTTCGGCTCCACCTCGGACACCGAAACGATACTGCACCTTCTCGCTAACGGCGACACTACGAAGCCACTCGTCGAATCCGTCATAGCTGCGCTCACTCGACTCAAAGGCGCATTCTCGCTCCTACTGCTCTTCGAGAACCGAATGATGGCGGTCCGCGATATTCACGGACTTCGCCCACTCGCGATGGGACAGCTCGACGGCGCAACTGTATTTGCTTCGGAGACCTGTGCCTTCGATCTTATCGGAGCAACGTACGTTCGAGACGTACAACCAGGTGAGTTGGTCGAGGTTTTCCCGGACGGCTCCACAAAGAGCTATTACCCTTTCGGATTTGCTCGGGAAGCACCGTGCATATTCGAGTTCGTGTACTTTGCACGCCCGGATTCGAACGTTTTCGGGAAGAATGTGTACCAACTCCGCAAGAACATGGGCGCAGAGCTCGCTCGCGAGAACCCAGTAAAGGCGGACCTCGTCACAGCGGTACCGGACTCCGGAGTTGCAGCCGCCATCGGCTACGCAGAGGCCGCCAACATCCCCTACGAAATGGGTCTGGTGCGAAATCACTACGTTGGTCGCACCTTCATCGAACCGAAGCAATCGATCCGAGACTTCGGGGTGAAGATAAAGTTGAATGCAAACCCCGCTGTCTTGAAGGACAAATCGATCGTTGTTGTCGACGACTCGATCGTGCGCGGAACGACGAGCCGCAAGCTGGTCGCGATGCTCAGACAGGCTGGCGCCAAGGAGATCCATCTCCGGATATCGTCTCCCCCTACCACCGATCCCTGTTACTACGGTATCGACACCCCGGAAAAGGGCGAGCTGATAGCCGCCAACAACTCCATCGAAGAGATCGCGAAGTTCATCGGTGTCGATAGCTTGGCGTACCTCTCTCTCGACGGACTGTATCGAGCAGTAGGCTCTACCCCGGGCAAGTTCTGCGATGCCTGCTTCAGCGGTAACTATCCGGCCGGAACGCCGGTGACTATCACACCCAAGAAGCAGCAGCGGCTGTTCGAGGAGTAATGCACCTGTCACGCCGGTATTCCCACGTACCGGCGTACCTATGAGAGGCCGGGTCACATAGGAGGGACGGCGTCCCCGCCGTCCGTAAAATTCGACTCCGCGACGGCAACGCGCCCCCCAAGGTCACATTTCAGACTTGAAGCGACCTCTACCTTCTGCTAGTTTACTTCAAACTTGTTGAAGTAAAGTGAGATGTTCGAGCAATTCGACGCACACCCCCTCTCGGCTCGTCGCTGTCCGGCCTTTGCCGATACGGCTCGCGATTGGCTCCCCAAGGTTCTTGAAGACTTCTCTATCCCCCTCCACAAGTTCGGAACCGGCTGTCACAAAACACTAGACGATCTTGCCGACGAAATCCTGCGCGGGGAAACACGTCTCGAAGTAGACTCCGGCTCCGGCAGATTAATCAGGGTCGGAGCGGTCGTTCGACTCGATGTCCGCTACCTGCCAACCGACGCTCCTCCATTGAAGCTCTACGAAGCCGGACAGTGCTTCAAAGATGGTCGAACTCGCTATCGTCCGACCGAATTCGCCGTGTGGGAGAAGCTCAAGGGGGGAGAGGATCCGGACAGCTGTGTCCTGAGGGCGCTCAACGAAGAGCTCAAGCTCAAGGGACCGGTGACTGCAATCCCCGGAGCTATTTCGGAGGTTCTTCGCGACCCGGAGGATTATCCGGCTATCCGCTCCAAGTTCAGGGCGTTCGATTTCGAGATCCATCTGTCGCCTGAGCAGTTCTGCGCCGCTGGGTACAGAGAGGTTCAGCCTGACAAGACCACCACCTTCTTGTGGCAACCTTTGGGTTCGTGCTGCGCTCACGAGTGTATCTTGAACCCCGAAGGAGCTGGCCTGCGGGTACGTCCGCTAGTTCGCTTCAGGCCGCCCTTTAGCGACAGCAGGAATATCTCTGAGAACTCGTAACTTTGCGACGCCTATCCCTGTTCACGGACGGCGAGGACGCCGTCCCTCCTGGTTCGTCATTCCTGCAAACTCAAAAGATATCGGCAAACGATTCGTTCAGCACAGGCACTACGCCGATTAGTATCGGACCGCAGGTGTTCACCGCGTCATTCCCGCAACCGCCAAAGATATCAGCAAACGACTCATTCAGCACAGGCGCCAGGCTGAGTATTATCGGACATCAGGAGGGACGGCGTCCTCGCCGTCCGTTGCCTTAGCCAAGGTCAAAGCTCCACAATACCCATAGCAGCCCGAGCCTCTTTGAGTGTTGCCTGCACAACGGTGCGAGCGCGTTCAGTCCCCTCTTTCAAAAGACGCAGCACCTCTCCCCTATCCTTAGCGTACTCTTCACGTCGCTTTCGAATAGGATCGAGGAAGGCCTCGAGTACCTCAATTAACCTCGCCTTGACCACACCGTCTGCCAATCCGCCCCGCTGGTAGTGCTCCTTCAACCGTACGACCTCGGCCGTATCCGGATCGAACTCGTCGAGGTACGAGAACACCACGTTCCCCTCGATATGACCCGGATCTTCGACACGCAAGTGTTTAGGATCGGTGTACATACTCTTGACCTTCTTCGCGACAACGTTCGATGGGTCCGAGAGGTAGAGCGCATTTCCGAGTGATTTACTCATCTTCGAGTTTCCGTCCGTACCGGGCAGCAATCCAGACGTGGGCGTAAGCGCCTTGCACTCACGGAACACCTCTTTCTTGTACATCCTGTTGAAGGTACGAACGATGTCGTTTCCGAGCTCCAAGATCGGAACTTGATCTTGCCCCACTGGAACGATAGTAGCCTTAAACTGCGCGATGTCTGCTGCCTGATTGACCGGATAGGTCCAGAAACCTGCCGGAACTTCTTCTCCAAATCCGCGCTGCTGGATCTCGTTTTTGACCGTCGGATTTCGTGAGAGTCGCCCGACGTTCACGAGATTCAAGAAGTACATCGTGAGCTCAGCCGTCTCAGGAATCGCGGATTGCAAGTAGATCGTAGATTTTACGGGCGATATTCCAACCGCGAGATAGTCAAGCATCACCTCCAAGACATTCTCTCGAACCTTTTCGGGCTTGTCTGCGTTATCGGTGAGCGCCTGCATATCTGCAATAAGGATGTATTGCTTGCACACATCCTGGAGCTCCACCCGCGCCTTGAGCGAGCCTACGTAGTGTCCCACGTGTAGTGGCCCAGTCGGTCGATCGCCGGTGAGGATTACATCACGAGCAGATACCGCCGACCGATCGCATATAATTTTCGAAGAGGAACGTTCACTCATAGGGGCGAGATATAACATAGACTACGCCCTAGCCCAAGAAGGCGCACGAGGGCTACCGCGCAGTGTGCGTGACGGGCGACAAAGCCGTCGACGCTTGTGCTCTCCATAGGCGGCTAACCATGCCGCACTTAAGTTCTTCCGTGTCCGGACATTTTGCTCATGTAACGCGGAGGCGCGGAAAACGCGGAGAACACAGATGAAGATTGATGAAGTTTACGTCCAGGTGCACGAGCACCTCCACGTAGTAGACTGCCCTCCCTAGGCCCACCCCAACTCCCGAGCAACCGGCAACAGCATCTGCTCTGCACCACACCCTACAGGGGCCTCCCCGGCAAGACTCAAGACCTCCTCTAGCAACGCTCCAGATGCGCGCTGCTGCAAGGACTCCCAGCGCTCCATGCACTGCTTCATTGCCGGTAGACTCTGATGGAAGAGTGCGGCGAGCCTTTCGGCAACGCGCGATACTTCGTTCTCAGATTCGACATACTCACGCCCTCGCCTACCGATTGACTCAAGCGAGATAGTGCTCAAAGCGCCGAAAAGCTCCGCAAGCTCCGCTGCTTCAGTCAGCCCAGGCGCAACTCGAAAGACGCAATGCTCAGGAAGCTGGGCCGCTTCTGCAGCGTCCGAAACAACGACAGGAACCCCTGCTGCAAGTGAGAGCTGAAGATACGGCGCGAGGTGTCCGAAAGGACTCCGATGCATGTGAAGCACAACGTCACTCGTGCCGAGAATCTCGCGCCATCTTTGAACTGTGCGACCCTCCACGAGGGTGACGCGCTCCTGTACCGAAAATTCCTCGATGAGCTCCCTTGCCCGCGATACCTCGTGACTATCAACGAGCCAGGTAAGGTGGCATTCGCACATCGCCCCTTTGAGCGCTGGAAGGATCTTGTAGGCGCGATCCTCGACATTCACGGTTCCTACACTGGCGAGGCGTAAGACACTCGAATTAAGTCGACGAGGTGTCTCCCTCTCGACCGTCACAGGCACCGGCAGAAACTCCACCCGCTGACCACCCGGATACGACTCGATCCGTCCGGAGAGAAAGGTGCTGAAATCCCGCATCGCCCAGCGCGAGCTAAACAGAAGCACCGGTGCAAGCGATACCTCACGGCAGGCTCGCGGCCACAACTGATGTGGCGCGCTCGCGCGCTCGAAGAATGGTACTTCACTGTCTCGGAACTGAGCGACCGTCCGTTCCCAAGGGCTCGTATAGAGTCCTTCCGGACCGTGATCCTGCAGGTAGAGGTCGTGCACCCAAACGATTCCAGGCATCAACCCGAGATGCGTGCGTGCAAAGCGCCCGGACTTGCCGTCTTCGAGCTGATAAAAGAAGAGATCGAAGGGAGCCTCGTGGTGACGACGATGTGCAGTCAAGTAGTGATGCACCGGCACCTCTCGCGGAGACAAGCGCACCGCATCCGTGAAGAGCTCGATATCGAACTGCGTGCGGAGACACGGTAGGAGGAGTTCAGAGCAGTACGAGGAGAGCGTCTGCGTCGGTGCAGAATCAATGAACCATGCAATTCGGGGACGACCGGGAAGAGCCGTCATGCCGCCACCCGTGAGCCTGTTTTGACCGCAACCGTCTCCAGTGGAGAGAGCAGTCCATCCAGCACGTGATCCCACCCGGTGGTCATCATGCCAGCTTCTTCTACAAGCGCTCGACCTGCAGCCCCCATACGGACTCCGAGGTCAGGATCTCGCACGACAGCGTTAACAGCTTCCGCAATCCCTTCCGGAGTCGGCTCAGTGACGAATCCGTTCTCATCGTTTTTTACGAACTCGAGGGTTCCTCCACTGTCACGCGCTGTAACGATCGGTCGACCACTCGCCATACCTTCGAGAGTGACGTACCCGTAATCTTCGTCGAATGGGGCGTAGTACACGGCGGTAGCGTGCGCATAGAGATCCAAAAGCTCCTCGTCCCCTACCCGACCCAAAAATTCGACTCGACTTTCTAGTTCGTGTTTTGCGATCTCGTTGTGCAGATACTCCATCATGCCCGGCTCGTCGGGCATCCCCACGATCTTGAGCTTTATCTTCGAGTCGATCAGCGGCAGAGCATTGATAACGAGGGCGATCCGTTTGATTCGGCACAACCGTCCCACAGAGAGTATGTACGGCTGCGCTTCGCCGCTCCTATAACGATTCCCCTGCGGCAACGGTGGATACAGAGCCGACGAATCGATGCCGTTGTACAGCTTCAGACGATCAGAAACGTTCTTCGAGATCGTACTGACGAAAGCGCTCTCACCTATCGTCTTCGTATCTCCCTCCATGAGCATCCGTCGCAACTGCTCGTCTCGCGGATCGTCTCCTACGCTCGAAAAGGGGCCTCCGTACAGATCGTAGAACGAACGTAGCTGATGCACGAGCCACACACTCTTGCGTGGATGGCGCGCGAAGTAGCTCGGAAACTTCGTAGCTATGACGAGGTCGATCGGCTGCCCTGCGTACTCCGAAAGATCGAGCGATCTCCACATCGCGGCCTGAAGCAGGATGTTCTCCTTCGGAATCGGATTGAACGGAAGCTCTACGACATCAGCTTCGTGTCCGCGGGCTTTGAGGCCCTTGATCAGGCTCCCTACCAACACCTCCTGTCCACCGTGAGTGAAAGGAACCTTTACGCCGAGTACCAGGATACGCGCCATGTCTACACCACCTCGAGAATCAAGCAGTAATCCTGAAACCCGTACAACAAGGAATTGAGCTGTCTGATATTTGCATTCAAGCGCTGCATAGCATCAGCGAGCGGAGCCGAGTACGTGGAGTCGACCGGCACCTCCTTGAGCAGATGTGATACCGCTACGGGCGAAAGGTAACGGGTTTCCGCAATCTTTAGGCCCGATAACGTCGCTATGTAGCCGAGCGTATCCGGATGCATCGGCCAGACGTGGGTCGGATCGCGGAAATAATTCGAAGAGAGCGCCAGTACCGATTGAGGATTGATAGTTTCGAACACGATCTTACCGCCGGGCTTGACCTTGCGCTTGGCGAGCTCGCATAGCTCCTTGAGCTGCTCGCGGGTCAGGTGCTCCACTACCTGCACGGCGATGATGCCACCAAGAGAGTTGTCCGCCAGGCTGCGCAGATGCGCTATCCCATCACCGTACTGCGTGTCGCATCCGTTGGCGTTTGCGACGTTCACCATCACGACATCGAGATCTACACCGTAAGAATCGATGTCGCGTTGCTTGAACAACCTCTGCAGCTCTCCACGACCCGAGCCGATCTCGAGAACTCGTCCTGGCGCTCCTTGAAATATCTCGGGATAGATCGAGATCCTGCGTGCTATCTCGTCCTCGCCCCCTCGGTAGCGGTTCTCCAGCAAGAGATAGGCGAGGTCGCCTGCGGGAGCACCTGCATCTTGCGCAGACGCAAGCGGTGGCGGTGTGTCTCTATACTGCGGAAGATTCGCTACTATCCCCTCCAAGCCACGCACCATCGTATCGACCAATCCAATGCGGTGGATCAAGTCTTTCGATGCGGCTTCGCTCTGGCTGCCGAGCGCGAAGATCGCCGCACTCTTCTCGTCATCGACACGTGTGAGGCCCTCACGAACCCTGCCAACATCGGTATCGATCTTGCGGATGAGCTCCACGAAGATGTGCGTATCACGCGCATCGGTGTAACGTCCCACCTCGTTTAAGTACCGCACGAGATGCTCGTTGAAGGCGCGCTCCGAGGTCAAATAGTCACTTAGAATCGCATTACGCAGGAAGGAAACGAACTTCCTTTTGACCTTCACGATTATCTTGCCGAGGACGCCACGACGGTGCGTCACGATCGCATTGGGCGAAACCTTCGTCTCGTATGCGTAGTTCAGGTTCAAGAAGCGCAGATCCTCGGAGTGCTGAAGCTCTCCCGCGCGACGCGCCCGATCATCTGAGAATCGAGCAGCAACCGGGGTCATCGGGGTGTGCTTGTCGCGATTCCTCTCGACGTCAGCCTTGATACGCTCACGGATCTGGGTCATGAGGGTCGGGATATCCACCTCTCCTCGTTTCTCCTCGGACAGCGACCGCACCGGCTGTGACATCTTTCCCTCGTATGAGACCACCTAGACAGGAATACGCGTGCAGAGCTGTATCTGCGACATCCCTTCCGACAACCCAACTCTAATTCCGGAAGGGTTCTATCGGAGAGGCTAAGAGCCTAGCAAATACAACGCTTTAGGCAAGCACCGCCAAAAGATACCGTAGCCCCTTCGGTTCCTCTTACAAGCCGTTTTCATTACGGAATTTTCGCGCTGCTTGCGCGGCGACGGTATCTCTTTATAAAAGCCCTCCCCTCGGCATTTGAACTTATCACGCGAACGTACTCGTGCTCGTAAACGTGCACGTGCCCGAACATCTTGATGTTTTTGTTTCGGGTACGTTTACGTTCAGGTGCACGAGCACGTTCACGTAGAAGAGTGGCGGGTTTTGCCTCACTTCCCTGGAGGTCGGGTGCGCTCAAAATCGGTAATTGAAAGCAGCCCGCAGACGATACCCAGGCAGCGTCTGCAACCCCGAATTTTCGATATTCACCGGAAGGTCTACTGCTAAAACCCCCAAGAGCGAGCCGCCCACGATCGCCGTAATTTCTGGCCCCAAAAAGAGAGAGTTGAGTCCGGTATCCCCTGCCAAGGTCCCAGGAGCACTCTCGTCCCGTCGCTTGTACTCTCCTGAGAGACGTGCGCGCAGAGACACTTGAGCCTCATCCTCCAGCACGAGGTAGGTCCCTAGACTAGATCCCCACAGGAGGTCATCAGCGTATCGGTATCCGTAGGCTCCTTCGGTGCGAATTGTGTACTGAGCATCTGCAGTGGCTATTAGCCTCTTGTACTGAGTGGTCACACCAAGTCCCAACGGCACATCCCATGAACCGGAGCCCAAGGCGAGATCGTGCCCGTGAACGGCGCTTCTAACCGGAACAGCTGGGGCACCGTGGTCGATACCGTTGTGCTTCGAGTGCACGTGCTCGCTATGCCCATCCTCATCATGATCAACTTCGTGGTGTTCTCCATTTTCATCATCATGAGCGTCCGATCCTTCCTCCTCGCCGTGGTGGTGCCCCTCTGCATACTCCTCTCCCAAACGATGAGCATCGCCGGTTGGTAGCTCGATACCGCCGAACAACCGAACCCAGGTAGTCGAAGTTTCGGAGGTGGATCGAAAGGGGACATAGTGCAGCAGAAGTGACATGTCTCCGATCCCAGTCTCACTTCCTGGCTGCGAGGCACCATCTTCGAACCTACGATAGTTCCGGTCGATGAACGGTAGAATAACTTGCACCGCAGCCGACTCGGAAAGATCGTACTGTGCCGAAAACTGAGTGATAGAGCTCTTCAGAAATTGATGCTCCGTGTTCTCGACGTACTTACCACTGTCTTGAGTCTTGTTTTGATAGGTAAACTGCTCCGCCACTCCGAGACGCAGAGAGCCACTGACCGGGCTCTGCATCTGCATAGAGGTATACAATCCACATAGGTCGCACGCGATGGCACGTGCTGGGCACACCCCCACCAGCGCGGCTAATAAGCCGATATATTTTATCTTCATAAGAAACACCTTGAATGTTGGAAACCACAGTGCTGCAGAACGAATAACACGAACCTGCAAACACTATAGCCATGACAGGACAGCATCTACGGCGCGCATGTGCCGCCTTCTCTGCCTGACTGACTCAGATACTATGATACTATGCAACGGTACTGAACGCGTTGGGAGGCGCCCGCGCGTTGGCTGTGAACACTCGACCGTGAAGCTCCCTCGTCGAGAAATCCGACACCTCGAGGTCGTGAAACGGATTGAATTCTAAGATCAAATCGGCGCTGGCGCCCGCTGGGACGACGATACTAGCTGCCAGAGAACGCAGCTGCCCGAAAACGCACGGTGTGGACTGCTGTTGTTGCTGCTTCGCTGGCTTTCTACGCTCATGACACCGACACTTCGATGTCGGCACTCGCGACATCAGCGCCACCGACAGCACGAAGAGTGCCATCGTAACGGAGAAAAATCTGTGTGTCCTCGAGAGCTTCATGACGCGAGGAAGCATAGCGAATACACCGTCGAAACTCCAGAGCAGGCTATTACTGAGATTGCAGTATCCGAGGAAACCTCACCCTCTATACCGAGAAAGTTCGTTTACATCGAGCGCGCGTTCCAGGTCTGCGACCTTTAGGTGTACGTGTCCGATGCGCACATCGGGATTGATCGGTGTTTTGTCGGCGTCCACACGCATCCTCCTTGGGTCCGAATTACAATTGAAAGCGATACTATAGAGCAGCTACCCGTGCTCCGGAACCTCCCGAAAACATGCTGTTTTCGATCCCTGGGGTGCTTACGTGCATGAGCACGTTCACCGATTTCCTCCGACGCTCCGGTTTTGCCGCCTCCCTAAGTCACACCCCCAAATCCCTCATACATAACTGTTCCAGCACGTCGGGTTGAGGACGCTGCGGTTGTTGTCGGAGGTAGTCATGGGTTTTGTTTCGTCTGGGGGTATCTCCCGTACCGTAGTTGCACTCGCCACCTTATTGGCATCTTCTCCTTTCTCTGCAGAAGCTGCACCGAAGAAACCCGATCCGACCCTCCCGATTCAGATCAACGCTGCTGTCGAGCCGCTGCTCTTTAAGGCTCGCAAAACCGTGAGCAGCTCTTTTGTGCGCGTGAAGGCCGTACAGAGCAAGGGTCGGGATTTGAACGCCATAGGCCAAGACCTCGACGCGAAATCTCGTGAGTCTCGACAAGCATATGACATTGCCACAGAGAAACACGGCGCTGCTCTGGATGCCCTCTACAGCGCCAAGGTCGCAGGCACTACAGTCTCAGCCATCCTCAATCTCAACAGCAAATTGAGAGATCAGGTGCAGAACTTTCGCAACCAGGCGATTAACAGCTCCTCTACCAGCTTCATCTCCGGCGACCAATTCCGAGGACGCCGCCGCGCCATGTCCGAGATCGTCCGCTCCGAGAAAGACTACGTCGCTCAAGTCGCTGCGCTCTTGGATGATACGTCTTCGTGGCTCGATCGCTTCCGCGCAGAGCTCGATAATTTGTCCAGGCAACAAGACAGTAGCTCGCTTTCTTTTGGCCTCGACCATTATCTGACCCTGGCTCATCAACGCCTCGATGCGCGTCGCACGCAACTCGCCAAGGCGGCACCGTTCTTCAATGGTAAGAATCCGGCTGGAAATACCGAGCAGCCTGTCTTTCAGTGCTCGAGCGAAAGCTCTGCAACATTCCGATCGTTCTCCGGGCAGCCAGGCGATCTGGAGGTCGTCGTGGGATGGGCGGCAGCCCCGAGAGTGTATTCATCCACCGATCCTGCAGTGTACTCGTGGAGTAGGGTCATGAGCGAGGGCGCCCTCGCTGCATACGACGGCAACCAGCAAACAGGCGCACCGGGATACATCCAGGCGTGGGATTCCTGCATTAGCTCAAAGAGCAACAGCATTCGAATTCTCACTAATGACATCAACAGGGCGCTCGAACGCGGGGAGCAGGAGCTTGCACAAACACTCGACCTCCAGCGTGCGCAGCTAGACTTCGAAAAAACGGTGTTGGAGGGACAACTCCAGGTCGTCTCTCACCGCAGAGAGCAACTTGCACGCATCATGAGTTCTGCTGCTGCTCAAGCCTCCTCAGCGGATCTTGCGGCCTACCCCGATGCATGGCGCAAAACGGTTACTGCACACGCCAAGGATCTGAGTGACGTCTCGACGGCGTTTCCAGAACTCTTCGCTACGGCGACAACCCTCCTGAACGATGCTGAAACGGAACTCAACTCTCTCGATGGTTTGGAAAATTGGGAAGAGATTCAAACCCGTTTGAAGTTTACTGTCCGCAACATCGAGATCATCCGCAAAGACGGCTTCGAGCGCCTTCTATCGCAGCTCGAATCCGTGGACGAGAGCCTCGACGCCATGGCTACCGGTATCGCTGACGGGGACAGTATCCTGAGCGAGGCGTTGGCGGTCTACGAAGCGAAGACCGCAACTGTAGTTGAGTTTCTGCAAGCCGAGATGGGTCGCATTCCTGCAAAAATCGCGGCGGCGCAGTCGCGTACTGTGGCGACCTCCGATGCGCTCTCCAAAGCCCTAGGTGCGATGAGCACCTCCGCTGGAAAGCTCAAGCTCTTTCAGGACAAGCTCAAGGAGCTCAATGACGCCACACGCCTGTACTACTCAACCTTCGGACTCAGTCGATTAAATCCGATCTATACTGGCTTGATAGACGAGCTCGTGAAGCGTGCTTCGACGAAAAAGGCAGTTGCCAAGCAGCAGGCAGAGCTGAAGAGACAGCTCCAGCAAACATTGTCGGCGTTCAACGGAACCATCGTAGTACCGGACCCCTCCAAGAATTGTCGCCGCGGTCAGCCCAATTGCACGCCGATAAACAAGGTGAAGGTCAAAAATGCGGCTGCAAAGGCCCTGCGCACCACACAGAAATCGATGCTCAACGAGGTACCTGATCTGATATCAATCGTCTCACGTAAGGTAGCAGGGATCTCCCTGACGGATCTTGTGGCCAAGATCGAGGGCGCTCATCGTACGATGATGAGCCTAAAGTAAGCTGTCGAGAGAGGCGTACAGATGACCTAAGTCGCGGCTTCCGGCGAACGGCGACCGACACGGTCGCTCTCCAATGTGATGTACGGTGCGGTTCCAGGTTCGGATATGTGCGGACGGCGGGGACGCCGTCCCTCCTGAATGTG
>JBILEW010000120.1:0-10183 GCA_044351885.1 Bdellovibrionota bacterium
GATACCGGCTGCCCTTTCTTGCCCGCATAATTTTCTGGGAGTGTTGCAACGACCAGGCGATAGTCAGTCAGAAGTCCAAGTTCAATCGCCTTGCTGAACGGGAGAGAATGGGCGACTTTCCCAAAAATAGATTCGTCATCCATGGACATTTTTACTTCGCTGTCACCCTCATAAATTTTGGGAGTCGCAGTGAGATAAAGTCTAGCTTTCGAGCGAATTGCTTCTTGATCGTGGAATATCGTAAAGGCGCCGTCCTCTTTCGCGGCTGTTCTATGTGCCTCATCCGCAATAGCAATATCAAATCGTCCAGTTCCTCTTGTCTCCATGGCTTTTGCAAGAAGAGGAAGGGAATGGTAGGTCGACATCAGAATTTTTCGCGCTGACTTGCTCTTAAGGAACTGGGCTATTTCTTCTGGACTATTTGTCACTCGGGAGGGGATGTCGCGGAGGTCTAACCTTACCTCGTCCTGATTTGGTCTAATGACTGTCTGGTCACTACAGACAACTAGCACTTCCGGCTTTGGGCCTCTTGCGTTTGCTTTCCACTCTTTTAGGTTTTGGGCGAGTAGCGGAAGGCTAGGTTCAGCGAGGAGTGTCCTCTCTGCCTGCATCGCCTCAGCCACCCAGAGGGCAACCATTGTTTTCCCTGTACCACAGGCCATGTGACCTTGCGCGCGAACGTCACTTCCTGAAGCGCTTAGGGCGTTGGCGAGATCTCTGACTGCTTCTTTCTGATGGGGACGCGGGGATTTTTTCTCGTGGGAAACTTCGTCCATCACCTTTGATGGCGCAACAAGTTCGCCGAACTGAGCCGTGTTTTCTCTTTGTTCCGGACGAAGCATAGATAGTTCAGCTTGGTAAAGTGGTATAGAGATAACTCAGAGGAAAATGCTACTCAAATTTTCCTTTTCCGCAGTAGTTGGGCTACCTTTTCCGATTCGATTCTGCCTCCTCCGTGGTGCTCCTCCGTGGTGCAGGGCACTTCTGAAACAAACAGGTCCGCCCCGATACGCCCCATTTATCTGAAGCCACGAAAAACGGTTCTAAGCTGCCTTCTGAAGGGCAGCATTCGTGTTCCTGAACAATTACAGACCCAGCTGGCGTTGCGGTGTAAATTCCGAAAGTTCATAGATCCCAAGCTGTCTTTCGATCGGGCTAACCCGCTCTACCACGTCTTCGAATCCGTCCTTTCCGAAACTTATTTCGATCCCGGTCTTCGCAATGGCTGGAAGGTCGCAGTCCCCATTTCTTGAGTAACAAGTTGATAATAGGTACTGTCTATTGAGATGCGTCGCGAGACAAATAATCCGATAACCGAAGCCGCCCATACCGACGTTCCCAAGTTGGTTCCCATCCTCGAGTCGGCATATCAGCGTATTTATGGAGCGAATCTTGACGCGCAGCTTTTGGCGAGCACTCCTCGTGAGAACGTCCTGCAATCTCTTCTCTCCGCGCGGTATCAAACTACGCATGTGGCGCGCTGTGGCGATGAACTTCTTGGTTTCTTGAGTTTCGGCCCAAGCATTATCCCTGGTGTTGGATACACCCGTCGGACAGTCGAGCTTTCCATCCTGGCGATCCGGCCCGAGTGTCATCGCCAGGGGGTAGGGAGCGCGTTGTTTCAGTCGATGCTGGACGAATTGCAGACCCGTCCGCTGGTTCAGAGCCTCATCCTATGGGTCGAAAGCGACAACACCTCGGCTCGCCGGTTCTATGAAAAGATGGGCATGACCAAGGCTGGCGTGCGCCAGATCAATCGCAACTTGATGCGTAGTGACCAGGGCGCGAGTTATTCCGAGACGAAGTACAAGATGGAACTTGGAAAGGTTTAGTGCACTTTCGAAAGAGCCATGGCGTCTCGAAGGGCCAAAACAATGTCTAGGGAAGCGAGGCAAAACCCCTCCCTGCTGCGAAAGCGGATCTTTGATTGCTCTTCGATTTTCGCGACAAAGAAATTCCTCAATGTATCGCAGAGGATACATCTGCGGTTTTTCTCCGCCGCGAAAATCAAATATCAATCAAACCTCCCCTTTCTCGCGACGGGTAGGTTTTGCATCGCTTCCCTAGGGAAGCGAGGTGTTACTGAGATAACTTTGCGGTCGGGCCTTACCTCGAAGACCTTCTACCAAAGCCGCGGGTATCAGATGCAAGGGGAGACGCATGGGGCGGTCGGGGTCGGATGGTTTTGATGGTGAACAGGCTCTGAGTATGCGCAACTTTTCGAATAATCCCCCGAACATTAGGCATGAAGTATGTTTATATCCTTCGTAGCCTGAGCCACCCAGAACAGAGATACTTCGGGATAACACGCGATTTACGACAACGCTTGGCCTACCATAATGATGGACGGTGCACACACACTTCGAAGTTCAGACCATGGCAGGTCGAAACGTATATCGCGTTTTCCGATCAGCAAAAGGCCGCGGCATTTGAGCGGTATCTCAAGACTGGCTCGGGATGGGCGTTTTCTTTGAAGCGGTTGTAATCTCCCACTTCGCCCCTGCGCTTCGCTTCGGGTGCTACGAGGGGCACACTTCGCCCCCTTTAATATTATTGATCACCCAGAAGTGTGGCTCGCCACACGAAGCACCCCGAAGGGGGCGTGTTACCAAGCTCAAACAGCCCCACTTCGCCCCTGCGCTTCGCTTCGGGTGCTACGAGGGGCACACTTCGCCCCCTTTAATATTATTGATCACCCAGAAGTGTGGCTCGCCACACGAAGCACCCCGAAGGGGGCGAAGTGTGGAGGTGGGGGGAATCGAACCCCCGTCCGAGAAGCCGCGAAGTAAATCCTCTACACGTTTAGTGCGTTGAGAATTTCATCGGAGTGGTTTCAACGCACGCAACCATCCTCCGACTAGCTCCTGTTTGGTTTCGGAACAACACCGCAGCGCGTGTTATTCCAGAGCCCGAGAAAGTTAAGCCTTTAGGAGATTACGGGCGCGTCTCCTATCAGCCGACCCGGCGCTTGTGGCGGCAGGTCTAGTACGAGCTACTTAAGCTGCGAGAGCGTAAGGAGCGTCGTAAGCTACGACATCGTCGTTTGCATTTATTGTTTTCCGCTTTTTTACCAGGCCAGCGGACCCTGGACGTGCAAACTTACCCTTTATGAATCCCGTCGAAACCTGGGCACCCCCGTATGAAAAAGGTTAACTCTTAATAGTATAAGTCTTTTGTCGCGAATTTTCCATTTTTAGATGCGCTGGCAGGCCAGAGAGCGGGAATTCTCAACGTTTTATGGACAGAGCCCGAGCGATCTCCCGCTGACCTTCGCGTTTCTTGATGTCTTGGCGTTTGTCGGGCGCTGCCTTTCCTTTGGCGAGACCTACCTCGACCTTTGCTCGGCCGTTCTTGAGGTGGATATCAACCGGTACTAGCGTCATCCCCTTGGTTTCCAGCTCGCGGATGAGTTTTGCTATCTCACGCTTGTGCATGAGGAGCTTTCGGGGGCGTCGCGGATCGTACTCCGGGTCGCTACTGTGTGAATAGGGCCGGATGTAGGCGTTCAGCAACATCAGCTCGCCACGATCGGGACGTACGTATGCTTCCGTGATCGTTATCTCACCACCACGGATAGATTTTATCTCCGCACCGGTAAGTACGATCCCCGCCTCGAAGGTCTCGATGATGTGATAATCGAAGCGGGCTTTTCTGTTAGCCGCAACGACCTTGACCCCTTCTGTCATGACTCGTAAACCGTATCGTTACTCTACGCGGTTTTGTCGAAACGACTGCGCGACGCTCTAGCTCGAACATCTGTTCCGAACTGCTCGGCTGCTTGTATCACGCTTTCTCCCAATTGGGCATAGCGCTGTACAAAGGGGGGACAGAGATCGTGTGTGAGGCCCAACAGGTCGTAGCTGACGAGGATCTCTCCGTCGCATGCGGCACCTGCGGCTATCCCGATGGTTGGGATCGCAAGCTTTCCGGTAATCTCGGATGCAAGTTCGGGAGGAACCCCTTCGAGTACGACACTGAACGCTCCTGCCGCTTCCACTGCGAGAGCATCCTCTACTATCTGCTCCCACGAGCCCGCAGTCGTCTCCGTTCCCTGACGATGGGTCTTACCCTGCGTTTTGAAACCTCCCATGCGATGGATCGATTGCGGAGTCATTCCGACGTGCCCCATCACCGGGATATCGAGCTGAACAAGTCGGGCGATCGTATCGGCTACGGCTACTCCACCTTCGAGTTTGACCGCTGCTGCTCCTCCCTCCTTGAGTAGACGACCCGCGGATTCGATCGCTCGTTCGAGCGATGTCTGGTAAGAAAGGAATGGCATATCGGCCACGACCAGAGCCCTATCAACACCACGGCTGACACAGCGGGTGTGGTAGATCATCTGCTCTAAGGTGACAGGGAGCGTTGTTGTCTCACCCTGCACGACCATCCCGAGCGAATCTCCAACTAACAGGATGTCGACTCCCGCTCTGTCGAGGAGCCGCGCGATGGTGAAATCGTATGCTGTGAGCGCTACAAGCGGAAGATCCGTGTCACGCTGCGACGGCTTACACGCCCTAATACGGGGAACGGTAATTTTTGATGTAGAGGCTGTTGCTGCCATATGAGAAGATCTCATACCGCACCGCCGACTCTTAATCTAGATGAGCCTGTTTCTAACCCTCTCCGCCGTCACCCGGCTTGGACGGACGGACGACTTTCTTGAGGTTTGAGGAGGTATAGGTCCGCGGACGGGAGTTCAGATCGACCTTTTTCTCGATTGCAGGAGCAGCAAAGAGCGTTGTCGGGCTGCCCCGTGCAAAAAACTTCTTCTTAGCGGGCGCCTCCTCCGAACCAGCTGCTGGCGCCTCGGCTACAGGAGCTTGCTCTTCACTCGCCTCTTGTTGAGAAGGGTGCTCAGCAGAAACAGCACTCTCAGATCCGGAGGGTCCTATCGCATTCCACTTGGAAAGTGTCCCCGAATCATTGAGCAACTCAATCTGAGCAGGCGTTAGGGTTACCCAATGTGCAGTACCAGGATCTATCTCGATACTCGTGTTTTTAGGGAGTATCAAACACAGGTCGGCCCCATTAATTGGCATGGGATTGGCGGGAATCGAGTGCTGTTGACACCATTTTTCGAGCAATGCCTCTGACGAGAAGAGGTAGGCACTGGACCGGCCTTCACTGGTTGCGATACGCACTTTAACGGTCACCGCCGCATCGTCTCCCGATACGTCACCTTCGGCTACTAGGAAGAGGGTCGACTGTGAAATAAGCGAAAGAACTCGGGTCTCCGATTGAGCGGTGCCTCCCTTGAACCGTGCCAGCTCAGCTATGAGAACTTCTGTGTCCATGCCCTTACAAGGTGTTCCGTGCTATAAAACCTTGAACTTCTGGGGACTACTAAAATTATCCCCCTCTCCCTTAGATTACTACAGCTAGGTTCTTCGATGCGCTCAAAAGAGAAAACTTTCCTCCTCAGCAGCCTCGCCGAGCTCTACCCTAACCCTCACTCAGAACTCGATTTTTCGAACGAATATCAACTTCTGATAGCGGTGGTGCTCTCGGCTCAATGCACGGACAAGAAGGTAAACCAGGTCACAGCCGTTTTATTCCAAAGATATCGAGACTTTAAGGCTCTCTCTAAGGCTAAACTCGACGATGTCGAGCGGATCATCAGGCCGATCAACTATTTTAAAACAAAGTCCAAAAACATCATCGAGACGGCTAAGCGGATAGTCGAGGAACATGAATCATCCGTACCGAAGACACGCGAAGAGCTCACCACTTTACCCGGTGTCGGGCGGAAAACTGCAAACGTCGTCTTGGGCGAGCTCGGGATCGAACCGTCCTTTCCAGTCGACACACATGTGTTCCGCGTAACGCACCGTCTCGGTCTGACTGAGGGGAAAACACCCGATGCAGTAGAAGCGGACTTGCGGCGCCAATTCCCTCCGAGCGAATGGCGTAATCTTCATCACAGGTTCATCTTTCACGGGCGTCGAGTGTGTAAAGCGCGCACCCCTGAGTGTAGCGTATGCCCGCTTACGAAGATCTGCCCATCGAGTCTTGTCGACGTGAGGGGGCTTCGAAGGGCTCGCTAAGGAAGCGAGGCAAAACCTGACACTCTCTCACGTGAACGTGCTCGTGCACCTGAACGTAAACGTACCCGGCACAAAAACATCAAGATGTTCGGGCACGTGCACGTTTACGAGCACGTGCACGTTCACGTGGCATGTTCAAAAGTGAGACCACAGGTAAGCTTTGCCTCGCTTCCCTAAGGTTTTATTCACCGCCTCTTCGAACACCCGATCTCTGGCATTACTGGAATAGACCGATTCGAACTCACGCCTCCTTGAAAAGCTCGACTGCCATGTGGCACCGCTCGCTAAATCACGCTTCCCTTGAGTATCGTCGTAAAGCCTCTATCTTAGGGAGTTATGAGAACACCTCCGGGAATCTATAATACGTGCGATCTTTCCAGTAGCTTCGAGAAGCTGACCTCTCCTCCTCGCGCTGGACACCGTGTCGTGGCTGAATCCTTCACTTTGGGCGACACCGGTCGGGTCTGGAAGGTTCCCTTTGGAATGGTCGCGCCCGAACCTTTTAAGTTTGGCGATGACTCCATACAGATGTATGTCAACGATATCGAGGTGATGATTGCTGCCGCGGAATTTTTGCAGCGGTACAAACCGGACCTCCTCGCGAGCTTAGTTCAAAACCTTCCAAATAAGCACGACGACAGGCCGAGCTTAATCGCCAACCATGCAATTCGCACTGCAGCAGAGCGTACGGACCAGGAGCGATCTGCAGCCGTAAAACTACAAGAGAGAGCACCTCGAACACTCGGGGTGCCCACTATCTCCGAGGATCACTGGGCCTACAAGGTGCATTACAACGCAGGAAATGGAGTAAACAACTTGGGGTCGGACGCTGAGATCGAAGGCTATTCCCGGTTCGAGGCAGAGACCGATACCGGCGCAGCTTTGGACTACATAAGAGCCTATGCGAAGCTCGCTAAAGACTATACCGGCGAGAATCTACGCGATGCCGTTTTGTGCGCCGCGTTTCGCGATCCCTACTACACCTGTATGGAGATATGCCTGTTGGAGTTGAAACTCCCATCCCATTTCATTGCGCTGATTCATTACGGGATAGGGGTGTACAAGTTGACTGGATCTCGTATTTCATCGCCGCTTGATGAAATGTCGGATGGTGAGATGAATCCATCCGACGTTCGCGCTCGGGAACAAGCGTTGCACAAGGACATGAAGAGCGCCTTCGAGTGTCTGACTCAGATGTATCTCGAGGATTTCGCATAACGGACGAGTATCGAGCCCAGAAGCTTTTGCCTACGAGAATGGGGCCATGCTTTCCTAGCCATACCTTCAGCCATGATGACCCCTTTATCGGGTACGTTCACGTTTACGTGCACGAGCACGTTCACGTGGAACAAGAAGATAAAAAAGACAGGAAGCTTTAGTCTCTCACTGCTTCATACAATTCACTAGTTCTAGCGAAGACCCAGAAAGGATTGGCGCTTCCGCCGGTTCTGGAAAGGCCGGTATCCACCTTCGCACAGATGTGATACCCATTAGGCTATCAAGCACGAAACCATTAAGAGACCCTTACCTAAAGCCAAAAGTGTCACATGCCTGACACATCAGTAACTAGCCCATCTACTCAGCACCGTCCCGCCCTGCTTGCTCTGGTGGGACTCATCGTGATCGTTGCTGGGGCAAGCCTTCGATGCGCCGCCGTGACCGGAGAGCTATGGCTCGATGAGCTGTGGTCGCTGCTCAAGGTTTCCGATCTATCGAATCCGCTCGACATCGTGACGAAGGTAAAACACGACAACAACCATATCTTGAACAGTTTATGGATGTGGTTGTGGGGCGCAACTCAACCCTCGTTCGTGTACAGGATACCAGCGCTCGTGTGTAGCGTCATACTTCTCGTGATCCTCTACCCTCGAAAGGAAACGATACAATCCGACACCGCAGTAATGATCCTCTGGCTGACGCTCGCTGCGTTCTCCTATCCCCTTACACTCTACGGTACAGAGGCGCGGGGATACTCGTTGGTCTTGTTATGTGTAGCTTTCGCGTATCTGTCACTCACCAAGCTCCTCGCCAATCCGTTTGACCTTAAAGCTATCGTGACGTTCTCGCTGTGTGGAATCGTCGGATGCATCTCGCACGCCATCTACGTTTTATTTCTGGCTCCGGCCGTCGCCTGGCTTTTATGGAGGCTTACGGCCTCTCCTCTGAAGAGCAATTCGCGGGTGATCTTATGGTGCGGCGTCATGCCTCCTATCGGGGTGGCCTCGTTTTTGCTCCTCACCTTCTATCGAGGACTGGAGATCGGTGGAGCCCCTCTCATGCCCTACCTCGAGGTAGCTGCTACGACCATAAGTGCGTCGTTCGGCGGAGAAGCCCTGTCCGCAGTGAATGCTAACATCACGGGATGGAGCTGCTTCCTCGGCGTTTTCATCACCATCGTCTGCTTAGTTGAAATTGCGGCGTGGATGCGGAATGGCGACCCCCTCGCCTACCTCGTAGGGCTCGTGCTCATCACTCCGTGGGTCGCTGTAGCTGTGATACAGCCTCACTTCATCCTTCCACGCTATTTTATCATTCAGGTTTTCTTCGCATATCTCGTAGCAGCTCGATTCCTGAATCGACTCGCACGCAAGAGCTCATTTGGGAAATTGGTCGCGAGTGCCCTCGTTTTGGCCTACACCGGCGCTCACATCAGGCACACCTTTGACCTAGTTGCCCTCGGCCGCTCGAACTTCGTACAGATCTTCGAAGCTATCGCCTCGACACTACCTGACTCGGAGCGTACCGCTGGAGGAGATCAGGATTTTCAGAACGGTCTGCGCCTCGCATACGCACGCAAGGTGGCTCCAAATACTTCGAGCATCACATACGTTTCGAACTATAGAAGCGCCAACACATCCCCGCACTTCATCATACGCGAAGCACTCGATGCATACGAGGAATCGTCAAACGAGTGGCGTTCGCCTCAGGGCGCACTTTATCGGGAGTTTCGGAGGTATCCGGCTCCTGCGTTGAACGGCTCTTACGTGACTGTGTACGAAAGAGTCCAATAGTTCGCTTTAAAGCGGCACGATAGCAGATGTCACACTACTTCTCGAAAATTACACGGCGCTCTCTGCTACCTTAGCAAATGTGTCAGCCAGTCGCACAAGAGCTTCTCCCTCCACCCGCTGCACCGTCCACCCGTCCATTCCAATCGCGCCGATCGAACGATACACGTCTATGGCTGATTCATTCCAATCGAGAACCGACCATTCGAATCGACCACAATCGCGCGCTCGTGCGAGGTGAGCTAAGTACGCGAGCATCGTCTTACCGATCCCCTTACCTCGCATCTCCGGTTTGACGAACAGGTCTTCCAAATAGAGCCCGGGTTTTCCCAAAAAGGTCGAATACGTGTGAAAAAACAGCGCAAATGCAACGGGAGCATCGCTGTACTCGCCAATGATCACTTCCGCCGCAGGACGCTCTCCAAAGAGCGTTCTTTCGAGAGCCTCCTCGGAGGCAACGACCTGGTGAGAGAGCTTCTCGTACTCAGCCAACTCTCGGATGAAGGATAGAATGAGTGGCACATCATTCTTTAGCGCTGGACGGATCGAAAAGTCGGTAATTCTAGTTCGTAGCATGTTCCTATTCCTCCCCCCTAATCCTCATCCTTCTCATCATCCTGCACTTGCACTGGTTTCCTGATTCTCATCCGGCCATACGGTAGAGAGGCTATTGACGAATTTAGCTTTGGTAAGTTCCGGCTTCGCAAGCGATCGACAATCAACGAGACCAGTAATACTGCAGATTGGGAGCATTCCACAGGGGGCCGTAGAAGTTTCTTGATGATGAGGAGGAGGAAACCAGTGCAGGTGCAGGATGATGATTAGCAGGAGGAGGAGGAGGAATAATCACGGGGACTTGCTACCGCTAGCTCGCCTCGCACAAGGATCATCGGTAGTTCGATCCTCGCCTGTCCCTTTCTTCCTAATTCCGGAGGAATTAGGACAATCCACCCGTAGAAGATAGAACTCCCGGTCTCTCTCCTGTTCCGCTTCTGCTATTCCCCGCCTACAGGCGGGGGCAGAATCGGACGAGGCTCGCTAGCTCGCCTCGCACAAGGATCATCGGTAGTTCGATCCTCGCCTGTCCCTTTCTTCCTAATTCCGGAGGTATTCGGAAGAATGCGCCCG
>JBILEW010000008.1:0-75406 GCA_044351885.1 Bdellovibrionota bacterium
AGGCGACCGCTTTTCTCTCCGACGGCTGCCATCTGAGAGAAGAGGCTCGGAAAATGGCCACTCTTTGAGAGCTCCTTGGCGAGGCTGCGCCCCTCGCGTACCCCGTCCCGAGCCTCCTCCAAGGCTTGACGCACGTGTACGTTGCCTACGATGTTCTTCACGATGTCGAGGGCGGTCAGGAGCTCCACACCACTCGTGAGGAGTGTTCCCAAGGTCGAGGCTACTCGAGCAGTGGCGACCTTCTTGTAGATCGGGCCGTACAAGGGGAGCTTCAAGAAACGGGCATCGAACCACTCCCGGCCCTTGGGGGTCGCGTAGTAGTTGCGTACCAGGTAGACCCCACCGAAGATCACCAGCAGGATCAGCCACCAGTAGCCGGTGAGCACGTGCGAAAAGCCGATTACTATCTGGGTGGGTAGGGGCAGGCTGATGCGTTGCTTGATGAAGATCGCCACGATGTTCGGTACAACGAAGGTAACCAAGCCGATCACCACCAGGGTACAGAACGCGAACATGAGTATCGGATAAAAGAGGGCCGAGGAGATCTTACGTCGTAGTTCGATCTGCGCTTCGTAGTAGGAGGCGAGGTTCTCAAGCACCGTATCGAGCGTTCCCGACACTTCACCCGATGCGACCATGTTTATGTACAAGCGCGGAAAGACCTTCGGATATGCCCCCATCGCCTTAGCCAACGAGGATCCCTGTTCGACCCGTTCCTTGACGTCTACCACGATCCGTTTGAGGGTTGGTGACTCGACCTGATCGGCAAGGGCAAGTAGGGCACTCACGAGAGGTAGCCCCGCGTTGGAGAGGGTAGCAAGCAGCCGAGTGGCAACGGCCAGATCCTTGAGCGACACGCGATCCGATTTGAAGAACCGTTTCACGTCCTGCGACTTCGCGACCTTCGATGCTTCGAGGGACTCCTTGATATCGGTGGGGAAGATGTCCTGACCTCGCAGCTTCTGCCGTGCGGCGCGTAGACTATCGGCCTCTACGGAGCCCTTGATGCTCTTGCCACTCGATTTAAGTGCTACGTATTCGTAAACGGGCATATTAGCTAGCTATGCTCCGCATTATGCAAAATCGTCGTGGCTTGCGAGGAGAACCTCCTCGACCGATGTAATACCTGAGAGAACCTTGCGACCGCCATCTGAACGCAGCGTGACGAAACCGCGCCTGACAGCGGCGTTCTTGATCGAGTTCGAGTCGAGACGTTGGAGGATGTGGGTCCGAACCTCGTCGTCGATCAACAGCAGCTCGTGAATTCCGACACGGCCGGTGTATCCAGTTCCCTGACACGCCGGACAGCTGCCGCTTCCCGGCCGATAGGCGCGACGATTGGTAACCTCTTCAGGATAGAGGTTCAGCTCGCGCAACTCTTCGTCCGAGATCTCGTACGGCACTCGGCATTGCGCGCAGAGCTTGCGTACCAGACGCTGCGCAACTACAGCCAAGAGACTCGACGACACGAGGAACGGCTCGACCCCCATGTCCACCAAACGGGTAACCGCTCCAGCGGAGTCGTTGGTGTGCAGAGTCGATAGCACGAGGTGTCCCGTGAGCGATGCTTGGATCGCTATTTCGGCAGTCTCTTGATCGCGGATCTCACCCACCATCACGACGTCTGGATCCTGACGTAGAATAGCGCGCAATCCACTGGCGAAGGTGAAGTCGATCTTCGGATTGACCTGCATCTGTCCGATTCCGTCGAGCTGGTACTCGATCGGGTCTTCGACCGTCAGGATGTTGAGGTCGGGTTTGTTAATGTGAGTCAGACACGAGTACAGAGTGGTGGTCTTACCGGATCCTGTGGGGCCGGTAACGAGTACGATTCCATTGGGCTTCTGCAAGAGTCGCTTGAGCAGTTCGAGGTTTCTGGGCTCGATTCCCAACAGCTCGACGTCGAGTACGGACGCTCCTTTATCGAGCAGACGCATCACGATGCGCTCCCCGAACTGCGTGGGTACGGTCGATACGCGGATGTCGACCTCCTTTCCGGCGATCTTCAGCCCGATACGACCGTCCTGGGGAAGGCGCTTTTCGGCGATGTTGAGGCCCGCCATGACCTTTACGCGCGAGATAATAGCGGCCTGGAACGCCTTGTCTTCGGATGCCACATCGTACAGCACTCCGTCGACTCGGAAGCGCACCTTGAGCTTGTCCTCGTACGGCTCGATGTGCACGTCGGATGCACGCTCAGAGCTAGCTTTGAAGATGATTGCGTTGACGTAGCGGATGATCGGAGCGTCGTCGTCGTCTGCGTCCGTGACGTCGATCTTGAGCTGGCTGTTGAAGTCCTCTCCGTCGTCCTTCTTACCCGATTCGGAGAGCGAGCTCGATCGATCGCTCATGAGGCTGGTGCGGATAGCATTTATCGCCTTCGTTATCTCGTCGGGTGAGGAGACAACTACCTTCAAAGGGCGTTCGTAGCATATTCGCAGCTGGTCGATCGCCTCGACGTTGAGTGGATCGGCCGTGGCAACAACGACGTGATTGTCGTCTCCACCGATCGGCACCGTGAGAAACTGCCGACCCCATGAGCCCGCTATGCGATCAAAATCTCCGCGGGCAGGATTGCGAGGAGGGGAGGGATCGGGCAGACGCTCCAGGAACTCGAGTCCGAGCAGCTGCGAGAGCATCCGTCCCTGTGCGACTGTGGCGCTCGAGTCGGCCAAAGGAGCTGGTGCAGTTGGAGATTGTGTGCTGCCGTTCATGTTTACTCTTCCCGGAGCCAGGGGCCCCGGCCGAGATTCATAATCTCATAGGGCGACAAGGTGTACCAGGCCGCTGGGAGATCGGAATTGGAAGCCTGAGCGGCCTGAATCGACGGATAGAGAGCGCGGGTCCTCACGCGCACCCGTTGATCGTTCCACGAGTATGTATACACATCGCCTGCGTGGAAGAACTTCTTGGCCTCAAGCGAACTGTCACGGGGAAGTATAATACCCGCAGTGGTTCCCTGATTGCCGAGCAGGAATGGGAGCTCTCCCGATGAGCCCGTGGAATCGACAAGTTCCACGACGATGAAGCTATCGGTCGTTGCTGTGGTGCCAGTGACGAGGCTCTTTTCACTCAGGGAAGCCATAGCACGCGGCTGCTCCGAGAGCGCTTTGTCGGAAAGTTCGAGTTCGAGGGCAAGATCGTCTTCGCGCGGAAGGGAGGGTTTGACTTCGAGGTCCAACACACCCTCCTTTGAGCCGTCAAGAATTATCGTCTCGTCCGCGCTAGGAGGTGGCGGCGCCGTCTTCCTGGCGGTATCCATCGCAGCCGACGCGTTGTTTTTGCGCTCGGGAGCCAGGATGGTGCCCGGGGCGGGGCCCTCGTACGGGTTCGACTCTGCAATGGAATCTATTCGCGGATGTTCCAAGACCGTGCTTCTCGAAGGACGCACCTCGTACGATGCGATGACGTCCTCCATCTGCTCTCTACTCTCGATAGTGGCATCACGGGCGTCGAATTGATCCTTGATGATGCGGGGCGTCAGGAATATGAGCAGGTTCTTCTGCTGCCGCGCAGTCGAATTGGATTTGAAGGCGTGTCCCAGCACCGGTACATCCTTGAGATACGGAACGCCCTCGTCTGCTTCGGTCACGTCGTCCGCTATCAAGCCACCGGTCACGATCATCTGACTGTCTTTGGCGATGATGGTGGTCTCGCTCTGTCTCTTACGAGTGGTAGGTCCGAGGGTCGAGTTGACCGTCGCCAGATCGAGAGCTGAAACCTCGGTGAAAACTCGCAGGGTGACGTAGTCGCGTGAGCTGATCTGTGGCGTGATGCGCAGCGTGATACCGACATCCTGACGCTCGACCTGATTGAAGGTGTTGTTCAAGTTCGTCGCATTTGTCGAAGTGCTGGCGAGGAACGGCACGTTCTGGCCCACGACGATCTGTGCCTCTTCGTTATCGGTTGCAAGGATCGTGGGCGCGCTCAAGATGTTGACGTTGTTGTTTCTCTGAGCCGCAGAAACGATCACGCTCTGCGTAGGGATCGTTATACCGCCGGGAAGCTTGAGAGAGCCCGCACTGGCTGCAGCGAGTGTGAATCCTTGAAGCTTGGTTGGATCGGAGAAGAGGGTGCTGAGGCTCCCCCCTTCAGGTGCAAATTCGCTTCGAGCGATTGCGCCGCCATCCGCACCACCGGTCGATGTGAGAAAGCTCATGCTCGTGCTGAGGGTGTCGTCGATCGAAACCTCCAGGAGAGTGGCCTCCACCAACACCTGTCTGCGTTTGACGTCGAGCTGGGCGAGGAGTCCGCGGATCTTTTCGTAGTCACTCTTGCCTGCAGCGATAATCAGCGAATTGGTTGCTGGGTCAGCGGTGATCGAGATGTTCTCTCCCAGTTGAGCCGTTGAAGCCCCAGCTTGACCTCCACGTCCTCCGGCACGGCCGCCACGTGCGCTTCCCAGTCCACCTCCGAGACCGCCCCCCATAGAAGACGAGCTGGATCCTCCGAAAGAGGATCCGGAGCGATTTCGGGATTGCTGCTGGTTGCTACGGCTGCCGCCGAGACCGCCGCCCGAATCGTCGCCGAATACTCCTCCAAGGCCACCGCCCGCGCCTGTTCCGCGTCCCGCGCCTCCGAGTCCGCCGGTTCCTCCGGCAGCTCCTCCACCTCCGGCGAGACCGGCTAGTACCTGCGCTATCTCCTCGGCGTTCGCATGCTGACACCGATATACGTAAAATTTGTTACCCGAGAGATCTACCTTGCTGTCGAGCTGCGCTATCAAAGCTCGAACGCGCGCAGTGGTATCTGCGTCAGCAACGACGATGATAGAGTTGGTTCGTTGATCGGGGATGATCTTCGGTTCCATCCCGCGAGCCGCGACAGTTTTAGACGAGGCGCCTGCTCCAGCAGGCCGCTGCGGTTGACCAGGCACTCCTCCCATCTGGTTGGCGATAGCGAGGGATGGATCTGCCATGCTCGCACGAATTTGGTCCAGCGCCGAGGTGCCCCGCTTGCTGTCACCACCCGAGGTTCCGAGAATATCGTTGAGCTTCTGCGCAACATCCTCGACATCTGCGAATTTGACCGGGATGATCGTCATCTCGCGATTGGAGAACGGCACATCGAGCTCCTCGATGATACTTACCAAGCGATTTATGTTGTCCTCGGAGTCGATCAAGATCAACGAGTTGGTGCCTGTGTACGCGTTCACCAGGCCATCAGCGGAGATCAGTTGCGAGACGATCTGTTGTACGTCTTCGGCGCTCACGTACTTGAGGTTCACCAGCCGCGTAACAACGGCGGCTGTGGGCTTATCGGAGCGTTGTTCGGTCAGGGTAGGGATGGTCGACTGGCGCGCCTCGCGAGAGGGAACGATCTTCCAAAGGTTCTCACCGATGGGGACCGAGGTGAAGCCTTTGAGGGCGAGCACCGAGTCGAGAATCCGCAGCGACTCCTCGGCGGATACCTTACCCGGTAGGTATATGGAGACCTTTCCTTTGACCTTCTCGTCGAGGATGTAGTTTCGTTTGGTCTTGCGCGAAAAGATGCGAACGATGGCTGCAATGTCGGCGTTCTTGACGTTGATCTCGGTATTGGAGTCCTTGGAGTACTCCTCTTCGTTGATCTGATCCCCACCGCCAGCTGGAGGTTGGTTGTTCTGCGCTCGGGCAGGTGTCGCGAGCAGGTGTGCCACGAGCACCAAGGCGGCTGCAAGTAACACTGTGTGGCGAATCCGCATCATCGATTACCTTATCGTGTACTTAAATTCTCTATCCTGCTTCTCTCGCTCGAGAACCAAGTTAATCGAACGCTCCTGCTTCAATTGCTCGAACAGTTTGAGCGCTTGAGAGATGTCACCGAGGCTGTTGCCGTTGATTGACTTCAAGATGTCTCCGTTCTTGAGTCCGATCTTTTCGTACAGGCTGCCGTTCTTGATAGCGAAGAGACGGAGTCCGATCGAGCGACCCTCTTTGAAGTATGGTACCGCCCGAGCCTGTGTCAGGAGAAGAGGTAAGTTTTCGAGCCCCTTGTCTAATTCGGCCTCCTCAACCACGAATTCGTCGCTTCCGAGTGAAGATACCCCAGCGCCACTCGGTGCGGCACTGCCCAAGTCGTCCAGTTTCAGAATTTCACGCTTGCCATCACGCTCGATCTCGACGTGGTCTTCGCGGATCTGCTTCAAGGTGGCCTGACCGAAGATAGACTGTTCGAGCGAAAACACATCCTGCGTCTGTTTCTTCTTGTCCTCGATGATCGCATAGGGCTCCTGACCCTTTGTCAGGAAGGTTCCAATCAGCGTCAGGGAGAGGGGGGTTTGCGGTGGAGGCGTCGGTTGCGCGGCTTCTACCGCCACCTTTCCCAGCGTACCGAATAGGTTCTTTTGGGCTATCAGGTTGACGTCCTGCGCACTCTCGGCGTTGCCCGACGAGCGCTCAGTCAGCAGCGACCTCACAGCTTGGATCCGGCCCTCGAGCTCCATCTGCTGGCTACGCCTTTCAAGGGTCTCTTGTGCGCCTATGTAAAGAAGAATCCCGATTGCTACCGTCATGATGAGGGCGGAGAGACCCTTGATGGCACGCACCAGGAGCTCGAGATTCTGACGTCGGACGAGCTTGTTCAGCAGGAGCTGAAAGTCAAAGTCTCGGATGCTTGCAAGGGAGAGCGTCGTTTGTGCCACGTCTAGTACGTATATAGAATAATTCCGCTACTTTAACTAACACTCTCAGGGCTGATAGACCAGACTTGAAAATGGGACGGCGTTTATTTTACAAGAGGGGGCCGCACGCATCCAAGAGACTCCCACACATAGGATGAGGCAGTATCGATTTTTAGTTCAAAAAGCGCCACCGGGCGCGCTACTAAGGGACCCTCGACAGCAGTAATCGCGGCGGAGCGTCGAGAGCTGTGATCACCATAGCGGTAGAGGTTCGAAGCTCCATGTTTCCCTCTGGCGTTATCCGCAGATCCTTCGTTCCGAAGCAGTTGAACTCACTCCGAGGTGAGCGAAGTCCTAACCCTGACATCGTCAGTAGTCCGGTATCAGAGGGTGCGGCCTCGTAGCTACCGAGCTTTGTAAGCGCATCCGGGACCCGGTCTACGTTGAGGATGGCGTACGGCTCAGAGCCTCTACGGCAGGTGATCTGTCGCACGGTGATAGGACTAGCGGCCCGCTCTACAGCCGAGGCGGTTATTCCGGCTTTGTCTTGCGGCGGCGTTATCTCTGCGACCTCCTGCGTGAGCGCTTGATGAGCAACGGGAAGGAGGGGTAAGAGACGTTTCTCGGCAGCGCTCGTTTGCGTCGCCGAGGTTGCACGGAGACGATCTTCCCACTGGGTGTCGAAAGCTCGTTTGCGTTCCGCTACCGCTGCAGTATTTCCAAGCCGCTCGTAGAAGTCGATTATCCCCTGGTCGTACGCAGCGAGCTCTTTGATCACCGGCACTCTCGCCTGCGCTGCAATTGCGCCGTAATCGGAGTCTGGGTACCGTTTCACGAGGTCGTCGAACAACACCAGAGCGGACTCGAGGGGTTTTCTGTCGCGACCCGCGCCGCGCGCGAGGGCGAGGTAGCTGCGGGCGGCTTGAAGCTTAGCGTAGGGGACCTCGGCGCTCGAGGGATAGTTCTTGGCGAACTCCTCATAGCGTTTCGAAGCTTCGTTGTGCTCTCCGTTGAAGAAGTACGAATCGGCGAGCTTTACCTCGGCGAACGCTCGATACGCCCCGGATGCCCCCTGGTTTCCCAAGGATTGGAGCGAATCGCGAGACACGGAGTACATCTTCGACTGGTAGAGCCTCTTCGCGATGCGGGCGAGCTCCGCTTGGGGTTTGTTGTCTGATTCCTTCGCGGAGCTGTCGCCAGCCGAGAGCTCCTTAGCCTCACCGTCTTCACCCTCCTCGGTCGCAGCTTCATCCGGCTCTGGCGAGCTGCTCGTGGACCAGCACCCCATCAAAGCCATCGAAAGCACGAGGGATACAAGCGTCAGGAGTATCCGAGATAGGGGTGTTTGGGGTCGGGGGTCTTCGTGAGCGAACGTCTGCATAAGCATAGGGCAGATGATTCCGTATTTTAACCGCCAGTGGTAGCGTCTGCTTTCGAGCCTCGAATCGCGTCGATCAGCACCAGAGTCCCGAGCACTCTAACAAACCGTCCAGGACGATGCGAGGGTCAGTAGGTATTTTCGAGCGAGATAGCCCGAGGGTGTGTTTTTAGAGGAGCTGGGGACGACTCAGAGCGGTCTATGAAGAGATGTACGACGGTTTCTACGATACGAGAGGAGCTACGCCGCGCTCGGCAGGGGGGTAAGCGCATCGGTTTCGTTCCCACCATGGGGGCGCTTCACGAGGGGCACCTCTCGCTGGCCCGAACCTTGACCCGGCACTGCGACGTACGGGTGTGTTCGGTGTTCGTAAACCCCACACAGTTCAATGACCCGAAGGATTACCAGGCGTACGTCATCAACATCGAGAACGACCAGGCGCTTCTCGAGCGGGAGGGGGTGGATCTCCTCTTTGCTCCCGCCGTAGAGGAGATCTATGCGCACGGATTCCAAACCTCGGTAACGGTGCGTGAAGTGAGTAAGCCCTTCGAAGGGGCGCTCCGACCCGGACACTTCGAGGGCGTTGCAACCGTGGTCGCAGTGCTCTTCAACATCGTGCGTCCCGATGTAGCGATCTTCGGAGAGAAGGATTTTCAGCAGCTCGTGTTGATTGAGCGCATGGTAGAGGACCTCAAGCTCGACATCGAGATCGTACGCGGCGCTCTCGTCCGAGATTCCGATGGGCTCGCATTGAGCTCGCGCAATGTACGGCTCTCGAAGGAGGGAAGGGGACACGCCTTGGGGATTAGTCGCGGACTCTTTAAGGCCCGCGCTGCGTTCGAGGCCGGAGAGAGGCGCTCGGCGGTGCTGGAAGAGATCGTAGTACACGAGATCTCTTGCATGCCAAACCCGCAGATAGATTACGTTGCACTGGTAGAGGAGCGTTCGCTTGAGCGGGTGGAGCGCGTCGAAGGAGTGTGTAGGATATTAGTCGTTGCGCGCGTGGATGGGGTTAGGCTTCTGGATAATATTGCTCTGTAGATCATACTGTTATGTCGCGGACGTGTATTTCTCCTAGTCCTGCTTCTGCTCCTGCCCGTGCTCGGACAGTTGAAGCAGGGGCATGAGCAGAAGCAGGACTAGGAGGTCGCGGGGGCTGTAATTACTTTAGAATCACCTTCGATAGAATGCATACGATTGAGTGAAGTATATTCTTGGCCGAATCAGTTTGTTCTTTCAACTTAGGTTCAAGATGAACCAGCAAATCTGAAATTGCTGCGCATTCCATCGCCGATCCTCTGGCTATAGAATAGTACCGTTTCCTGTCATCGATTTTGGTACGACCTGAACCTTCTGCAATATAGAGCGCGATACTGGATGCGGCTCGTACGAGCTGATCTTTCACTGACGAGCTTCCAGGTGGGATAGCACGGATAATTTCCAATGCTCTTCCCCAGTAGGCTATCGCTAATTGGTAAGCTTCGAATCTTTCATGGTCAAATATAGTGGTAAAGCCCTGTGAGACTATTCGCAATAACATGAAAAAAGTTGTGTAACCGGGTCTAATTAGGGGGGTGTTTGACTTTGAACGGAGAGAGCGACATAACCAAATCGCAAACTACAGCGTCGCTATCGCTCGGAGTGGTTGCGATAACGTTATGGCTTTGAGGTAGCTATGTCTGGCGAACTGAATCTTCATACTCTCTTGAAAAACATGCAGCCGAGGCGGCATGGCGACTACGCGTTCTGTGTGTTGGACGACGATACCTATAAGGCACTTCCGACGCGTCCACTGTGCACCTTTCAGGAGGATGAAGGGTTAACTGTCATACTTCCTCAAGACACCGCCGACCAACTACTACTGCCCTATAGTTACGTTGGTACCCTGATTACCCTTCACGTTCACTCGAGCTTGGATGCAGTGGGCTTTCTTGCGAAGATTACGGAGAAGCTTGCAGCAGCAGGGTTGAGCTTGAATGCATTTTCGCCGGTTCATCACGACCACATCTTTGTTCGACCAGCTGACGCTGACCGCACTATGTTGTTGCTTGAAGAGCTGAGCCGTGGGGTGCCATAAACGATAGCGGGTACCGGGATCTTCCTACGCTGACGCTCCAGAGGACCGGTGCCGCAACTGTTATCCAACAAGAGCAATGACTATCAAGGCGGATGAACATCTACACGTAGCCATGGACCTCCATGGCAAGGCGATGCTCGACTACCTGAACGGACGTCATGATGCGGCCGTCATTATGCATCGGGATGACGGCTTCAGCTATCCTCCCATCATGGCTGCCCGTTGGTTCTACGAAAACGGGATCCCGAATCTTGACTCAAGGGCGCTGGCCCTATGTCGTGGAAGAATCTTGAACGTAGGCGCAGCCTCCGGCACACACTCGCTTTTATTGGAGGACAAGGGCCTTGATGTTCTTTCCTTAGACGCTTCAGCGTGTGCCGTTGAAGTGATGACACGGCGGAACGTTCGCAATCCGATGCTCGCCGACATCAATAGTCTTGTCACTGACCCTTTCCACACAATCCTTCTGTTGTGTGGTATCGGAGTCGTTGGAACGCTCGAGGGACTCAAGCGATTCCTGGTTAGTGCACGAGCCCATCTCAGTAAAAATGGTATTCTAATCACAGATTGCACTCATCCACGGGCGGATACTTTAGAGGTGTCGCAAAGGTACTGCGATCAACTGGTGGCCCGTGGTAAATATGAAGGTGAAAGAACTCTGCGCTTCCAATATCAGGATTCCATGGGACCATGGTTCGAGTGGTTGGCAGTTTCGCCGGAGATACTAGAAGCACATGCAAGAAAAGCAGGCTTCGATTTTGAGGTTGTTTTTTCCGAACTCGGGCGGACCCTCTGCGCTTTGAAGCCATCGGAGAGCGAAGCCCATACCTGTGCATCGGGAGTCGATGACTGAACTTAACAGGCTGCGGAAAAATGGCTTCGTAGCGAGAAATTCGAGGTTTTGGTGATTGGTGAAGATGAGAGTGTGAAAAAACCGCAGCCTGTTAATATTCAAACGGGAAGGCCGGCACCTGAGTGGCTTCGGGCGGTGAATGCTACATTGACCGCTTGGAATACGTTTATCGCTACGTGTGCGGGTTTCATCATGCTGCTCTGGTTGTTTCCATCGTCACACGATCTCGGAGGTCCAGTAGCAGTTCTGCTTTTGCTCGTTATGTTGGCTGGGGGAGCGCTGGTCGCGACTGTGGTGACAAAGTGGCAAGTTCGGTCCATGAAGTTAAGCTCCACGGGGGTGCACATCGGGCTTTTAGTGGCTCTTGTGGCGGTGACAGGGCTCGCTCTTCCGTCACTTTTCATTTTTTGAATCCCACCATGGGTATATAGTGTAACGAGTGAAGGCAGACGGTCCCCAGTGCGCGCTCGCTTCGGGCTCCAGCACTGGAAATTGTACCTGCCTTAAACTCAATCGCACTGGACAACATGCCTTTCTGAATCTCTTCTATGTCAGTCGAGTACCACATTACCGGCATTCTCCAAGCAGCGCTGTTCGTCCTATCGATCTCAGCGGTCTATGTGCAGCTTCGACTAGTTCGTGTGCGCCGTCGAGCTATCGCCCAGATGAAAACCGCAGAGGTTGCTACAGACAATTTGTCGGTGATTGCGGTCGTGGGGGCATTCGCTGCCTTTTTTTCCTTTCTCATTTTCAGCACTGCGACCGTCCCCTTTGCTCATTACATCTTCTGGAGTCGAATTCCGGCATGCATCCTTGCGATACTTTTGTTGTGGGAGTTTCGACGTGACCATATCGATGGCGTCGTTCCACTACTGGGGCCCCTCGCGGGAGGGTTGTTTGTATCCGGCCTCGTGAGTACGGCTCTTTTCCCCGGTGTGAGTCGTGACTTCATACACTCCCTGCAGGTTCTTGTTGTGAGCACCGGCGTGGTCTTGGTGGGAGGGCAGATTCACCAGCTCTGGCTTCTTCTGAAGCAGCGACGCATCGGAGCTCTGTCTCTAAGGGCGAGAACTCTCAATGTGATGAAGGACGTCAGTACGATTGCATTCGGATTGACGCTCGGCGTTCATCAGAGTTGGTCCTTGGTTGCAGTAGCGGGAGCGAACGCTGCTATGACAGCCCTCGTGATTGGGGTGGGGATGTACATTTCGCGAGATACGCCTCGTGCGAGCGATTCAAGCGAGTGAAGTCACGTTCACCTTTTGGATATCTATCATCGCGAGCCATCCGATGACTTTGGGGGTCGGGCCAACCCAGCCATGCATGGCGTAGACATCGCCGATCTTCGTTCCTTGGTGGAAGACTTGAAGATGTTCCCCACGTTCGTCTGCGCTGCAGTCGAGGACCTGCCCCGCGAACCGTATCGCTTGGGGAGTTTCGCTTGTCTCGAACCACAAGCAGGTTCCGGTGTGTCCAGAGCTTTCAAGTCCTGCGCGAAAGACGCTCAGATTCATCTGTGCGATCCTCAAGCTCGAACGGATGTTCGCCCGCGCAAACATGTTCTCCATGTCATTCGCGAACAGCATGGATTGAGCGAATCGGTCTTGAGAGTTGAGGGAGTGGTCGATGAATGCTTCCAACTCGTCAGGGGTGTATGTGTGAGTCGGAGCGCATGCCTCCACCTGTGGCATACGAGCTCCGCCACACCAGGTTTTCAGAAAATTCGATATACCTTCTAAAACTTGCATGTAACACCTCTCAACGAGCCTCAAGATTGAGGCTAGGCTTCATTGCAGAGGGGTAATATCTCATCCTAGGAGTTTAGTCACGTGAGGCTCGCTCGATGTATCCGGAAGTATCTCTAACGTATCGTTTGAGACACAATCTGGGCGCTCTCGTGCTTTGCTTGTCTATAGCGACCTCGATTCGAACCCACAGCGCCTAGTGGCTGTCGCCGTCATTACTAGGGGGGGTGCCGTAGAGATGCGATGTACCAGGAGACCCTCTACGCCGACTCGTGCGGAGACTGCGTCCGTTGACGGCGCGACTCGCGAGCCTTAGCGAGATCAATCAAGGTTGGGATCCTGACCGGCTTCTTGAATGTCACTCGCTCGGACGGAGATTTGCCTCCGGGTACGACAGCGAGCTTCTTTGAATTCTCAGGTTTCCCTTCGTCGGAATTGGCAGAGCTATCTTTCTGGGTATTTCCCATTGCTGCGAGCACACTCTCGAAGAGCGAGTCTTCGAACTCCTTGAGACGCTTGTCCTCCTCACTTGCGAGACGTTGCTCGCCGTTTACGATGCGTCCGATGACCTGCGAGATAACTGGAATGACGAGCGCGCGCTCAGTCTCCGAAAGCTTTGCGAGACCGTCGAGTAAACTCGCAGTTCCCTCTCCGCCGACCCCTTCGAGAAGGGTTTGAAGTTGCAATTGAAGGCTCAAGAGGCTCTTTGTAAATTCTCCGCCCTGTGACCAATTCATAACTTAGGGTACTCCGAAAAGTGCTTGCTACATCCTCAACCCATGACGTGCAGAGTAGTGCCTTGAACACCTATCTGCACAAAACCCGAGTTTGCTTCAGAGTTCTTCGCAGGGTTGATTCTTAGGGATTTGCAGGGGCTGTGCCAGTTGTAAGTGCTTGAATATACAGAGAGCGTTGTTGGGGATGGCTGTAGTGGTTATCGACGCTGTTTAACTTGTAGACACCTCGAGAACGCCGGGGGGGGGAGCCGCTACAGAAGGGAAGGGGGCGATCGGATTGCGGACTTTCTAGTCCGCCTTCTACTAGGGTCGTAATGCTGATAGCTGGCGGAGCGGAAGCTCCGCGGTCCGGTGGAGGCAGAAACGGACCGCGGACTTTCTAGTCCGCCTCCTGCTTTAGTTGCGACGCTAATAGCTAGCGGAGCGGAAGCGCGCAAGATGCAGAAGGCGCAAGTCCATCGGGTCCGGTAACTTGATTAATCTTCAGCTGTGTTCTCCACCGTTTCGCTTCTAGGTCTCTTCCTCTGCTCACAAACCACCACTAGTAGCTTCTATTTCCAACAGATGCGCTCACCTTTTTCTCCCGCCTTCTATGAGCGCCATATCCCAGGTTTCCCATTGTTTGACTACAATCCTCAGCATGAATACCATCCGCGCCTGTAGTTGCGGAGCATGATGATATGCTGGACCGAGGTAATGCAAAGACTAAGGGAGAGAACACACCCCAAGCGCTCAGTCACGAGGACGTTGCAAAGCTTCTTTGTTTGCCTCATGTCCGGAATTTCCATCTGATCGGAAGTTTAGTCGAGAGGAATCATTACGACGAGAGAGATTACAAAAATCTGAGTGCCGCACAGGTTATAAGCATCGGAGAAAAAGTCATCAATGGTTTGGGTGAGTCCTTTTTTCCCCTGATCCTTGTCTCTGAAGATCGCGGTAAAAGCATACGAACCGCTATTCGGCTCGGTGCAAGTGTCACACTCGAGAAAAAGACAGACATCACTTCAGGTCATCACAAGCAAGAGATATTTCTCCGACGTCAGTTCATAAAGGCAACACCGCTCATGCAAGCGGTAGCGAATTATGCGCGCGGAATGGAAAACATCAAAGCCATTATCGCAGGTGGTGCTGACATTAATCACGTATCGTCGGAGGGCTTCACAGCGCTTCACGTTGCCGCAGCATACGGCGCTGGCCGAATCAGAGCCCTTATCCAATTAGGCGCAGACCCAAATATCCCGCTTCCATCCGGCAAGCGGCTCATTGATGTGGCAAGCCCTGCCGTCAGGAAGGCGCTCGAGAAATCGAATGTTTCGCCATCCCCTGCTCAGGGCCGGGTGTCAACTGACTTGCAAGCGTCAAAGACTCCGGTAGTGCAGTCCGCAGAGGAGGCTTTTCAAAGGGTTCTTGGGTTACTGAGATCAAGCGGTGCAAGTCTCCAATCGGATGTTGTTGCGACACACAAGGACACCCCGCCGTTACTCCTACTGGCTCACCGAGCAGGCTTCTCGCCTGAAACGCTCAAGGAGCTTGTCGCTCTCGGAGCAGATCCGAACTTCCCCGTAGAAGGTGGACTTACTTTGCTCGGTGCTGCTCTGATTCAAGCGCACAGAGCTGGAGTCGACTTAGCTCTGGCGATCGGCACTACCCGTATCTTTACCGACTCGCAAGTGAAGTACATCCTTCCTCGCACTGGAGAAGAGGTAAGCCAGGATGACCTCACGAGAATCGCACTTCAGCGGCTTCAAACTGAGAGCGACCCTGCCTTCCGCGAAGCGTGCGAGCTTTTCAAAAGACTCCGTTCCCCATACCAGTTTTACCTCTTCAGCGAGGCGCTCCAAGAGGTCAGTGACCGCTCGACTGGCCAGATGGGGCTCTCCTTCTACCAGATCGCTTCGAACATGCTCTACATAAAGCCAAAGGAACGACCCCTTGGACAGTTGCTCGAGAAGATACGCATGTCAGGAGCCACGCAGGGTCATCACAACGAATCAGACCTCCTTATCCTGCTAAACGACCCGGCCGAACCCAGAAAGAAGAACCTCTCCGACAACGCCGTCTGGAGATATATCCAGAAAACAACTCCGACGCGGGGAATAGATGAGTCCAAGAAGCACTGGGCGCTCTCGCGCATCGGCAGCCAGACCTATTCCTTCTCTCGCTGGCGTTTCGACGCGCAGGGTACAAAGCAGTCGGGAGACAATGAAATCCGCAATCCTTCGCTCCTCGAAGATTTTGGTGGCGTTCATTTCAGCCGCGAAGCTGAGAAAGGCCCATGGAACTCTCAGTTCGGCTCTCAAATCCTATTTCGTCCCGGCACGAAGCAGTTTTCGTATCAAGCATTCGACAGTGTAGGCAAACAGCGGAAGTACTCATTCGATGCTAAGACCACCGTCATCATGCGCCAGGGCTATCTTCTGGTGCATAATCCGAAGAAGGGGATGCTAATCGTTCGTAATTCTTCACCCGAGTTCGGACGAGCCCTTCTCCCTCAGACCGCCTATTTTGTCAGCGCTGCCGAAGCTCGCACATACTCCGAAGCCGATCTCTTGGCTCCGTTTCCGCGAGTTTTTTCCGTCGGTAAGAACCCGCTCTCGTTTACGACAACTGGCGATTTCGACAGCGTCAATTCTCTCCTGAATGAATTAATCGGATTCGAAGACGAGTTTCGTAAATGGAAGTTTGACAGCGAACCGACCTCGGCATGGGTCCAGACTGATGGCAAGAAACCGAAATTGATCGGAGCCCATCGCTCACGTGGATATCAAAACTTCGTCAACCACCTAGAGCATCTTCTCGAGCATGCCGGTGGTCATGACCTTGCGTTGGCATTCGTGAATCCGGACTTTCCGTCGTGGCGCCAATACACATTTACAGATGCGGATGGAACCCAACAGCGATTCCTGCCGCTGAGCAGCGATACAATCGAGGCGATGCGCTCGCTCGGACAAAGGTCTGCTGCTGCGGAAGGGACAAGGAATGACATCGTAAACTTTTTTCAGCAGGCCGGACTTGATAAGCGGGCCGAACTGGTAATTCAGGCATTTTGAGGGAGATATGACAACAATAACGGCAGTAGGAAACTCAACTGAAATCCCGGCGCTCGAGTCTGTGAACTTCCCGGCGCGCGCGTCTACGGAGACGGAACCGGCACCAGAGACAAAGCCGGCGCCGAATACTGACGCCCCTGAACCTGCAAAGCCCGCCAAAATCCCCAACGCAGTGCCTCTAACGCCATCCGATCCGGCGAGTGTTCCACCAAGAACCAGTCCGTGCGTACTGCCAGGCCGTCGTTCAAGCCCAAAACCAGAGTCGAATCCAGTGCCTCGAACAGCTCCGGAACACCTTCCGGATTTTGAACGTCCGCGACGAGGATGCGGTTGATGAAATTCCCCTGCCAACTCCCAGGACACTACTACCGTGCGCTGTCCGAGAGAAACACTGGAGGGTGATCGGACCGCGGACTTTCCAGTCCGCCTTCTGCTTTAGTCACGATGCCATCAGTTAGCGGAGCGGAAGCTCCGCGGTCCACAGTGGCCACTAGACGCGTAAGGCGTCCCTTACGCCACCAGCTTACTCGCCTTCACGTGAGCGAGGACGCACTCCGTAATGCTCTTTACGTCGTAGCCGTTCATGGTGTGCTGCTCGGCTTGGCTGCCGTGTGGAACGAATTCGTCGCGGACCCCCATGCGTTTGATCGGCGCTTGCAACTCGATACCGTTGTCGTTTGCGAATTCTACTACCGCCGAACCGAAGCCTCCTTCGAGCGCGTGATCCTCGATGGTACAGACGAGAGGATAATTCGGCAGCTCTTTCGCGAGCAGCTCGGTGTCGAGCGGCTTGGCGAAGCGGGCGTTGATGACTGTACACGTAATGCCCCGTTCGCCTTCGAGCTTCGTAGCAGCGGCGAGCGCGTTGTGGATGATCGGGCCGAAGCACACGAGCAGCACGCTCGTACCCCGACGCACGACCTCGCCACGACCTATCGGTAAAAGCTGGAGCTCTGGATCGATCTCGACGCCAACCCCGTTTCCGCGTGGATACCTTACCGCGATGGGTCCGTTGTGATTCACCGCGGTGTACACCATGTGACGAAGCTCGTTCTCGTCCTTCGGTGACATGATCGTCATGTTGGGAATGGTTCGCAGGTATGCAATGTCGAACACTCCCTGATGTGTTTCTCCATCGTTACCGACCACGCCACCTCGATCGATTGCGAAGGTGACCGGTAGATTCTGAACGCATACGTCGTGGACTACCTGATCATAGGCTCGCTGCAGAAAGGTCGAGTAGATCGCTGCAACAGGGCGCAAGCCCTCGCACGCCAATCCAGCGGCGTAGGTCACCGCGTGTTGCTCGCAGATGCCGACATCGAACACCTGCTCGGGGAGTTCGGCGGCCATCTTGTCGAGACCTGTTCCGCTGGGCATAGCTGCGGTGATGGCGATGATCTTCTTGTCCTCTCGAGCAAGCGTCGTGAGGACCTCGGAGAATACTCCGGTGTAGCTAGGGAGTTTCTTCGGGGGAGTCGGAGCGTTGGCGGCTTTGAACTGACCATTAGATCTGTCGAAGGGGGTAACCCCGTGCCATGCGATCGGATCCTCCTCGGCAGGTTCGTAGCCTTTTCCTTTCGTGGTGCGGCAGTGAACAATAACCGGAATATCTTGGCGCTTGGCGTTTTGAAGCGCCTGCACCAGGGCAGGGAGGTTGTGTCCATCTACCGGTCCAATGTACCGGAATCCGAAGGCTTCGAAGAGCATTGCAGGGGAGGAGAAGAAGCTCTGAGTCGCCTCCTCGGCTCTGTCGATCGCTTTGTAGAGCAGCTCTGGGACGTATCCGCGACGGTAGAGGTCCTTGAACTTATCGCGAGCCCGCGAGCCCGTTTCGCCCGTCACGGTTCTCGAGAACAACCAGCTCAGCGCCCCCACATTCTGCGAGATCGACATCTCGTTGTCGTTGAGTATGACGATGAAACGCTTGAGGCTCAGATCGCCAGCGTGGTTCATAGCCTCGAAAGCCATCCCGGAGGTGAGGGAGCCATCGCCTATGATCGGTACGACGAAACGCTCCGGTGCTATCCGATCCAGAGCCACCCGCATGCCAACACCTGCTGACACGCTGGTTCCTGCGTGTCCAGCTCCGAATGCGTCGTAGGGACTTTCTGAGCGCTTGAGGAAGCCCGACAAACCGTCGCGGGTGCGAATGCTTCCCATCTCGGCGCGACGACCGGTGAGCATCTTGTGAATGTAAGCTTGATGACCGACATCCCAGATCAGGCGGTCGTTGGGGGTATCGAAGACGTGATGCAACGCCACCGTGATCTCGGTAGCCCCGAGACTCGAAGCGAAATGGCCACCGGATGCACTGACCGTGTCTATCAGCTCGTCGCGCAGTTCAGCCGCGACCTGTTCGAGAGCCGAGAGCTCCAAGCCGCGCAAACCGTCCGGTAACCTCAAAGTATCTATAAGCTTATTCGCCATCGTGAGCCCTCGTACCGCCAGACAGCATACATGTATCGAGCCGGGTCAATCAAATGAGTGGATAGGAAAGGGTAGACTTTTCCTGCTACCACCCTAACTATCTGATGTTTCTCGCTTGAGATAGCCCCCCGAGGGTCGGAAGGGGTTATATACCTATTGATAGATGTGTCCAGTACATGGTGCCTCTCAAAGCGACCCATCCCCCCACCTGACGTGCGCGCTAAGCCGGTGCTCGCAAGCGTTGCTCGAAATCCTTGCTCCCTCCCAAAGCGACAGCTCCGCGCACTTTCATATGCAGTCAGGAGGTAGCCTACCTGCGCTGTTCGAGATGAGGTGTCTCAGAAGTGCACTGCACTAAGGGAGGGAGACCCTGGACCGCGGAGTTTCCGCTCCGCTTGCTGTTAGCGTCGTGATCCCAAACGCTAGCGGACTAGAAAGTCCGCGGTCCGCTCGCCGTTCTCACCTCGGAGACGAAGCATTTCAACCAACGCGGGTAGGACGGCAGCTTAGAATACACGCCAAGTTTAACGTTCTGTGGTTTAGAGAGGTAATATCTACCAGGGAATAAGCTCCTTTTGGCCATTTCCCTACGCCACTCGCTTGTCGCGCCCACCATCGAAGCGTCGTTCTGCGCGGCTGCCTGCGTAGGTAGGTAGCTCCACCAAGCCCTTGAACCGTTTCCCCAACAGGTTCTCCATCTGCTCTCGCAGTCCACCACCACTCATGATGAAACGGATCGCGTTGTTGATCGCCGGAAGCGCGTCTGCCCAATCCGGGCGGATCGCGAACGAATTGTCGCACATGTCGATGAGCGTCTCCGGTGAGGCGAAGATGAGCTTTAGATGGTCCTGGTGCTCTGCGTGAATGTGATGGGCGAGTACGGAGTTGCAAAGGAAGATGTGCGCCGGTCTGGCCACCCCCTTGAGGGTGATCCGGTCGATCGCCTCTTCGTCGCTGGTGCACAACAGAAGTTCGCTGTCCGAGCGTTTGAGGTGCGTGTTCGCGACCAAGTGAGCCCGCGAATCGCGGATGACAGCGATCCGATACTCGGCGTTTATCAGGTCTTCGATGCTCGTCGGCGGGGCGAGTTCGGGGAGCCCTTGGCTTGATCGCTCGCGGAACAGAACCGACATCCCCAGCCGATGTACCGGCAGGGAGAAGAGGATGTTCGAGCGCGCATGCGGGCTCGACATCATCGGTCCGTAGATATCGATCTCTCCGGTGGAAAGTTTGTCGATGTACCTGGGAAAAGGGGTGATGATCGTCTCGATCTCGCACTGAAGCGACGATTGCAGCATGCGGAACAGATCGGCCGCGATCCCCTGCGTCAAGCTGAGTTCTCCGGCGGGGGTTCGGTCGAAAAGCCACGGTTGTGTGGGGTTGACTCCGATCTTAAGCGGCCGCCCGCCGAGTAAGGTATGCAGGGTGCGCGGCTTCAATTCGGTGCGCACCACGCTACGGATCGCGTCCACGAAGCCGCCCATGTCCAGCTTCACACTCAGGAACCCTTCTCCCTGCTCCTCTTTGCGGCTGAGGGAGAGGGGGCCTTCGAAGGGCCACGGGTCTTTTAGCCCTGAGGCACGAAAGAGGGAGTGCGGATCGGCCATCTCGAAGTTTAGCGCCAACAGGATCAGCACCGGCTTACTCGGTATCCGACCGTATCTACCGATGTGTGCAAGATAGGACTGAGAGACACCACAGCGCCGGCTTAGAGCATCGAGAGACAGCCTGTGTTTCCTACGCCACCCGTCCAGCTCGGTGTTGAAAATTCGCTTGAGTTCGGAGGATGTCTCGAATTCCAGAGTCTTTGGCATAACGTCCTCCCGCGTACTGAGTATCTACTATGCATGCCGTGGTCTCCTCGCGCGCTGCCGCCAGACGGACCCATGCAACACAGGGAATTCTGCATCACGCACTGCGTGTAACAAAACGAAATATGCTGTCTGAAGAACAGCGTACTTTGGTTAGTATTTTTGATAGCTTGCGAGAATGCCTCAGGCATCGCAGAGCGCACCGTTAGCGCGTATGACACATCTTCTAATGATGGGAGATGCGGGCGTACGCTTGGACCTCCCGCGTTGAAGAGCCAGGGGAGCGCTCGGGTACCGATGGATGGGGTGAGGAGGTTGATCCTCATGACCATCCGGTTTTGCTCGCATTTTTTGGGGAGAGCCTTATGAGGTTAGTGCGTTTCGCATTGATCTTCGCAGCAGGTATGTACCTGGGGTTTCAGATTGGGGGAAGGGGTCTGGAAGCAACCCTCGACGGAGTGAAGAGCTTTGTCGAGCGGTTGGAAAGATCTAGGTGAGCCCGTCTCGGTTTTGTATCGACACCCTGGGCGTATGCCCCTGGCTGGTTCTAGCGGTTTGCATGGAGGGCAACCCTCGCAAGGTTGCCCTCCGTTGACCCTGTAGATCAATATCGAGTTGTTCCCGTCTCCAGAGCTGCCTGTGGAGCATCCTGGCCTGCCGAGAAATGTGCTCTGCGATTACGCGCATACGAGCTCTCGCTGTGGCCGGGATCAAGGGGGATCTCCTCGCCGTAGCTTATCGTGTTGATACGTGATGAAGGGACGCCGAGTGCTACGAGCGCGTTCTTCGTTGCGCGTGCACGCTCGGCACCGAGCGCCATGTTATACTCGACCGTACCGCGCTCGTCGCAGTGCCCTTCGACCGTAATCTTCATGTCAGGGGTATCCTTGAGGGTCTGCGCATTGGCCTCGATAGCTGTTCGAGCATCGTCTTCGATGGCGTACGAGTCGTATCCGAACGGCACGTCCCTGAAGAGGCCGTTACCTTCGGCTGAGGGGATCGACCCCGATCCAAACCGGCCATCGCGTTGAGCTGCGAGGTCAGATTCCGAAAGTTCGCTACCATCCCCGTCGCCGCTGCCTTTCTTGAACCACGAGCAGCCGGTCAGCGTTACGGAGGAAACGAGGGTGAGGGTGATGATGGATGAGAAAAATCTCAGTCGTAGGTTGTGCATAAGGGTTTTCTTAACAAATAACATCGTTGATGTGGCCGAATCTTTACATCCGAGAGCCCAGAGCGCAACGGTGAGATTTGCGCAATCCGCGCGTTTTTCTCGGGTGTCCCGTGCTCTGCGAGGAGCCGCGCCTCGGGCGCCCTTTCAGGGGCACACGCAGCTTTTACGATTTCCTCTTTCCGGTCATCTGAGGCAAAGTACGAGGATACTCGGCTCGAGCAATTGCCTACAAGACACATGGCTACTATGGACACTTTCAGAACCTATTTCACGACTCACCAGGAGCGTTTCCTCGAGGAATGGAAAACCTTCCTACGCTTCCCGAGCATCAGTGCCGACCCCAACTATAACGGACAGTGTGTCGAGTGTGCCGAGTGGCTGGTCTCGCATCTGAAAAACCTGGGCTTCTCTGCAGAGCTCCTTTCTACTGCAACCAAGCCGTTGGTGTACGGAGTGCTCCCGGGAGATCCGAAGAAGCAGGTAGTGCTCTTTTATGGACACTACGATGTTCAGCCGGTTGATCCCCTCAATCTCTGGGAAACTGCGCCATTCGAGCCGACGCTCCGCAACGGACGTCTGTATGCACGTGGTGCACAGGACAACAAGGGGCAGGTATTTTACTTTTTGAAAGGCATAGAGGCGCTACGCGCCTCTGGTGTGGCTCTTCCGACGATCAAGATCCTGCTCGAGGGGGAGGAGGAGTGCGGAAGTGAGGCTATGCACGCGGGGCTGCGTGGCTTGTCCCAGAAGCTGGCCGCCGATGTGCTGATGGTGTGCGATACCGGGATGCTCGTTCCTGACTCTCCGACCGTCACGATGGGATTGCGTGGCATCGCACACTTCGAGCTTCGAGTGCACGGCCCGAGCGTTGATCTTCACTCTGGTATGTACGGCGGTATCGTACTCAATCCACTTCAGGCGCTCGCCTCTATCGTAGCCGCGTTGCATGCACCGGACGGTTCCGTGGCTGTTCCAGGATTCTATGACGGTGTCGCCGATATACCAGCCGAAGACAAAGCTCTGGCGAATGCGGCGCCTATCGATGTTGCAGCGATGTCGAAGGTGGTCGGAACGGAGTTCCACGGGGGCGAGAAGGGATTCTCGGTGGTCGAGCGGCGTGGGTTCAGGCCGACCTTGGAGATAAACGGGATCGGTGGCGGATACCAAGGATCAGGTAGTAAGACCGTTATCCCTACGTACGGATTTGCCAAGCTCTCGATGAGGCTCGTCGCAGGGCAGGATCCGCGAAGCACACTCGACAAAGTCACCGTGTACTTGAAGAAGCTCGCTCCCAAAGGGGTTCGGGTGGAGGCGTGTGAGGAGCGAGTGGGTGGTCCTGCGTTGCTCGTGTCGACGCACTCGCCCGTGATTCGGAAAGCGCGCGAGGCGCTCACGGCCGCATTTGATCGCGATCCGATCTTCCTGTGGGAGGGAGCGAGCATTCCTATCATTCCGCTCCTGTGCGAGGTCTCCGGTGCCGAGCCGTTGCTCGTCGGGTTCGGCCTTGATGAGGACCAGATCCATGCGCCAAACGAATCCTTCTCCTTACGCCAATTCGAAGACGGATTCCGTTACGTTACGTCTTTCCTCAGTAGAATATGAGCCAAGTTCCACTCGCAGAGCGCCTCCGCCCATCTTCGCTCGATGAGTTTTTCGGGATCGAGCAGCTTGACCCGTCATTCGTGGCGCAGCTACGAGCGGGGAAGGGGCGTATTCCTTCTGCGATTTTGTGGGGACCCCCGGGATCGGGTAAGACGACCCTTGCAAAGTTGATCGGGCGTTCGTACGAGTGCGAGTTTGTGGAGCTTTCGGCGGTGCTCTCGGGCGTCAAAGATGTTCGTGAGGTGGTCGATCGCGCGAAGAAACTCGATCGACCGACGTTACTCTTCGTCGACGAGATCCACCGCTTCAACAAAGGGCAACAGGATGCCTTTCTGCCGCACGTCGAGGCGGGGACTATCGCCTTGGTGGGGGCAACGACGGAGAACCCCTCGTTCTATCTGACCTCGGCGCTCCTTTCGAGGGCACGGGTCGTGGTCCTCAAACCGCTCGGGCGAGAAGCGCTGGCCAAGGTGTGTGTCCGTGGCGAACGAGCACTCGGTATCGAGCTGAACGAGGATTCTCGCGCTCTTTTCGAGGAGGCGAGTGCAGGCGATGGTCGGCGACTTCTCAATCTGCTGGAGGCGTTTTCATACGCGACAGAGGAATCATCAGACCGCGGTACGGATGCCGTGCGCGCGTTTTTGGCGCAGTCCGGCCATGCTGTCTATGACCGCGATGGCGAGGAGCACTACAACATCGCCTCGGCGTTCATCAAGAGCTTGCGAGGCTCTGATGCCGATGCCGCCCTCTACTGGGGCTTTCGCATGCTCGATGGCGGAGAGGATCCGCGCTTTCTCATTCGACGACTCGTTATCTTCGCTAGTGAGGACATAGGAAACGCCGATCCACGCGCGCTGCAGATAGCGATCTCGACCCTGCAAGCCTATGAGTTGGTAGGTCTTCCGGAGGGGAGGATTCCGATAGCGCAGTGTATCACCTATCTCGCGACTGCGCCGAAATCCAATCGCAGCTACGTGGCATTGAACCGCGCTCTCGCATCGATAAAAAGCTCGCCAGAGGCGGCGGTGCCGCTGCACTTGCGCAATGCTCCCACCGGCTTGATGCAAGGCTTGGGATACGGTGATGGGTACGTTTATCCGCACGACCAGGAGTACGGTTATGCGCCCGGTGTCGAGTACCTCCCGAAGAGTGTCCCCGGAAGGCCGTTTTACGAGCCGAGCGACCGTGGAAACGAGAAAACGATCAAGGAACGGCTGCAATGGTTGCGGGAGGTTTCGCGAAGTGGGGGCGCCAAGTAGCTTGCAGATCGTGGTGATTTGGCAAAAGGATTAAAAGGGGGGGAATGTGCGCCCTTAGAGGAGCACATCGTCTCAATTGATATATGCGCAATCGTATAGTTATCGACCAAACAGCCCAGCGTGAGCACTTTGATGCCCTGGCGAACCAGTATGCTGCTGACCGCCTTGAGATTTCAGAGTTGCATACCCAACTAGAGCTGGAGGGTCTGGCCGAAGCGATAGGTGCTGTGCCTCATGACAAGTTGGTCGTAGACTTTGGGGCTGGAACCGGGCGCTGCTGCTTGTATCTCCTCCGAAAAGGCCACTCCGTTGAAGCGGTCGACCTGAGTGAGGTGTCGCTCGCAGCGCTGCAGCAGAACGCAGAGCGTCTTGGACTCCCACAGCTCCGAACCAGGACCGAGTTACCGAGGGAGCCGTACGCGGATGCTATCGTCGGAACTGATGTCCTTCATCACGTGGATCTCGACGATACGTTGAGCCATTTCCGTGACGCTCTCGTAGATGGTGGACGCTTGTCCTTTTCCGAGCCGGGGGCGGGTAACTTGTCTTGGTACCTCTATCTTGGACTGTACCGCCGGGAGTGGGAGGTAGAGAAGGGGATCGTGCAGTGCTCGTATCGCAATCTGGTGCGCGCTCTTCGAGATGCTGGATTCGTCGACATCAGCGTGCGCGGCTTCGGATTACTTCCCAATCCTCTCTTCAATTGGAGTCAGCTTCTGTGTCGCTTCAACCTCTGGTTAGGCGAAGTGCCGATTCTACGGCACTTCGCCTATAGGTATCTCATAACGGCACAGAAGCCGGCCGCGGCGTGCTCTTCGAATCCTTAATCCGACTCGTGCGGAAGGATGTCGTTCATCGGGAAAGCGCCACCCGAATGTGGTCCGAAGTAGAAGCGCACCATCGTGCTCGCTGTCCAGGCCTCTTGGCCGCTCATGTTGGCGTACTCGAGACCGGTCATGAGCTTCAATCGGTGCTTGGCGATGTAGTAATTCAGTCCGACGTATCCAGCTTGGTAGAGGTCTCCTGCGCCAACACCTGCCTCACGCTCGTAGCGACGCTGTGCTTGAAGGCCCTCGTCGTTGTTGGAACCTGCGAGCTGGTACCTAGTGGCAATTTGTAGGTAGTGGTTTAAGAAGTACGTAGGTTGGAGGTTGAGACCCGTTGCGTTTCCGGTGTCGCTTCCGATCCCACCCGTTATTTCGGCAACCAAGGAAGCATGACCATCAGTAAGGATCAGCGCTCCCGACACGCCGTCCTCGAAGCGGTCCATGTTGGTCGCGTTGTCGTTGGCATCGCTGTGCAGGTACGAGCCGTAGAGAGTTGCGCTCTCTACCCCAAAGGCGTTTCCTAGTTCGTGATACACCTGAGTCAGGAAGGAGTACCCCGAATTGAAATCGGTGAAAGCATCGCCCATGTTCTGGCCGGTGGCGTTGGTGAAAAATCCCGTATAGTAAGAGGTCTTATCGACCTTCCCCTGCAGGGTCACCGCCGGGGTGTAGTCCACTGCGAACATGTTGGTGAGCATCGCGCGCTCGAGGTAGTTGAGGTAGCGACTAGACACGTTTCGATCGTGTGTGAAGCGGTTTTTCTGCTGACCGACAGTGAGCGCTATCTCCGGGCTGAATGCCCACTGCGCCCAGAGCTCCGTAAAACCATTGTAAAAGGGCTGGATGTCACTGCCGCTCACCATCTGTGCGTGGAGGGTCGCCTTCTTGAACACCTTGGCTTGGGCGCCCAATCGGAAGCGACGAGTCTCGTAGCCGTCGTCCTCTCCCGTGGATGCTTCGGTCCAGTGATACTGACCGTGGTAACGGCCCAGGAGCCACACTTCCTGCAAGTATTCATTCTTGTCGTCTTTGTAGACCCGCCCGAGGTTCTCAAGGGCATCGCCGACGTTAAAAGCTTTGGTGGTCGTTGATGCGCCGACGTCAGGCGCACTAGGAGTAGGGGTCTGAGCATCTGCACTCGTGAGGGCCATCGAGGCTGCTAGGAGCGTAATGAGAGAGCGCGCGGTGATGCGGCGATACCATCCAAGGCACGTCGGTTTTCGATAGTTCTCCCCAGTGTATCCCTTGGTCGCACGCGACATGGTTGTTGCTCCTCCCCGTATCGTTCAATGAGCCCTTCACGCTACCCGCCGCGCTCGGCGAGCACGGCGGATAGTGTCAGAATTCTATCCTCTAACAAGTAGCTAACTGTGTCCCCATAGCGCTTTAACGGAAAACTAACCAAGTATACCCATGGGCCTAACGGGGCGCTAACAAGGGTGGGGTGATAAGGACTGGGCTGCGTCATGTCGAACTGCGACCGGCTGAGAACTCAGATGCGCAGCTCCAGCGCAGTGAACAACACAATAGCCCGTAGAAGGTCGCTGCGCGTGATGATTCCGGTCGGCTCGCCGGTATCATTTGTTACTGGCATACATCCGATACGCTCTTCCAAGAGTACCCGTGCTATCTCGCGAATAGGCACGTGCGGCGCGGCGGTAAGGACGGGAGTTACCATGATGGTTTCAACGGCGGTCTCATGCCAGTCGATGCGTGGCCGGGTCGAGTTGGCGAGCGCTTCCTTGAAGGCCAGGCGGTCGGAGAGGATGCCGAGGATCTTTCCTTGCTCGTCTAACACCGGGTAATGCCGAAAGCGGTTTTCGGAGAAGCTTCGTAGCACCTCACCTAACGGGGTAGTGCGTTGGATGCTGTGGACGGGAGAGGTCATGATATCCGCCGCACGCGGCGGTGTCTTCTCGGGGGCGACCTGTGAGACGTAGCGTTGAATCGCGGACGTGATGTACCCCTTACGTGCTCGACTAGCGGGATCGCCGTCTGGGGAGATCTCCTCTGTTCTGGCTGCAGCCTCCACGCCTTCAATTCCATGGGAGGCGCGCAGGCACCCGGGAACGTAGGTGCTGGTCAAGCCCTGCACGTCGCGAATCGTGAACATGGTAGGAGGGTATCCCGAGTAATTGTCGACGACTAGAGCGAATAATTGAGGCTTTTGTCCCTCGTCAACGACGGAGGCTGAGCTCGTCGCCTGCGGTTGCTCGTACAGCCGCCCGAATCACGGTCCCCATCTTGTGTCGCGCCGTTGATTCGTGCAGTCCTGGGACCGGTATAGATGATACGCGCGAGCCGGGATCTATGGTTATGCCTCGTCCCGGGGCCTCAGGTACCAGGGCGTCTCCGAAGATACCTAGAGCTCCATTCGCTTTATCCTGAAAACTGGTCAGTATCTCACCCTTTACCCGGTATGCTTGGATGTTTTGTGCTCGCTTTTCGATCTGAGCGCTATCGTAGCGTTCCACCGTGCGTCTATTGAGTCCCGCCGCATTGAAGGTGATTGCTGGAGAGTTGGTAACGATAGCTTGGGCCGATGCGAGCCCGCCACCGAGGGAGTGCCCGTTGAAAACCACCTCGATGGAGGGACCATATTTTTCTCGAACCGCCTGTTTCAGCGCTATGGCCGCTTCGATCGCCATCGAGTACTGACGTGACTTGAAGCCCGGTGCCTGTTGTACGTTGTTGATCCAATCAGGGAGATTTTCGGTGCCTCTATTCGCCAGGATGAAGACGTTCGATTCGCGGTCGAAATAGAGGGAGCTAAAATAGCCGACCTTGTCGTCCGCCAGCATCTTATCTGTCAGCTTCGATCCAACAAAAAGTTCGAGCGCCGCCCCTCGAAGTCTAGTGATGTGTGCCGGCAGCACAGCGGGTGCAGTGCCATCGGAGTACACGTCGGTTGCGATTAAACAGTGAGTGAGGAGATCTCGCTGCTGATGTAAGCGTTGGAACTCAGTGGACGATGGATCTGTCTGTCTGATCTGTGCCGACAACTGCTCGACAGTGGCACACGCCTCCTTCGCACACTGCGTAGTCTTATCCTTGCTAGCTTCCTTGTCCGGCGCCACCTGACGCCTCAGGTCGGTTCCGGCTGCGCGGAGTGCGCCCGAGGTTCCCATGTTCGCGGATGCAGGGTTCGCGTCGTGTCCAGGCGAGGTGCCGGGTCGATCGGGGGCGTTTTGCGAACGTGGAGTTATTCCGGTTTGGGGCATCGCCATAGACCTCTGATAACCTGCGCTGCCTTCGAGAGCATGAGCGCATTACGCTCAGAAGGGAACGACTGAAACGGTTATGGGGTGTGTGACGGTACAGATGCGGTAATGGCGGGGCGGATGACGGTAAGCTTTTGACATCTCTAGGAAAGAAAGGCAAAGCCTGCAACGCTACCACGTGAACGTGCTCGTGCACCTGAACGTAAACGTACCCGAACAACAACATCAAGATTTTCGGGGAACCGAAGCACCGGATGCGGCTTATCAATCGCCCTCATGATTCAGATCGTGTACAACGGGGCACTGCAGATGACCAACTTCCACGACCAGCAAGCTCCCGTTCCCGATAGAGATCCGAACGCGGGTGGTCCGTGGCCATCAGCCTTCGACGGACTCGCCGTTCCGTGGAGCCGATCGGATAACGCCTATCGGATGACGCGGGGCGTGTACATGATGCGTTGTGCTCGGAACGGTATGCCTGGCTGGCTCGAATCACAGCCCTTGCGCTTCGAGCCCGAAGATATCGAAGCCCTGAAAAATCTCGGTGCACGGTATGCGGATGATGTGAGAGTGCAGATCGGGGAATCAGAAGGGGTCTCAGAGCTCCGCAAGTACTCGATACGAACGCTACATCCAACCGTTTTTCATGCGAATGAAGTTCGCTGCCGAAGTGTATACGCAGAGATCCTCGACCACGAGCTCAGGCCTGTGGTGGTGAGTGGAAGAAGCATAGAGTATCTGCCGCGCGGCGCAGCCGTCGGGGCATTGGTGTATTCGTGGAGCGACGATTCGGAGAGTTATGCTGTTCGCTCTATCGTGTCCAAACTTGCCTTCGATGAGCTGGCAGACCGGGCGAGTAGGTTGTCGCTGGAGAGTGTGCGCAGCAATCCGCATACCTCGGTGCTCCTGGGGCTTGTGTTCGAGAACCTCAATATCGATTCAGTGCGCAGCCCAGATGAGAGATCAATAACGGCGAGCGACATCACGCACTTCGAGGCGAAGCGAACGGAGAGGGGTGCCGAATTCCGTCTTTCGGTGCCTCAGTGCAGAGTCATCGCCTCAAGTCGGCTCGATCTCGAGCGATTAGAGCCGCTCACCGTCGTGTACCGAGAGTTCGTAGGGAAGCGAGGCAAAAGCTGAGACTCTACCACGTAAACGTGCTCGTGCACCTGAACGTAAACGTACCCGGAACAAAAACATCAAGATGTTCGGGCACGTGCACGTTTACGAGCACGAGCACGTTCACGTGGCATGCTCGAAAGTGCGACCTCAGGTAAGTTTTGCCTCGCTTCCCTAGACACTTGATCTACTGCTCCAGGGTAATCGTTACCGGTCCGTCATTGACCAACTCCACCTGCATCATCGCTCCGAAACGACCGGCAGCTACCTTTGATGGTGTGGTATTTCGTAGCGTCTCAAGGAACTCCTCGAAGAGTGTCTGAGCAGATGCGGGATCGAGCGCGCCGAAGAACTCTGGACGCCTTCCCTTCGACGTGTCGGCGTACAGGGTGAACTGCGAGACAGCGAGCACCTCACCCTTGATATCGAGGAGGGATCGGTCGAAGCGTCCCTGCTCGTTAGGAAAGATGCGCATGTTGAGGATCTTGTCGACGACAGCGGGAATACTTTGAGAGGTGTCCCCTTTACCGAAGCCAACCAAAAGCAACAGGCCAGTCGATATCTCTCCAACTATCTCGGAATCGACCGTGACCTTTGCTCTCTGGACCCTCTGTATGACTACTTTCATGTGGGGAGGGTAGCCTATCTTGGGGAAGGGAGGCAAAGCCTTCTAGCGCGCTGATTTTCGGACTTACTACGTAAACAGGCGCGAAAAATTAATTGGGTCTTCGCGGAATCGAGTGGGTACGAGTAGGTGGTATGCTAACGTGAACGTGCTCGTGCACCTGAACGTAAACGTACCCGAAACAGAAACCTCAAGATGTTCGGGTACGTTCACGTTCACGTTTACGTGCACGTGCACGTAAACGTGGAAAGACGCGATTTATAGGTTGAAACGAGGGCTTATGTTATCTCTATCCTCGTTAGCACCGACTCGATTCGACGATGAGACCAAAAAACTCAAGATGTTCGGGCACGTGTACGCTTACGAGCACGTTCACGTGTGTAACGAGGGGTCTGCCCTGGTGTCTTAAAGGAAGCCGATAAGCACCCAATAATGTGTCTTTTTGCGGGGTTGCTTGTGTACACAGCTGGCATTCACTACCATAGGAGAGATGGTCTGCGGCGGGTTCGCTCGCCTCGATGATTGCACGCTATGCTTAAACAGAATTGGCGACTGATATCACGTCTCGAGCGTCTCGGTGATAACCTCATCATCGTTGCAGCTTTCTTCGCCGCGTATTACGGACGCACGCTCCTCCTCAAGGCCAACGCAGATCTCGACCTCGGACTCCCCTTCGAGGGAGCGCAGCTTGCACCGATCAAGGATTACGTGATGGTTTTGGTAGCCTCAGTATTGGGCTACGGGGTGACCCTCAACTTATTGGGGGCGTACGGCAGTATGCGACTGAGTTCTGTATGGCGACTCATCCGTGTCGCAATACTGAGTAGCGTAGTTGTCTTTGTGCTTCTCGCAGCGACCCTGTTTCTTCTCAAGATCGATATAAGTCGTTCGTTCATCGCCCTGTTCGTCATGATGTGTGCGGTAGGGATCTCGATAGAGCGATACGCGGTGCTCAAGTTCCTGCGTTATTGGCGCAGACACGGAAGAAATTTTCGTAACGTAATCATCTGCGGGGTAGGAGAGCAGGCTGTGAAGCTCGCGCTCGAGATATCATCCCGACCAGAGCTCGGAATCCACATACGTAGCTTTGCAGATCTTGGTTGTGTCGATGCGCGCCAAGAGCAGAGCATTCAGCAATTCAGGGAAGATCTGCAGGGAGTCGCTCGCGTGGGTCGTGTCATTCTTGGTGTCGACGCTCTGTGTGCCGCACTGGAAGATTACGCCATCGACGAAGTGATCTTCACAGACGTCGTAGATGTCATGCCGCAGGTGGAAGAGATGGTGCTGGTGTGCGCAGAGCAGGGTGTTCGCACAACGATCGCCGCGGATCTATTCAGCATCGGGCTGATTAAGTCCGGGATCAGCTACTTCGGCGGGATGCCGTTGATTCATTTCCAGACACCACCGGGCGATACCTGGGAATTGGTTTTCAAGCGCTTTATCGATGTAACGGTCAGTGGAGCGCTACTCATCGTGTTGTCGCCGCTCTTTGTCCTTCTTGCATTGGGAGTCAAGACGACGGCTGGTCCTGTTATCTTTCGTCAGACCAGGGTAGGGCTCAACGGCCGCCTTTTCGACATACTCAAGTTTCGCTCGATGGTAGATGGTGCCGAGATGGCATTGGGCGATCTCAAGAGCGTGAACGAGATGCGTGGGCCGGCCTTCAAGCTCAAGAACGACCCGCGCATCACGGCGTTCGGGCGATTCTTGAGGCGCTTCAGCTTGGATGAGCTGCCGCAGTTGTGGAACGTGTTCGTGGGAGACATGAGCTTGGTAGGCCCGCGCCCGCCTATTCCGGGTGAAGTGAGTTTATACGAACGCCGCTCGCGACGACGGCTCTCGATGCGCCCGGGGCTCACCTGCACATGGCAGGTGAGTGGAAGGAACAACATCTCCGATTTCGATACCTGGGTGAAGCTGGATCTTGATTACATCGACAATTGGTCGTTGTCGGGGGATCTGATGCTGCTTGTGCGGACGATTCCGGCGGTGCTGTTTGGGACGGGGGCTCGCTAGGCAAGCAGAGTAGCCTCTTTTCGGAGTAGTTCGGTGGATGTGATTTACGGACGGCGTGGCCGCCGTCCCTCCTGAATTGTCCGCAAAGGTATTGATAGCGAAAGCAGTTGAATCCTCTCTCATGCAACCGCCGAGCCTAGGAGGGATGGCGTCCTCGCCGTCCGCTGCAGTTTAGCTCAGCGAAGCATAAATACGCCGCACCCCAGCGCTCGATGCCTCTTCACGCTTGATGGTGAACTTACCGAGCACACTGGTGCGCTCAACGTGCGGGCCTCCGCAGATCTCCTTGGAGTAGTCGCCGATCTCGTACACCTTTACCTTTTCAGGATAGCGCTCTCCGAAGAAGGCCAGGGCCCCTTCGTTGATAGCATCGTCGTAGGTAGTCAGCCGAAACGAGATCGCAAGGTCACGTTGGATCTGCTCGTTGACCATCCGCTCGACCTGCGCGAGCTCCTCAGGTGTAACCTTCTGAGCATGAGAGAAGTCGAAGCGTAGGCGTTCGTTGGTGATATTGCTACCCTTCTGTTGAACGTGTGTTCCGAGCACTGTTCGCAGCGCTTGGTGCAGGAGGTGGGTTGCTGTGTGCAGCTTGACTACCGCCTCTCCGTGGTCTGCAAGACCACCCTTGAACATGCCTTTGGCCGAGGTGCGCGAGAGATCCTGATGACGCTTGAACTCTGCTTCGAACTCGGTGCGGTCTACCTGCTGGCCGCGCTCTCGAGCGATCTCCTCGCTCATCTCCCACGGAAAGCCGTAGGTTTCGAACAATTTGAACGCGAGCGCTCCGGTCAGGTTCGGGATCTTCTCGATCTCCTTGAGTCCCTTGCCCAACATCGCGTTGAACTTGTTCTCCTCTTGCGTGAGGGCAGCGAGGATCTCGGCGCGACGCTCAGGGGTGAGGGGATATGCATCGGCGTAGGAATCGAGAACCGAGGCTCCTATCTCGGCGATGAATCCTGAGGAGAGGTTCATGATGCGCCCAAATCGGATCGCTCGACGGATCAGGCGTCGTACGACGTAGCCTTGCTGTTTGTTAGACGGCATAGCGCCATCGGACATCAGCATCGTGGCCGCACGACCGTGATCGCAGATAATTCGCATACAGCGAGTGGTCTCTGCGTCCTGTCCGTACCTCCGTCCGCACTTTGATTCCAACAGCTCGATCAAGGGGCGGAAGATGTCTATCTTGAATACATCGGACTCGTTCTGCGTCGCGGCTACGATACGCTCGAGGCCTCCGCCGAAATCGACGTTACGCTGCGAGAGCTCGCTCAAGGAGCCGTCTTCTTCCTTCTTGTACTGCATGAAAACCGAGTTGCCTATCTCGACGAATCGGCCGCAATCGCAGTTGGGGTGACAGGTGTCTCCGAAGGCCGGGTCGTGTTGGATCTGCGGGAACTCGAAGAATATCTCACTGTCCGGACCGCCGGGCTCTCCCGCAGGCATCTTTTCAGGCTCTCCGGCGCGAGACCACCAATTCTTTCGAGCCGGATAGGCGAAGATCCTTTCACCTTCCTTGGCATCGATGCCGACAGTCTTGTAGATCTCTTTCCACAGCTCGATAGCTTCGTTGTCCTTGGGTATCGAACCCTGTCCTTCGAATACCGATACGTACAGACGCTTGGGGTCCAATCCCGCTTCCTTGGTCATGAACTCGAACATCCACGGAAGCTGCTCCTTCTTGAAGTAATCGCCGAGCGACCAGTTTCCGAGCATCTCGAAAAAGGTGGTGTGCCGATTGTCACCGACCTCCTCGATGTCCTGAGCGCGGAAGGACTTCTGGCTGTTGACGAGACGGGTGCCCTCTGGATGAACCTGACCCAGCAGGTACGGTACCAGGGGTTGCATACCCGAGGAGGTGAAGAGGGTCGTCGGATCATTGTCGGGAACGAGCGAGACCGAGGGGATGACGGCGTGTCCACGCGCTTTGAAAAATTCGATGAAGCGGCGCCGAAGTTCAGAGGTTTTCATACACTATGACCGTATTTTGTCTGTTGTTTCGAGAGGCAGTGTAGCAGACCTTGGTGGGGGCTTAAAGTGTTCGGTTTTTGGGGATAATTCTCAGAAGAGGGGGCAAAACCGAGCCTTCGGCGGTAGGAGGCCGATAGTACTTGGACCGCGGACTTTCTAGTCCGCTTGCTGCTGGGATCGTGGTGCTGATGGCAAGCGGAGCGGAAGCTCCGCGGTCCGGAGGGATAGTTCGCAAACTGGACCGCGGACTTTCTAGTCCGCTTCCTGCAGGGATCGTGGTGCTGATGGTAGGCGGAGCGGAAGCTCCGCGGTCCAGGTTCCTTACCCCTTGTACCTAGCGCGTTGTTACTGTAGTTGAGGGGAACCGCAGTGTGCGCAGTAGTAAGGAGTTCGTGCGTGGGCCCAGAGGACGTGGAGCAGATCTTAGGCAAGGTACGGGTCGCCCTCGAGAGCGGCCGTATCGATGATGCCATCCAAGCACTCACGACTCTGCACCCGGTAGACCAGGCCGAGGCGTTCCTCGATCTCGACGAGCCGACGCAGAAAGAGCTCCTGACCAAGCTCGACACTCAGGCACGTGCAGAGATTCTTGAAGAGATGCCGGAAGAGGACGCCGCCGAAATTGCGTCGGAGCTTCCACCTCAAGAATTGGCCGAAGTCCTCGATGAGATGAACCCGGAAGTGGCGGCTGATATCCTCTCGGGCCTGAGTGACGAACAGGCGGCTTCAACCCTCGAGCGCATGGAAGAGGCGCTCGAAGTAAAACCCCTCCTGGAGTACCGCGAGGACACAGCGGGCGGCCTGATGAGCCCCGAATTCATCGCTCTCGAGGGGAGCATGACGGCCGAGCAGGTGATCGCTTTCCTGCGCGCGGAGCATCCAGTGGAGGACATCCCCTACTATCTGTACGTAGTCGGTCCTTCCCGGGAGCTTCTAGGAGTGGTTCCCCTGCGAGAGCTAATAGCGGCTGCTCCTGAGACGCCTATCTCCAAGATCATGAAGAGTGACGTTCGGTCGGTTCCCGTAACCACCGACCAGGAGGAATTGGCACAGATCTCTAAACGCTACCGTCTGCTCTTGCTTCCTGTCGTAGATGATAGAGGAAGGTTGGTTGGTGTGGTCAAGAGCTCCGATCTCGTCGATGTTATCGAGGAGGAGGCCACGGAGGACATATTTCGACTCGGAGGCGTCAGCGATGGGCAGATCCAGGTGTGGAGCCCGGTATCGAAGAGTATCGGACGTAGACTACCGTGGTTGATGATAAACCTGGGCACCGCGTTCTTGGCGGCGTGGGTCGTGAACCTCTTCCACGACACCCTGGCAAAGTTAGCGGTATTAGCGGTTTTTCAAGGGATTATTGCTGGACAGGGTGGTAACGCAGGAACCCAAACACTGACCCTGATCGTGCGAGGCTTGGCTCTCGGCGAGATCGAGTTTCGCGACACCTTGCGCGCCTTGAGCCGAGAGCTCTTCATTGGGTTTATTCACGGTGTGGTGGTTGGAGCTGCCGTGGGCCTAGGTGCCTATGTATGGATGGATATGCCCTTCCTCGGAGTTATAGCGGCCGTATCAATGGTGGGAACGATGTTGGCGGCTGCCTGCGCTGGGACGCTGATCCCGTTGATGTTACGAGCCTGTCGTCTCGATCCAGCGCTCGCTTCTGGAGTGTTGGTGACGACCGTTACCGATTGCATCGGATTCGGATTGTTTCTCTACCTGGCCTCGATGTACATCGGGACCTTGGTGGGGTGATTTGACTGACGTTCCTTCGCCTAGGATTTCAGTTTCTTGTTCAAACGCTCGAAGTCGAGCGAGTTTATTATATTGGTCATGATGTTTGAGTACTCGCACTGTTGTACGGAAAGATTGACGATTCCCAGGCGCTCTACCTTTATGAGTATGGAACACTGGCCACTAGTGCTTCTGTAGTACATCCCTGTGACCTGATTGAAATTGAGCTGCTCCTCCGCCACCGCCTCCAGAGTGGGTGGTTCGTACTGGTTGAATGCCCTGAGAGTTTTGAAGTGCACCATGGTGTGATAAGTCGGATGAGGAACAAGCACCTCTAAAAGTACGCGCTGTCCATCGCGATTCTTCAGGAGGGTTTTTGCATAGACGTGCTCTCGAGAGCGCCTGGCGTCGGTACCTGACAGGGTATAGTTCGGAAGGTTCACTCCGAGCCAGGTCAGGAGTAGCTCTGGTCCTTTGCCGGTCTGCCAGATTCGAGCAAATTCCGAGTTTGGATCGATACCCACGAGGAAACTTTGCTCGTCCCGGGAGCCGCGGCCATTCCGTCGATGCAGAGCGTCGGTTTGGTCCGCAAGGCGACGAAGCTCCTGAGACGAAAGAACGTCACGTAGCGTATCCGCCGCCGAAAGCGAGGCGAAAAGCGACACGCTACCGACCAGAGTCAGTAGGAACGCAGGCCAGGGGATGCCGACGCGTGAGTTCGAACGATTGGTAGTGTTGGGAACCCTCATGTACCCTATTATGGTGTGTTTCGCCTCGGATGTGCCACTAGCAAAAAGGGGGTTCAGACACTTGTCTCTTTGCCGATAGTCCCGCTTTTCTAAGGCTCTGCTGTGTCCGTCACGCGTGTGTTCGAGAGGCGTTTGCGGAGCCGCCCGAGACGGGTCGCAGGACCCTTGCTGCGTTCGATACAGAAGCGTTCGAGTGCCTCGATCAACCCTTCCTCGCCTCCTTTGGCGAAGGTATGAGCGAGGTCGGAAGAGCGCTTGAGCATAGCGAGGGCACGAGGGAGTTCTCGTTTGGCGGTCTCGAATTGGAGTGACTGTCGGTAGGTTGTAGCGAGCTTGTCTAAGCTCGACATCATGATCGCTACCAGCGCCTCGTTGCGATCTCGGGCTTGCAGTACCGCTTCTGCGATCGGCTCACCCTTAGTTGCCATCAACACCGCTTGATCCACTGTGTCGATCGTAAAGGGTTTCACCAGGTAGCCTTTGGCACCTATCACGAGTAGGTCGAACACGTCGTCGACGCTCGGATTCGATGATGCGGGTAGGGCGATGACCGTTGCATCGTACTCGAACACCTTTGAGAGCCACTCCTTCATAGGGTAGTTGGTTTTCTTGGCATCGAAGATGACGTGGGAAAACTTACGATCATTGAACTTGTCGAGCGCTGCAACGTGGGTCGGAGCCTCGGTCACGGTTCCAAAGCCGAGGGTCCGCAGCGCCGTGCGCAGGTTGTTCCTCTCGAGAGCCTCCGGTTCGACGACCATAATTGATGCGCGTGCCCGTTCAGCCGGGCTCATCTGCATGGCATTATCTTTCATAGTAAGACCTTGGCTTCCCTGTTAATCCCCCTGTGCTCGGAATAACTAGAGGAGTTACTCCGCGCAGCGCTCCGAGCTGACCTGCTTACTTATCTGTAGTCGGCAGCTTGGTATCCAAGCTTTAGGTAATAGCCACGCTGCGTTGCATGCATGATGGAGATCCTGTCGGTGCCAGAGGTTGGATGAGAATTCAGGGGTTTATCCAGAGTCCCGTTGTTTGGCACTAGCAGCATGAGCGCTTAGAAAACGAAAGTGCCTGGGAAAGCCAAAGAAGCGTCTGGCGGGCTCTGACGCGCTATGGTCAGAGCACTCGCCGAGCTGGGGGTAAAGTGCTGATGCGGCGTTAGGAGCGGGAGCCCGTTACACGAGGCGTTCTGGCTCACGTGGAGAGCTTTCAGACGCGGTGTAAAGCTCTCGAGCGAAGCGGCATAGGGGGTGCCGAAACGGGCTAGGACAACCAAACTCGCGCACGGATCGAAGCCGGCGCGTCGCACGAGGGTCAGAGCAAGACGGTCCGCCTGCAGTTCGTCAAGGGCGGAGCCAGGACGGAGATGCCCCAGAGCGATGTGGCTCAATTCATGCGCCAGGATGAAAGCGAGTTCCGAGGAATTCTCAACGATATCGAGAGTTGGCGCGGTAATCACGACCTCTCTCGAATCACGTACAAAGGCATTCGGACGGGTGCTAGGTTCGATTGAGATGCGAGGAGTCTCGGAGTCGTTCAAAAACGCCTCGACCCGAGTCAGTCGAAAAAAGATCTCTCTAGCGTGGGTGACTTTGTACTCCGACTGACGAGTCTGGGAGGGAACGGGGCGGGATACGCACGAAAGAAAATCCTGAGCGCGAGCCTGTTGGACAGCCGTTGCCGTCAAGAGGAGAGTGATGTACCACACGCGCCGCATGGTTCGATCGAGCACCATACCAACCCCACCGCATGAACTCATCAGGAATCGCCGCGCTGCAGGCGGGCAGTTCGACGTCGTCAGGGGTCGCAGCCTTTCCCTTTGCTGACGGACGCCCTATAGTCCCTGTTGCAGTTCTTATAGATGTAGATGCCGGGAATGACCGGGGAAGTCCGAAAAATCTCACTGTGTCGTGCAAAAGAGTGCGTCGAACCGGGGTGTATCTGTCGGAAATTGACGAGATTCATTTCGCTCGGGCGCTCGCAAAGGTTGCTGTTAGTTTTATCGCGCGGTCCCTCTTAATTGTATCATCGGGCGGGGGGCGTCTCAACGGAAGTTTCGATCATGGGTCAACAACGCAAAACAGAGGTCCGTCGTGAGATGCGGACGGTGCTCGCAAATCTCGACAAACGTTGGGAGATGGCCGCACATGGCGAGCTGTGCGCCCACTTGGGACGGCTGATTCAGGTGTGTTCCAAAGAGCCGATTCGGCACGTTTTAGCGTGGGTTCCCTGCTTTCCGGGAGAGGTAGACCTGGCGGGGTTCATCGGAGAGATGCTCAGAAGTAGAGCCGTGTACCTGCCCCGAGTCGAGGACGCAGGGATTATGAAGTTCCACCGTATCGACGACGAGTGGGCGTCTCGCTTGGAGACGACACCTAGAGGAATCTTGCAGCCGGAACCGGGCTACGGAGAGGAGTTCGACACGGATGAGTCGGAGGACGTTGCCATCATCTCGCCTGGATTGGCGTTCGACAGGAATGGGCGGAGGCTCGGACGGGGTCGAGGATATTACGACCGCTACCTCGCCGACCCTCGTTTGGCTGGTGCGGTGCGCATAGGTGTGTGTTGGTCCATGCAACTGCTGCGGGAGATCCCCGTCGATTCGCACGATATCCCTATGCATTGGATCTGTCATGAGCGTGGCATAGTAGCTGTGGATGGCGAGGACGCAGTATGAATGGTAGTGCAGCACCCCCGAAGGGGAGTAATATGCGAGTTCTCTTCCTAGGAGATATCGTTGGTAGGCCTGGAAGGCTAGCGGTCGAGAAATATGTGCGCCCGATGAGGAGCGCTCTCGATATAGACCTCGTAGTTGCAAACGGAGAGAACGCGGCAGGTGGGGCGGGGATAGATGCAGGCACTGCAAATGAGATTCGCACGAGTGGCGTTGACGTGATTACTTTGGGAGATCACGCATTTCAGCGCAAGGGAGTGCTGGAGTTCCTTGCGAAGAATGCAACGTGGTGTATCCGTCCCTTCAACCTTCCTGAGCAAACTACCCCAGGTAAAGGGTGGTGCAGTTGGACCTCGCCTAGCGGAATCAAGGTGTTCGTGTGCAACGTCATCGGCAGGGTGTTCATGAGTGGTGGATACGACTGTCCATTCAAAGGGCTTGATCGAGCTTTAGAGGAGATGGGGGCCGATTCGAATGCGATCGTGTTATGCGATATGCACGCAGAGGCGACCTCGGAAAAGTTGTCGCTGGCTCGATACGTCGATGGACGGATATCGCTCTTGGTAGGGACTCACACACACGTGCAAACTTCTGATGCCCAGATCCTTCCCGGTGGAACGGGATACATTACAGACCTCGGAATGACTGGGTATCCCGGTGGGGTTATCGGCATGGCCTCGCACGTGGCGATGAAGCGGTTCCTCTCGCCAACGCCGGCTCCATACGAGATTGCAGAAGGGGAAGGGGCACTCAGCGGTGTCCTTGCGGATATTGATCCGGCAACTGGTAAGACGCGCTGGATCCAACTGGCATCTCAGGTCGCGTAACTGAGCGCTTTAACCCGCCTTCGTCGATTCGACGGCTGCGAGAAGTGCCTGCATCTGAAAAGGCTTCTCCAGGTATGCATTGGCTACCACGCTAGAGAGGGTTTGCGCCTCTCCCGCGTTTGCTGAAAGCATGAGCACTGGAATAGCGGCAGTGCTCGGATTCGAGCGTAGGTGTTCGAGCACCTCGACGCCGTTCATCTGGGGCATCTGCAGATCGAGCACTACGAGATTGGGGGTCAGGGCAGGGAGCGCTGCAAGAGCTTCTTTGCCGCTCTCGAACGCCTCTACGCTAAAACCAGCGGCTTTCAGGTACTCCTGTACGAGGAAGCGTATCATGGGGTCGTCGTCAACGATTACGATCTGTCCCTGACTCATACTTGATTGTCCTCTGATGTGGTTGATAAATCTGTATCTATGCTAGCGCCATTTTCCGCGCTTTGACTGCTCTCATCGGACTTCGAGTCGTGAGGCCGGAGAGGAAAGTACAGAGATACGCAGGAGCCTTTACCCAGTTTCGATTCGAGCGTCATGAAGCCCTCGTGGTCCCGCATGATAGCGAAGACTGTTGAGAGTCCCAGCCCCTTGTGCCCAGAGCCTTCCTTGGTCGAGAAGTGTGGGTCTGCTGCATGAGCGAGGACCTCTGGTGGCATTCCCCGTCCGGAATCCATGATTCTGAGTCGCGCAAATCTTCCGGGCCGGGTTCCAGGATGAATGTTCGAGAGCGCTTCGTCGATCTCCTCTTCAGCTACTTGGAGCGTTATCGTACCTGACTCAGTGCCGTACGATTCAGAGGCGTTGAGGATGAGCTGTCCAACGGCGTGAGCGACGAGGGCTGTGTTGACCTCGACCGGCGTCTGTCCCGGGGCGAGATCGAGTACGACTGGCGTCGTTTTGAGCGGAATCTTCTGAAGGAGAGGGGCGCGTTCGAGGACCATCGTTCCGAGGTCTACCCGCGAGCGTCCAGCGGCGTAAAACGCCGCACTCAGTTCCCGGAGTTGATTCGAGATGCTTTGTCCTCGCGCGGCATCCTGTACGATACTTTCACAGAGATCCTGAGAACCCTCGGGTGTCTTGGGCCAAAGCTGCTGGGCACGCTCGCAGATCGACTCGAGGAGTTCCGAGAAGCTCTCGGATGCTCCGCGCGCAAATGCCTCCAGCGACTCGAGGCGCTTTTCGTTCAAGAGTGTGTGATCGATAGTACGGCGCTCGGTAATGTCCCGCAGCGTCACCACTCGAGGGGATGGCTTCTTGACGCCACCTGCTACGCGATCGCGCTCCTCCGCAAGGTGAGGGCGGAGAGAGATCTCCAGGAATCGCACGAGGCCGCTTTTCGTCACGGTCCTCATCTCGTCGACGACCTCTCGCTCGGGGTCCGAGGTGAGCAGAAGATTGGTGATTTGTTGTACGAGCTCTGAGTCTGGCGCGATGTTGTGGAGCGCGTAGCCTTCTACACCGGGTATGACGATATCGGTGAGTGCGCGAAAGTTGTCATTCATGAAGAGAACTGTTCCATCGCCATCCAAGGCACACACCCCCCTAAGGCGCCCTTCATGCTCCGCTCCTTCGATCTCACTCTTGGAGTCGAGCGCCGAGGTGAAATCTCCCTCGTTGGTCATTGAAGCGAACAAAGAGTCCTTGTTTTCGGTGAAATATCTGAGCCCCTGTTCACTAGAGAGGCTCGACGCTCCGCTACTGAGGAATTCTCGATTCACCAGGAGTGAAAGCCTATATCCGACGAGGCTGGGAACGACCACCAGGGTGGCAAAAAGCCCGAAGGCGGCGGTGATGTTCGAGGAATTGAGGTTCGTCGAGGTGAAGATATTGAGCCTATTCAGAGTGGCCAGTACGGTGAAGAGTGTGACGAGGGCGCACAGAGCGGTCACGTGCACAAAAATCTCACTCAAGCGATTGTGCCTAGGCCTTTGCGTGAGGAATACCGATAAATTCTGATTCAACATCAGGGCTCCGGCCACGAGTGAAAACACCACGTCCTGCAAGCACTGGAAAAAGAACATCTCCTCTGACCATGGACCAACCAGAAGGGCGGCGCCTCCGAAGGCGTGCGCCAGGGGCAAAACGAAGACGCCCCAGATAGCTATGACGGTAAGGTAGCCAGGCATCATTGGAAGAGCCTGGCGTACCGCAGCTATAGCAAGCAGCTCTCCACCAATTCGCAGCGGTTCAAAGAACTCCCACTGTGCGAGGGCGCTCGGAAGGAGCCCGTAACCGAAGGCGACGAGAACGCCTTTCATGCCGTAGGCGAGGGGAATCGCAAAAAGGAGGATGTTCCAGACCTCGGGCGTCCATGCGTTTCCGAATCTGTGTGCGGCCAAAGAGGCTGCGCTCGCGAGCACGGCAAGCATTGCTGAGTTCAGCACATCCTTGCTCGTTGTATCTGTTCTAAACACGGAGCGACCCCCATAAAGCCGATTCAGTCCCTGATACTTGGATGCAAGGCGCCGTTTGACAGAACCAGTCTTCAATGCAGAAGTTATGAGTAGTGCCGAAACGTAGTTTCGATCTTGCGGAAACAGTTGAGATTTTTTTCTTATCGCTCGATAGTCCCTAAGGAAGTTGAGAGGGAGCGCACGCAGTCTGTTAGAACGCCTGTTTATTTCGGGCGATTTGGGTTGCAGGCGGTAATTAGATGGTTCCGCGCGCGATCATCAGTGCATCCTAGCTTCTAGTACGACCCTGCAGGATGCGTAACCGCATTCTGGACTGGTGTACCGTGGTGGTAGTGCGGTTGAATTCGAGGCGCCTGAACACAACAGGCGATCGCTGATTTTACAGGATTAGGTAGAGGCTCCTATGAGCATAAAGAGATTTGCTGCTATCGCTTTGATGGTTCTCGGTGTTCCCGCCGTTCAATTGTCTGACTGTCTTGCACAGGATCATTTGCCGGCTGACAACGGTCTGGTGTCGTACCACACCGCTCCACGTTACAGGGAGTCGGAATCGCATCCCTTGCGCGTCTTGGCATACGTGGTTCATCCGATCGGGTGGGTGGCGCGTGAGGTCATCTTTCGACCACTGAGCTACTTCGCGTCATCGACCGAGGTTACGCGCAGCGTCATGGGCTACCGTGAGCCGTTCGACTATCGGCAGCCAGAGTGCTTTTCGGCAGATGACAGTACTCCTGATTGCCGCACCTTGATGCCTTTCAACTACGATTCAATTGGTGGAGCGGGAGCAGGAGAGGGAGCGGTCGTCAGTTCAGAGCGTGCTGTTTATTTCCCGGACGTAAACTTCGACTTCGATTCCCGTAGCCTGAATGGCCTCGGGAAAGCCAAGGCTGCCCAGGTGGGTCAGATGCTTGCAAAGGATCAGTCTGTAAAGGTAGTCCTCCAGGGGCATACGGATTACAAGGGGAGCGATCAGTACAACATGAAGCTCGGTATGGATCGGGCAGAGGCGGTACGCAAAGAGCTAGTCTCTCTCGGCGTATCAGCTGAGCGGCTTTCGACCGTGAGTTTTGGTGAGTCGCAACCTCTCTTCGCCGAGCAGGAGGACTGGGCTCGCGCAGCGAATCGCCGCGTCGAGGTTCATCCGGATGCTGGTCAGCAGGGTGAGCAGCCGAAGCTCAAAGAGGCTGAGTAAACTCTCGACACGAGTACGGGCTATTCTCAAAGCGGGGGCTCGAAACGGAGAAGGGGTGGCGGTCTGAAGACCGTCGCCCCTTTTTTCATAAGCCTTGGCTGAGCACCTTTGTTTTCCTCCTCAGCAAACATCGATAGGTGGCATAGCTTTTTGGTTAATTAACGCGGAGGCGCGGAAAACGCGGAGTGCGCATGTGTTCTCCGCGTTACATAACCAAAATATTCGGATACGGAAGAACGAAGTCGCTTACCAAACGAGGCATGGTTAGCATCCCGTGGAGAACACAGGCGATCCTACCCGTTCGCAGCCTTACGAACCTCTATCGCCCCGTCACTGTTAGTGTAGGCCGGTTGAGTGCCGATTTGAGGCACCTGTTTGGCAGGCGTAAGGCCGAGCCAATCGAGCAGCTGTCTCATCGTCGATCGCTTGTTCTCCTGCATGGTAACCAGACGGCGGATAGTTTGTGTCTCGGAGAGGAGCAAGATCTGGTCGCGATCTCCCTTCTCTTCAAGCTTCTCTACCCTGCGCTGCAACCAATCGCGTTGAGCGCGGAGATCCGCGACCTCGCTCTCCTTCATATCGAGGATCCGCTCTTGAAGGTTGACGAGATTACGCAAGCGCGCCACCTCCTGTTGCAGATCGGAGTCGATCGGACGCTCCGGCTCCGATGCGTACGGAGTCGCAGAAGAGATCGGCGAGTAGTACGAAGTGAGCTGCTCGGCTGATAACGCCTCGTCGCTGTTGGACGGCGAAGCCGAAGCGTTTGTGTGAGCCTCTTCCACTGGCGTATGCTTCTCAGCCTCCACAGGCTGCGCGCTTCCACTCTCCGAGGAGGTTGGGGCGGATGCCTTCCCCTGATGGATACCGAAGATCTCGTTGATTTCAGAGCGCGAATACAAGCGCAGTCCGTCCGGCTCAATCTCTACATGGAGATACCCCGCGTCGGTGAACCGCTGGAGCGTCTTTGCTGATACTCCTGCAAGCCCGACAGCCTCGGTTTCGGAGATGAAGTCTTGATATCCCATACATCCTCTATCGATAGTTCATTTCACGTACCTCGACCACCGAAGTGGCTCCCGGTGTCTGCGTAGCTCGTCCGCCGGTGACGACAGCGCGTGCTCCGTTGGGAAGCTCCTCACGCTCCTGAACGGCGCGCAGCGCCACATCGATCTCGTCGATGTGCGTATCTGCCGATTCGAACGAGATCGGACGAACGCCCCAATACAGTGCCAATTGTCGCAAGGTGGTCGGTCGTCTGGACAGGCCGTACAGCGGCTGCTGCGGACGGTACTTGGCTACTAACCGCGCCGATGTGCCGGTTTCGGTGCAGGCGATGATGGCGGCCGCAGAGACCTTGACCCCTGCAGCGCACGCAGCGTAGGCGATAGCGTCGGGGACGGTCGCCGAATCTGAATTTCTCAGACGCAACTTGTACTCCTCGAAAGCAAAGGTTTGTTCAGCAGCCAACGCGATGCGACTCAAGTACTTCACACACTCCTGTGGGTGTTCGCCTATCGCGGTCTCATCCGAGAGCATCACGGCATCAGCACCACCCATGACGGCAGCCGCGATGTCGGACACCTCTGCTCGTGTAGGGCGAACGGACGTGATCATCGAATGCATCATCTGCGTAGCTACTATGACGGGCACGCCTCGGAAATTCGACTCTTCGATCAGGCGTCGTTGCAGCATCGGAAGCTGTTCGAGGGGCACTTCGAGTCCGAGATCGCCACGCGCCACCATCAACCCGTCCGAGGCCTGAATGATCTCCTCGATATTCTCCAGCGCCGCACGACGCTCGATCTTCGCGATGATGCCGGCGGAGGAGCCTTTGTCGTTGATGATGTGTCGAAGCTTGATGATGTCCTCGGCCGAGCGGACGAAGGATATCGCTACGAAGTCTACCCCGTTCTTGATGCCCCACTCGAGGTCGTGAAGGTCCTTTTTGGTTGTAGCAGGGAGATCCACATGGCTGTCGGGGAATGCGATGCCGACGCGTGAACGGATTCGCCCGCCTTTGACCACGCGACATACGACATGATCGCTCTTGACCTCTTCCGCGGCGAGCTCGAGTAAGCCGTCAGCGAGTAGGATATGGTGGCCTGGTTTGAGAACCTGCAGCGGATTGACGGTTTCGACATAGATAGTCTGAGCGTTAGAAAGGGCTCCGTCAGCGCACCTGAGGTGGATCTTGTCGTTGTCCGAGATCGGGCAGAAGTCCCCTTCAACGTTGGAGATTCGGATCTTTGGTCCGGAGAGGTCCTGGAGGATCGCGATCCACGCGCCCATTTCGGCGGAGATCCGTCTAACGTCGTTGAGCACAGCCAGGTGCTCCTCGTGGCTGCCGTGCGAGAAGTTGAGCCGAAACACGTTGGCACCAGCTTCGATCAGTTCCCGGATGCGCTCAGGCGAGCGGGAGGAGGGGCCCAGGGTGGCAACGATCTTGGTCCTGCGATGATTGAGGGTGCTCTGGTCAGGGGGTGACTTACGGGTCCAGAGCTGTGAGCTAAATACATCAAAATTCATGGTATATCCTTAAAGTGAATCGACGTTAGATTAAGCCAGTGGCTGGCACCGTTACAAGATGAAGATAATCGATTGCATGCAGAATCGAGCCTCGGGAGGCCAGGCAGAACCTACTAACGGGCTGATTTTCGAACTTACCAGGTGCACGTGGCTGAAACTGGAGGTTTTGTTTTGGGCGCGTTTACGTTCACGAGCACGTTCACGTGAGCGAAAACAGCGGGTGTTGCCTCGCTTCCCAGGATTATTTGCTACTCGTGAGGTTTGGGAACGGGTGAGGCTTCGGTATGGAGTCTGATTCTAACTGAATCGGTTCGATTGTGTCAGACTTCGGCTCGACGCGGAAAACGTCATCTTGTGTCGCATCGAGAGCATCTTCTGGACCTCCTCACGACATCTAATGTTCAAGCTCTAAATTGTAGCCCTCCGTGCCAGATGACCTGGGGAGGTTAAGAGTTGTGAGGTTTAACTAGTGTTTGAAAGCGAGCCAGCGCGTGCCATGAGTGTTCAAGATTCATCCAGCGGAGAAGGTAGGCAGGAGTATCTCAGTAAGAAGGTCTCCATAAATGGGCAGACGGTCACGTTGTACAGTAGCAACGGGCAAACGTGGTTTTCCTCGCCCGAGGAGATTCCTGAGGTGATGGCTCGTTTGGACAACACCCGCGTTCTTTTGAACGATCCCAAGGGAGAGGCTCCGCCGGTTCTTGCTCCGAAACCGACCTCCGCAAAATACCGCATCAGGGGGCCCAAGCCGCGTCCTATTCTGCAGCAGGATGGCGGGCCGATAACTGGTACTCCTGTAGAGCCGATCTCGTCATCCACACTCGAAGTGAAGGTGGGGCAAGAATCTTTGGAGGTCGTTGCGAAGTCGACGAAGCAGCCTGGACAGGCTAGTACCTCGGTTCGCAAGGGAGAGCCTGCCCGAGAGTACAAGAAGTTAGTGGCGCCTGTTTCGACGGGTCCCAAGCCCCCCAAGGCGCCAAAGGTACCGCCTGTCAAAGCAGCGGCAGAGCCTGTGAAGTCAAAGGAGAGCCCCGCCAAGAAGGTAGCTCCGATCAAGGGTGCTCAGGAGGTCAAGGTGCAGAAGGCCAAGCCAGTACTTAAGAAGCCAGCACCGAAGAAGGCAGAGGCGCCGAAAGCAGCCCCAAAGAAGTTGGTTGCCAAGAAGACTCCGACGAAAAAAGCCGGAATCGTCAAAAAGAAACGCTAGCAGCTCGCAGAGTCACGCGATCCTCGAGTTGCAGCGAAAGCCCCTCGTCGGTCGTCACCCGCACGGTCCCGGGGATCTCATCGAGATTCTGGACAGCTCGCGGGATGGTGCCATCGAGAACCACGCGCGCCTGGGCGGTGCGTTGGTCTTGCGTCATCTCCAACGTGATCTCGGTCTGTGCTGGTACTCTTCGCATCTGCCCGTCTTGCTCGATGAAGAGGTAGGTCACCAATCGACCGGTCCATATTCCTGGTTCGCTTTCATGCAGTAAGGTCGTATCGCTCTCGGCGCGCCGCAGTTGAGGGGGGGTAGAGGATTGTTCGGCCCTTCCAGGTGTATCCCGAGGCGTCACGATGAGAACCCGGGCGGAGAGTGCCTCCTCGTGCATACGAGAGGAGATCGTAAGCACGTATCCATTCCGTGAAACGGTGCCGTCGTAGTGTCTGTACCCCGCTGTCGAGGCGGCAGCTTCCTGCTCGGGAGGTGTCGGGATCCCCCAACTCGTCCCAAACTTATAGTTCGAGGCCTCATGCGAGAGATCCGGTTTTCCCATGAAAGCGCGATTCACTCCGAGGAGGCAGGCTAGTCCGGCCAAGAGCATGCCGATCATCTGAATTCCCGTCAGTCCCGTTTGTCGACGTCCGTAGGTGCGAGGTCGGATCGTCCGAGTGCGGCGATGTCGCATGCCTGGCGCGAGGGGATGCGACTTGGCACCGTGGTGATGAGGCGGAAGGTCGCGCATGGTTCGAGTGCCCTGTTGTTCTCGGTCCTGGTTGTACATTGGGATCCTACCGTATGAAGTGTTCCCGAGTTTTCGTATTTCAGTCGGATTGTCCAGTGCAAGAACGTACTCTCCCGGTGAGCAGGATGCTTGAATCACCCGAAGGGAAGGTGCACGGAGCAGCTCTTCGAGTTGCGGAGAGATCTCCGCAAGCTCGTTGACCGGTGAGGTGTTGAAACGTGAGGGTGCATCGCAAAGATCCGCGATGCTGACACGCACTCCCAGCTCCTCGAGCGCGTCGACGAGCGATGACAGATCCTGGCGCGAGTCCTTCTTGCAAATCACAGCGCTGCCGGGCGCCTCCAGAATTCGTCCCGTTTCTTCCGCTGATAAGTTGAGGTCAGCGGTACAAAAGTTGGTAAAGCGTTGGACAGCATGCGGGCAGTCCTCGACAAAACCGTGGAAACGGAGCACGAACGGCCGCTCTTCAGAGGGGATCTGAGTTGTGTCTGACATATGCTCGAATGTGAGAGTTCGGACGAAACCAGCTTTCAGTTGAGAGATGTCGTCAGTTATTGACCGGCAAAAGTATGCTGGAGGGCTTGGCTGGGTTTATAGAGCCCTTTAGCTAGGAGTTCCCGCTAGCCTTGTGAGCTGCGTTCAGATACCCCCAGGATAGGGAAAGTGAGCACGAATTAGGGTTGCTAAGGCTGGGAGGGGTTTGTAACCTCTTGATGTTTATGGATTATTAACATTGGATAGGCTCGGTGCCGATTGAGTACCAACGCTGTTCAGGGTATACAGATCTAAGCGCCAAGCACAGGAGTCGAGACGCACATGGGATACATCGAAGAAAACCTCATGTCGGATGAGGAATTGATACGTGTGACTCGACTGCATCCGATCGTATTGCTCGTGCCTGCGATGACGACGTCTTTCCTCGCAGGTACCGTCTCGATGGTGCAGGACATCCCGTGGGCCTTTGCGGTTGTTTCTATCCTACTTCTGTTTTCGGCGTATCGGTTGGCCAACAAACTGCTCTTTTTCCTCACCTCTGAATTTGGCATTACATCGAAACGAGTGCTCGGAAAAACTGGATTCATCAAGCGTCGCTCGCTCGACATAGTGCTCGTGAAGGTCGAGGCGATCCGCCTCAACCAGGATCTCCTCGGTCGACTCTTCAATTTCGGAAGTATCGAGGTTACCGGTACTGGTGGGACGGAAGAGATTCTCGATTTTATCCCAGAACCCTTGGCCTTCAGGAACGCGATTCAAGAGCAGCTCTGGAGACTCAACAAGGACAAGACCGACGCAGAGCGGCTGATGGATATGTAGCGCTTGGCTCGCTCTCTGACCCGTCGGGTACAAAAGCTCTCAGGCACGAAACTTTTCTAGCCCAAAGGCGAACTAGATCCGGAACGTCGTGAACCGGGAGTGAGCCGTGAGTGTGTATTCATCTTTGAACATCGAACGAGAGCGTATTCTTGCGCTCCAATGTAGCGCGCTTTCGCGAGGTGACAAGCAGGAGGTAGTGCGCAGGGTTGCCGAGGGTAGCTCCTTTGTCGAACTCTTTACGAGCCTTGAGCGCCGGAGCGGCGAGACCCTCAACCTGCCGGATGTAGAGCCGATCCTCGAGATGTGTACACGTTGCGCAATCGAGGTTCTGCCGTTGAGCTTTCCAGCCTATCCGGAGCTTTTGAGACGCACGAGCTCTCCACCGCTGGCGTTGTTCGTGCGTTCCGGAGAGCCTCTCAAGAGTTTCCCCCGTGATGTGATCTCCGTGGTGGGGTCTCGGGCGGCGTGCGTAGAGGTGTGCCATGCGGCATCACGACTAGCGCACGATCTGGCGTACGCAGGGTGTACGGTTGTGAGTGGGCTAGCCCTTGGAGTTGATGGCGCGGCGCATCGAGGTGCCCTTGCTGGTGGAGGAGAGTGTCCGACGATCGGCGTCATGGCGCACGGGCTCGACACGATATATCCCCGATCTCACGAGTTCTTGGCGCGATCGATTGTGGAGCGCGGCGGCATCCTCGTTTCGGAATATCCACCTGGTATACAACCACTGAAGCACCACTTTTTGGAGCGAAACCGGATTGTGGCTGGATTGGCGAGGGGAATCGTGGTCGTTCAAGCGGGCGAGCGAAGTGGATCGCTTGTCACCGCGAACTATGCCGCTGATTTCGGAAGGGATGTATTCGTGCTCGAAGGCGCTCAGGAGGACTCACGCTATCTCGGTTCGGATCGCTTGTGTGAAGAGGGGGCGATACCGATACGGGACGCTGCGCAGGTTCTCTCCGAATACGGAATGCTTCGAGCAGGGCAGAACGGTGCATGGGTGACGATCTCCCTCGAAGAGCTTTCTTCGCGCACCGGGGGATCCAAGGAGCGGGCGCTCACGTGGGAGCTCGAGGGCCGTTTGGTGCGTTTGTCTGGGAATCGTTTCTCGTTCTATGAGACGTCCGGGGAGTAGGGGGCGTCATATTGACTTGTAGTGGGTCGTTGACTACTCTTCGCTGCTGTATTGAACGTCTGCAAAGTAAGCAGGGCTGTCATAAGGCTTCGGTTTTATTGCGGACTTCGGACGTTGATGGTGGCTGTAGCTCAGTTGGTAGAGCACCGGATTGTGGTTCCGGGTGTCGTGGGTTCAATCCCCTCCAGCCACCCCAGTTTTTCCCGCTCGGCGCTCTCGCCAAGGGGCTGCCGCCCCTCTCGCCCCTAAACGGGGCTTCACCCCGCTTCCCTAAAATTTCTAGAGCTTTCAAAAGTTGGATGCACGCTGCGAAATACATCTATGTTTTCGGCTGTTACACGAATTTAGATACTCCACTCCATCATCTTCCTATCCAAACTTGGCTTCGCCAAGATTTGGATGACGGGTTAGGGGAGGGCCCCTAACAACCCCATGTTTCCCGCTCGGCGTTCTCGCCAAGGGACTGCCGCCCCTCTCGCCCCTGATCGGGGCTTCACCCCGCCACTCTGACATTTCTAGACGTTTCAGAAGTTGGATGCAGTTTGGATGCATCGACACGAAACATCTATGATTCACTGCGTTACAGAAAATTAGATACTCCACCCCATCCGCCCCTTCTATTGGGGCGAGATGGGATCTCGCCCTCGCCCTCGCCCCCTTCAGGGGGCGGGCGGGGCGGATAGTGTGGCCAGCCTCAAATATCCGAGAAACTTTCTCCCCCTTTTCTCGATTACTCTTATGTATGCACTACGTGCACATTTTAAAGAGCGAGAAGGATCCCGGCCGCTACTACAGCGGCGTGACATCAAACCTCAAGCGCCGCTTCGCCGAACACAATCGAGGTGACTCAATCCATACGAATCAATACAAACCGTTGAGGCTCATCAACTATGTCGCCTTCGTGAGTCGGGAGAAAGCTGAAGCATTCGAACGTTACCTAAAAACCGGCGCTGGCCGATGCTTTCAGAAGCATCATCTTGGCGAGTAATCAGGCTGCAGCGAGTTTGAACCGATCTCGCTGCAGCCAGCGAATAGCTCGACTAAAACTGATATCCAATTCCAAAGATCAGCGAGAGATTGATGTAGTCCACACTATATGAGCCGTTACTGTTGCTGAGGTCTGGGCTCGGCGCGGACATGAATCGACCTTCCCCGTAAAAGCGCCAATTGTGATCAATTGGCACCTCAGCTCCGACCATCGCTTGCCATGCGAAGACCTGGTCCTCTAAATCCTTCTGAGAGTTTACGCCAGTGAGCTGCACATCTGAGTCAATCTCTTGGAGAAAGCCCAATCCTAACCCGATGTACGGAGACCACGTGTCGGCGAAGTCAAAGTAATAGTACCCGTTAGCCATGATCGCCACGGATGCCAAATCTCCGCCATCAGCTATCGTTGTACCTCCCGAACCCTCGATCTTATCGATGTCATTACTGCGATAAGCGTAGTCAAGATCCGCAGCGAAGTTTCGATTGAAGCGATATCCGGCAGCCAGTCCAACTACGGCTCCTGTATCTAAGTTTGCCTCGCCAGATGGGAATGAGTTCGGATTGCTCCCGTCAAAGTCAGAGTCCAGAGCGAAATTCAACCCTCCCATCAGTCTGGCGTACGGCCCTTGATAGTCTGTATCATCCGCAGATGCTTGCCCTGTTATTCCACATATAGACAACACAGCTACCGCCCCGCTGGTGAGCATAAGCCTCGTGAAACCCCTTCGGATAGCGATCATCTTCAAACCTCCTCTACTTAAAAATAAAAGTTACGACGATGCAGACTGAACTATAACTAGACTCTCCCCAGCTACATACGTGGAGATGCACAAGCGGGTGAAATATTGCATGAGTGGCACATTAAATTCATGAGTGGTAAGCTCTTAACATGACTGAAAAAGAGAGGGAGAGAGAACGTTGGTTTGACGCAACCGCAGTGTCGGTGGAGCAGTACTTTTTTTTCAGCTCGCTGGCGCTTGTCGTGATTTTTGCCTGGATGGAACCCGCCGGTGCGGCAGGGATCGGTTTTGGGCAGGGGCTCGTCTTTTGGACGATTCAGATCTCCATCTTGATTCCGCTCTCAATCACAATACAGCATGTGGCCTCCCACTACGTCACACTTAAAATCCCTCAGACTCCCTGGATACAGACGGCACTATCGGGAGTTGTCGCAGCTCTACTGTTCGTTCCGATCGCTTACTCCCTCGATCTGTTATTTGCCATCCCGGAAGACGAGGGATCAATAGGTCTCTTAGGTGGCTTACTGGATGAGGCCTCTGGGGTAGTGGTGCCGGTCACGGTGACATGGCTCGCACTCAATGCCCCTTGGATTCTCCAATTAGATTTCTCAAAGAAATACGATGATTCACCTGTTCAGGGACTAGATTCAGAGAAAGCGAAACCTTCAAGTGACACGGAGCGACCAACTCGATTTCTACAAGAGCTGAGGAGTCGAGCCTCGGGTGATCTGATATCGATTAGCTCGGAGCTCCATTATGTCCGCGTTGTCACCACGGACACCGAAGTCATGTTTCTTTACAACCTCAAAGATGCTCTTGAAGAGTTACCTGCCGATGCTGGTGTGCAGATCCACAGGTCGCACTGGGTGTCGAAAGGACATGTGCAGGGTCTGGCAAAGAAGAATGGGAGTTGGGAGTGTGCTCTCTCAAACGGCAAGAGGTTGCCAATCAGCCGCAGGAAGTATTCAGAGGTCAAGGACTTACTCGGAGCTTAGTTCCCGCTGGACGTACTCCTTGCGCCCTGATGTATCGTGAGATTATCTCCACCGACAACTACTCAAAATGCTTCCTGTGCTACGACATGACACGTATTGCTACCCATCCGAACTTGGCTAAAGCGAAGGTTCGGATTCGGGGGAGACCGCTTGCCCCTGACAATCCCGTACGCCCCGCAGCAACATTAGCATTTCAAGAGGTGGCTCGGCCAACCCATGGCAATGTCGGACGGTCATTCTGGCAATTGCGATTTCGGCACTAGAGGCAAATCTTCCCGTATTTTAGCCAACATCCCATCCCAACGTATTTCGGGATACCCAAGTCCTCTAGCTCTTTCTACAGATAGCGTCGAGTTCAGTGGCCATCCCGTTTCTTCACCATCTGGTTGCACCAACTTGGTGTCAATTCCAGCGGTCAAAGCAATTTGACGCACCAGCTCGTAATAGGTCGTTGCTCTGTCGACACCAACATTGATGAGCACCTTCTGGCTGCGATTGTTCAGAATGTAATGCACCAGAACGTCACAAAGTGAATCTAGAAGAACTGGTTTGAAGAGCTTTTTAGAATCAAGATGGACTATTTCGCCAGCCATGAGGCTACGAATAGTATCTGGAAACTGCTTTGGCTTAGTAAAACGCGTACTGACCCCGATGTATCGATGCCCGCGCGTAATCAGGCAGGGCAGGTCGGATTCGAGGATCGCCTTTTCGGAGAGGACTTTGGACTGACCGTAGGCGCTCCTTGGCTTGTATTCATCCTCCTCAACATAACCACCGACCTCCTCCTTTCCGCCATACACCGCCTCTGTGCTGGTAAAGATGAATGCTGCAGAGTTCTGCCTCGCAAGCGTCAGAAGATTCCGAGTGATGGTGGGGTTGGTTTCAACGATTTTCGCAGCAGTATTACTATCGCGACCAAGATCGGCAGCGGCGTGTATGACCACGTCTGGATGGAGATCCATGTAAAGTTTTTTTAAGCTGTTGAAGTCGAGCAAATCTACCGCATGTGCGGCATCACCGCGGGCTACGCCAAGTATTTCGAATTGCCCTGAATAAAGATCGGTAAATTTTGTCCCAAGAAAGCTGGTTGAACCCGTAAGGAATATCCGTAGTTTTCTATCGCCATTCATAATACTAGCAGTAAATCATCAACTCTCACTGCCCCGACTCTACGCTCCTCAGCCTCGAGTGAGACGTTACAAAATGCCAGTACAAAGATCGCTAATACTCTCCGCATACTCCTCACATGTGATTGCTGCAGCGGTGGTCTGCAGCCCTCTTAAGCTACTTGATTTGCTACTCGTGAGACAAATGGTTTTCCCCGCTGCCCGAAACGATCTCGAGCTCGCTGATGGCTGCTACTTCCAAGTTCTCAACTCAGCAAATAGCAATCGACTCTCCTCCCGAGCCTTGATACCCTCCAGACGATGAAGATTGAACGATATACCCTCGAAAACTGCGGGGAGATACAGGGCACCGCGATCGTCATCGATGTGTTGCGCGCTTTTACGACAGCTGCGTACGCCTACCATGCCGGCGCTCGTGAGATAGTTCTTATGGACACGGTCGAAAGTGCCTTTCGACTGAGAGAGAGATTTTCCGGTAGCCTGCTCATGGGAGAGGTTGACGGCTATCCGATCGACGGGTTCGATCTTTCGAACTCGCCTGCAGCTCTCAAGGCTCTCGATCTATCCGAGCGCATCCTCATTCAGCGAACGACTGCAGGTACTCAAGGGGTATTGAAAAGCGCATCCGCTGTGCAGATCCTTTCGGCAAGTTTTGTCTGCGCGAGCGCTACGGTGGCAATCCTGAGAGAGACTGCGTCACAGCCAATCGCATTCGTCGTCACCGGTGGTGACGAAGACGCCGCGTGCGCCGACTACATGGAAGAACTGCTGAACGGTCGCACACCGGACAAGGCGTACTATCAGCATAGAGTACGTCAATCGCCACATGGACAACGCTTCATGGAGCCAGGGCATGTTGCTTTTCCCGCAGAGGATCTGGCGGTGTGTCTCGAAATTGATCGGTTTGACTTTGCTATGAGGGTGGTTCGTGAAAACGGCTTATACATCCTTCGGGTTTTAGAGGATCGATACTCACTGGATGGCTCTCTGCTCGGTGCCGGGTTAAAATAGAATTATGGACACACAAGAACAGGACATTTCAAAGGTCGGTGTGCGCGATGGTGACAACATCATCATTCGACAGTCGTGGCTCAATCAGCTGGGGATGATCGTCCTGATCTTACTAACTTTGGCGGTGACCTCGTATCTTTCGGTGGTCTTTCCCGACTACACGACTATCGGCACTGAAGTTGGGCTGGAGCTTCCGATACTTAATTTCATTCCGCTGGTCATGCTGCTGCGATGTGCTTTCAGTATTTACAACGAGCGCTTCGTCATTACCCCGGAGTATCTGATCGATGTTGAGGGACGGCTTGCCTGGCGCGAGCGTTCGACTCGAATCGAGTATCACCGTGTGCAGGAGATCAAGATAGAAGAGACGATTGTGCAGCGTATCTTAGGTCTCGGTGATGTCACGGTCGTTCCCCTTGCAGGTTCGGACGGTGTACCGATCTGTCTGCGTGGAGTTACACATCCCCGTGTGGTGAAGGATCTCATACGTCACCAAAAACGAGAAAAGGGGTCCGTTTAAGTAAGAGGAATAAATCAACGCGAGCGACTGGTACTATTCGTCGAGGTATACTGTTAATTATGTCGACCACCGCATCATCTTATGACGCGATCGTCATCGGCCTCGGGGCTGTGGGTGCGGCTACGGTGTATCAGCTCGCCAAGGCGGGCAAGCGGGTGTTGGGCATAGATCGTTTTTCGCCCCCCCACACAGCTGGCTCCTCACACGGTGCTACCCGCATCACTCGCCAGGCTATCGGTGAGGGAGAGTTCTACGTGCCGCTTGCGCTCCGCTCGCATGAGATATGGCGAGAGCTGGAGAGTCGTACGGGGTGTGAGCTGCTCTTTCCGGTTGGATGTCTGGTTATGGCCGAGGACGATGCGCACGTGCCGGTGCACAACAAGCCCGGATTCGTAGCCACGACGATCCGAGCGGCGAAGAAATTCGGAGTTCCGCACGAAGAGCTCGATGCCACAGCTATCCGTCGCCGATTCCCGCAGTTTCTCGTTCGCGACGGGACAGTCGGATGTTTTGAACCGGGCGCCGGTTACGTTCGGCCTGAAGAGTGCGTTCGCGTTCAGATTGAGCTTGCCGAGTCCCTTGGAGCCACTATTCTGCGACACGAGCGGGTGATCGAGTACGTCCCGACGAACTGCGATGGTGCAGTCGTGGTGCATACCGACCGGTCCTCGTACCACGGAGAACAGGTTGTTCTCTCAGCCGGGCCGTGGATACGCGATCTCCTTTCGTCGGAACGCGACTATTTCACTACTACACGACAGGTTCTTGCCTGGTTCGCACCGGACGAGGCGATAGAGCGTTTTATGGCTCCGCGCTTTCCAACCTTTATTTGGGGCTTCGATTCTAACGCAGTGACAGGATTGTACGGATTCCCGGCAGTCGATGGCCAAGATGGAGGGGTAAAGGTCGCAGGCTCAGCGTACGGGCCTACGCTGCACCCTGACGAGCCTCGAGGCGAGGTTGGCAAGGAGGAGCTATCAGCACTCTACGACAGCAGTATCCGAGGCAGGATCGAGGGTCTGTCACCTCGATGCGTGAAGAGCACAACGTGTCTCTACACCGTCACGCCGGACTCGGATTTCGTTGTACAACGCCATCCGCAGTACGACCAAGTTTTGTTGGCATCGCCGTGCTCTGGCCATGGCTTCAAGCACTCTGCGGCGCTCGGAGAGGTGCTTGCAAGGCTCATCTCTCGCGGCCGGTGTGATGTAGACCTTTCGCCCTTCGCCATGAAAAAGAGTCGCTAGGAACTGCATGTCTCGTAGAGCGTGCTTGCCAACGCGGATACTAGTCGCAGCGCCAGTGAGTAAGAGTAACGAGACCAGCGGATAGCGCAGGAGCGTTCGTACATCCCCGCAGGCTGAGTTCGCGAGCAAGAGCTTGGGGCCCTGACATGGTCGATGGAGAGGAGTCGACGATCTGCCACTCGAGGACGATACTGCACCCAGTAGGGGGGATCTTCGGATACACCATCTTCGTCATGTAGTCCTGTTCTATCGGGAAATCAACCGATGCAGGAAGCAACACAGCAGGCTCCAGGTCGTAATATGTCAACGGAGAGATGATGAACGAATACGTAGGCTCTCTGGTGAGCAGCCCCGCATGCTTTGACTCGGCGAATCCTACGAGCGCAAAGAAGGTACATGAATCTCGGGATGCGATCGTGCGTGACCGTTCTATGATCGGTCTCCAGGCTGTATCCGGAGGAGTAGCCATGAAGTGGGGCAGGAGCATTGATCCGATAGTGACACCGCCAAGACACACCATCCAGAAGCGTGAGCTGACGGTAGCAAGTAGAACGGAGGCCGTATACGCCTCTCCGACCAGCGACAATATGCTGTATCGAGGGATCAGTAGGGTCGGATTGATAGTGAGCGCGGCAACTAGCGTTACGAGTTTCGGAGCGAGGTACAGAGCCAGTCCAAATCGAAGCTCCAACCAAGGCACCCCTAAGAAACGAGCTCCAGTCTGCCGATCGTCAGAAGACGATGCAACTTTTGTGATTGGTGAGCGTCGAAAAATGGTCATCTTCAAGCACAGGATGAGCGTAACGACGAGAGCGAGGGTAGCAGAGAAGAAGTGCAAACACTGAGTCTGGATGCTCGGCAGTTTGTCGACGATAGCTACAGCAGATACTTCGTCGTCAGAGATGCGAGCCAGAGTAAGCGCATAGGGACTCAATCCCAGCAGCAACAGAATGGAGGCGTTAAGGAGAGATCCAGGATCACGTTTGTACTCTCTGTTCTCGGCGAGAACTACAAGCAGGGGAAATAGGAGGGCGATAAAGGTGTAGTGGCAGTACAGGGCACACAAAGTCGCAGCAACAGAGCCATACAGCCTGGCTTTGTGTCCTTGCCTTATCCATGACTGAAGGAGTGAGATAGCTAGGGTAGAAAAAAACAGGCCCAAGGCGTAGGGGCGAGCTATTGTTGCGGCAAATGTCATCGAGGGCGTCAGTGCTAACAGGAGGCCGGCGAGTGTGGGCCAGACGACATTGCGTTCACGAGCGATACGGATGACCAGCATGCACGTACCGAGAGCCGCGAGCGTCGACGGTAGACGCAAGGCGATCTCGCTTGTACCGAACAGCAAGGACCACAAAGAGAGCCCGATCGCGTAGAGCCATGACTGACCTGTTTTAGCGAGAGCTCGGCGCAGCCCTTCAAGAGGGCCATCTTCGATGAGCCAAAATGTTCCCGCCTCATCCACAAAAAGCACATCACTCAAACGCGGCAACCACACTAGTGCCGCCACGATCGCCACACAGAGAATTGACAAAGCATGCTTCTCACGAAGAGCTCCGAATCGACGGGCGGCCTGACCTGTGGAATGACGGGGAAGGTCCATAGAAACAGAAGTGGGTAAAATATCGCTTGAAGTCGAAGGTTCGCTCGATATCGGTGTATCTATACCATGAGCAAGCCATTTGGTGTAACTACGACTTCGCTATCTAGGAGACAAAATCAACGATACTTTGCAGCTAGGAGTCGATATCAACTACGACCCAGTAGCTTCAGCCGCAATGTTTCGAATGAGTTTCCCTACCGTGAGCCCCTGAACGATAATAGAGAACGCCACTGCGTAGAACACAGTGGAGGTGATCAACGCCCTGTCGGGTGTGCTGTCGGGAAGTCCCAACACGAGCGCGAGCGCCAAAGCGCCTCTCAGGCCTCCCCACACCAAGAGGTGCTGTACCTTGCGAGGAACGGCGAGCTTGGAGCGTCGAAAGGGGAGACAGCCGAGGTACACGGCACAGGCGCGACCGAGCAGGCTCGCAACCACGGTCCAGAGTGCAAGCTGCGCAACGACGCCCTGACGCCAGAAAAAGACGTCCATTCCGATCAGAAGGAAGATGAGAGAGTTGGAGATGAATCCTGCGAACTCCCAAAAAGTGTGCGCAGCGTCACGACCGGCCTCGGTGATCGCTCCGCGATGACCGAGATTCCCGAGCACCATACCGGCAGTCAGGGTGGATAAAACTCCGGAGACGTGGAACTCTTCCGCCAGAAGGAACGAGGCGTATGCCACCACTATAGTCACGGTTATCTCGACCAAGTGATCCTCGGTCCGCCGACTCAACAAGAGAGAGAGGAAGCCTATGGCCGCGCCGATAGCGACACCACCTGCGATTGCTACGGCAGTTGCGCCGACTACCTGACCAACGCTCGCGCTCCCTGCTATGATGATAGGTGCAAGGGTGAAGAGTACCGCTGCGGTGCCGTCATTGAAGAGGCTTTCTGATTCGATCAGTCTGTGAATTCGAGCAGGGAGTGCGGCCTCTTTGAGCAGTGCCAACACCGAGACAGGATCGGTGGCTGATAGGATGACTCCGATTATGATAGCTGTCTGCCAGGATTGGCCGCCCAGATACACCAGGGCCAAGGTAGTAACCAGACCCGCCAGGAATACCCCTCCGGTAGCGAGGGTGGTTACGAGCGCAAGGTCTGGTTTCAGCTTGCTCCATGGAATCTGAAAAGCTGCTTCGAAGATGAGGGGCGGGAGTAGGGCGGTGAAGATCAGATCCTTGGAGAGATGGGCCTCGGGGGCTACGCCCAGAGAGGCTAAGACAACGCCCGTCACTACCAATCCTACTGTGTATGGGAGTCGCAGGTTACGCGCGAGGATAGCCACGAGGCACGATATCACCAGCAAAACTTCCAAGCGTTGAAAAACTAGTTCCATTCTGTTCTCCCTAGCAGACGATATCTGATGCCCGAGTTCAGGCACAATCCGTCTTTCGAAGCAGCTTCAGTGAGAAAGCATGCGCGCGACTGACGAGACGAGCCGCGCCGGATCGATCGGCTTGCTGAGGTGCACCTGAAATCCCGCTGCTAATGCGTGCTCTTGGTCTTCGGGACGGGCAAATGCCGTCAGGGCGATCGCTGGGATCTCTCCACCGTGTTCGGCACCTCGGGCCCGCAACTTGCGTATGAAGGTGTAGCCATCTTCGTCGGGCATGCTGATGTCGCTCACGATCAGATCAGGTGTGTCATGCTCGAGGGCCTGCATGGCGTCGCTCGCGGATGCCGCGGTGGTAACGATGGCGCCCTGCTCCTCCAAGATGACCTTAAGAAGATTTCGTGCGTCCTCCTCGTCGTCGACGGCTATCACGCGCATGCCCTCAAGGGATGGCATGTCGCTCTGGTACGGATGACGATTGCCGGTGAGGTGTGTGCCACTAGGCTTTTCCGTCTCAGATATCGCTCCTGTGCGCGGAAGGCTCACGGTGAAGGAGGCGCCGGTTCCCGGCCCGGCGCTCGCAGCGCGTACTTGGCCGCCGTGCAGTTCGACGAGGTGCTTGACGATCGAGAGCCCGAGCCCGAGTCCGCCGTGCTTTCGCGTTGTAGATGCGTCGGCTTGGCGAAAGCGGTCGAATACATGAGGTACGAACTCCGGTTTGATACCCTCGCCAAAATCGCGAACCGAGATATCTACGCCGTCACTCGTAGTGTTCCCCTCGACGACTACCTGCCCGCCCGGGTGGGAAAAGCGCACGGCATTCGAGAGTAGGTTCCAAAACACCTGCTGCAAGCGATTCGGATCTCCGTTGAGGGTCCCCAAGAGGGGGCTCAGATGCGTTTCGATGGTGATGTTCTTCAATTGTGCCGTGGGTGTGATCGTATCGACGGCGGCTTGTACGATCGAAGCTATGGAAACTGGGCGTGTTTCCAGGCGTACTTTACCGGATACGATCCTACTCATGTCGAGGAGATCTCCGATTATCTGCGCCTGAACTCGGGCGTTCTTCTCGATAACCTCCAAGCCTTGATCGAGCCGATCCCGATTGAGGATTCCGCGCTTGATCAGCTGCGACCATCCGAGGATTGCGTTGAGTGGGGTTCGAAGTTCGTGCGAGAGAGTGGCCAGGAACTCGTCCTTGATCTGACTTGCGCGTTCTAATTGACTACGCGCTGCTCGCTCGCTCTCGAGCAATCTCGCGCGCTCGGATTCGGCCTCCTTGCGATCCGTGATGTCGTCTTGTACACAGAGAAAATAGCGCATACCAGAGAACAAGATCTCCGAGATCTGCGTGAGTGTGGTGATTGTGGACCCATCGCGGCGCCGGATCTCCAGTTCGCCACGGAACTCGTGTGGCGCATCAGAGCTGCTTGATGGCGAGTTCCCAAGTACGAGCGAGATGTTCTTGCCGATCATCTCTCCGGGAGAGTATCCGAGGAGCTCCTCCTGTGCTTTGTTGTTGAAGATGATAATACCGGACTCATCCGCTAGGCACACCCCTTCACTCATGTTGTGAAGGATCTGATTTTGAATGACGAGCTCTGTGTGACGTCTGGTTTGCTCGGACACATTGCGAATGAAAGCTGTGAAGAGAGACGACCCTTCCACCACTGCTTCGGTAACGGTGACTTCGAGTGCTAGAGGGGGTTCGCCGCCTGGTCGGCGTCCTGTTGTGGTGATGACGCGATTAAGACGAGTTTCATGGCCTGGCTCACTCAGATGCACCGGATCAAAATCAGGGAGAGCGAGGATCTTCGCTATCGGGGAACCTCGGAGCCGATCCCGTGGGACCCCGAACATCGTTTCTGCCGCCTCGTTCATGTCGAGTATCTCTGCCTTGCTGTCGAAGGAGATGATCGAGTCGAAAGCGCCTTCGATGATGGCTCTCCGACGCGTCTCCTCGCGTTTGCGTTCGATGAGCTGTCCGATCTGTAAGCCCAAGGACGCAAGCCACTGAATAGTTGTTTCGTCGAGCGAGAGCTGGCGTTGAGCTACGAGATCGAGTGCTCCGCGCACCTGGCCCTCTACGATCAGAGGAAACCCCACGATTGACCTGGCTTCACCTGCGCCACACGAGGCTTCTATGCGCTCCCGATGGACGCCTTCAAGAGTGCGCCAGAGTGGAGTTCCCTTTGAAACTATCTCCCGTGCAAAGGTGTCATCGTAGAGCAGGTTCCCTGTGCACCCACGGCGTCGTAGGTGGGTAGCCGAGTCGTCGGTCGTCCAGAGCGTTCCTCCGTCGCAACGTAGCCCGAGGCACACCGCCCTGACGAGCTCCTCCGCAACCTGGTCTAGACCGGACGCATACGTCAGGATGCGCACTACCTCGGCGGTTGCGGCATCGAGTCGTTCTTTCTGTTTGCGAGCAGTCGCATCATGGAACACCAGGATAGCTCCGGTGATCTGACCCGCATCGTTGAGAATCGGGGATGCGCTGTCTTGGATAGGGATGAGGTCTCCGCCTCGATGCCTCACCGCGATGTTCCCAGACAGCACCAAGGCGTGTCCGGATTCGAGGACGCGTTGGGCTGGGTCGTCGAGCCTTTGTTCCGAGTCGTGGTCACAAAGCTCGATCACGTGCGAGCTCGGAAGACCGATCGCTTCCTCTTCCTTCCAGCCGAGAAGGTGCTCAGCTGTAGCGTTCATGAAGAGCACATCCCCGCGCCCATCGGTTGCAACGACGGCGTCTCCAATGCTTGCCAGGGTGACCCGTAGCCATTCGCGCTGTTTCTCTGTGTGCCGATGTGCCCAGGAGATAGCCCATCCCATGCCAAAAAAAAGCGGAGTTATCAGAGCTCCAACGAGGAGTATCAGACTGCTTGCAATGCGGCGTCCCTGCATGTGGAAGGCTGGTCGCGTGTGGAATTGAAGGCTCCACTTCCTTCCTACCACGTCGATCGAAGCCAGAGTCGATAGCAGTGGTTTGAAATCGGAGGGTAGGGGCGGGTGAGCTTGCGCAGAGCTGTACAGGGGCTGCTCCAAACGTAAGTCCTCTCCATCGTACACTGAGAAGTCGAGCACAGGCTGTGAGGTCCGGCCGAAGATACCTGCCAGAAAGTCCGCTATCCGGAACGGGCTGTACACGAACCCGACGATGGAAGCGGCCCGCTCTTCGCGCGTGCTCGCATCCGGCTTGGCGTATAGCGGCAGAAATATCAGGAATCCTGGCTGTGCGGGCTGACCCATCCACACCTCCTGAACAAGTTCGATTGGGCCACTTGCGGCGGGTTCCCCGGTATCTCGGGCGCTAGCCATAGCTTCGTGACGAATCGACTCGGAGAACATATCGTAGCCGAGCGCCCTTCGATTGGGTTCGTCCTGAGGATAGAGATACAATATCGGATATCGTTCGGCAGCTCCGCTGTCGGGGAAGATGGCGAAATCTCGGTATCCCTCTCGCTGCATTTTGGAGACGGTGGCACTGGTATCGCCCGCCGAAACACGCCCGGCATAGCCGACTCCCCGAAGTCCGGGGAAGCTCTTTTCGATATCCAGTTGGGATATGTAGGGGTAGAAGGTCCTTGCTTCGACCTCACCCTGAAGCATGAGATGGGCGCGGGTCGCGACTAGGAAATTTACGTACACCTGGAGCCTGTTCCGAATAAGATCGAGCGTCTCCTCTATCTCGAAATTGAAGCGCGACTGCTCGCGCTCTTGTTCCGCTTGTTCGGCTTGATAGAAGAAGATCGATGTAAGCCCAAGCACCATCACGGAGAGAATCCATGGAAGCCATGCAAAGAGGAGCGATCGCAATGTCTTCGTGGGGAAGAGGATAGTCATCAGAAGCTGCTTTCGTGCACGAGTGTCTCAGAGCATTACTATGTCTCAGAAGGAGAATTGTCGCGCATGAGAGCCGCGTTCAGAAGGGGCAGGGGCGTAAAAATGATTACGTGCGGCCTCTCTACATGACCGGGATCATGATTGGGGTGGGGGGTGTGTCTAAGGAAGCGAGGCAAAACCCGTCACTTTACCACGTGAACGTGCTCGTGCACCTGAACATAGGCGTACCCGGAACAAAAAGATCAAGATGTTCGGGCACGTGCACGGTTACGAGCACGAGCACGTCCACGTGCTAAGTTCAAAGATGAGACCACAGGCAAGTTCCGCCTCGCTTCCCTAGGCAAGCAGGGCAAACCCCTCCCTGCTACGGGTAAGTTGTGCCGCTCTTTCCCACGGTAATTTGGAGTGTTTTCACGCATTGCCGACTCCAGATGGCCGGTGCGAAGCGGGTAACCCGTTGACACGCGCGCTGGAGTGATAAAGGATGCGGGTGTCCGCATAGGCGTTTGAGTTGCCATAGGTTGCGGAGAGGGCCTAAAGCCGGGTCCGCTTGGTATTTTGTTCTGTATAGGTCACATGAATCGCTTTAATCCCCGTTCCATTCTCCTATCTTTTTCATCGGTTGCTCTGGTTGCTGTCATGGGATGTCAACCCCGCGGCGAGTCTCATACCCTGGAGCAGATCCTTTCAGATGCCCGCAGTGGCTACAGCGCCGTGGGTGTCGCGCCAGCGGCTGAGGTAGGGACGATTTTGAATCAACTCAAGACCGATCTCGACAAGCTTGCAGGGCTCGGTGGTGGTGGAGATGCTCGTGAGCTTGCTGGTGAAGTTTCGGGCATCTTGGGAGAGTTGGTGCAGAAGGCAGGGTTTACGGTCCGACCGGCCATGACCGAGCTGATGAACCAGTACAAAGCTATTGCTGATGGAAGCGGAGCAGCGGTAAGCATCGGAGCGCCCAACCTACAACTTCTCGTGGCGCGAACGTTCTCGCTGTTGACGGCTGAGATGTCGACTAGCAAGTTCGCTCTGTAATAGAGCGAGATTGATAATTCGCATACACGGCGACCGTTACGGTCGTGTGTAGGTAATCTTGTCGTAACGGACGGCGGGGACGCCGTCCCACCAGGGTACAACCAACACGTTAAGGAGGGGCGGCCTCCCCCCCGTCCGCACACGTTTGAACCCGCAACCACACGTCGCATGGCAAGGGAGGGAAACCGTGTAGGTCGCCGTGCGCCGGAACCCACGACCTGCGTCATATACGCCGATTTTTGGCTTATTCCCCAGAAGCCCCAACGAGCGTCCGTTGAACGAAGCTCACCTTGTTCTCGATGTGGTCTCGTACCCAGTTTTGATCCCACCATTCATTGGGAGAGACTGCAACGCCCTGTACCCGCATCTCGAAGTACACCTCCTCCGAAGTTGCAAACCCGGTGCTGCCAGTTCGGCCTATCGCTTGACCAGTTGCTACCTCGCTTCCCTGGGTAACTGTTGTCTCAGAGAGGTGCGCGTAGACGGTTGCGAGTCCACAGCCGTGGTCTATTACCACCGTTGTGCCGAGGAGCCCTAAGTTGGCTACAAGAACGACACGACCCGCTTGTGCTGCCACAACTGTCGCTCGGGCGGATACTGCAAACCGGGCGCCTTGTGCGGCGCTACTGGCGATCTCGCGGTCGTTTACGGCTATCAGCCGCTTGTCGCCCACAGAGTTACTTGGATATCCGGCGACTGGCTTGCCGAAAGGTCCGTTCCACCAGCGTTTGCTCTCTGAGGCACTCAGAGCCTCTTCGAGAACCGCTTCGTCGCGGCGAGCTATATCGCGAAGCAAAGTTTTCAAGTCCGATGCAAGCTCTCCCGAAAGTGCCACCGATAAAGAGGATGCACGCGCATATGCAGTAAAGCGATCCCTCAACATCCCCGCCGAAGCATCGTTCAGATTGACCTTGAAGCTGGCTCCCCGTTTCTGACGCACTCTGTATCTGAACGGCGCCGATGCAGAGTTGCCGATCAGGTCTCGCGCTACGATCTTCAGAGGTGGGCTCTGATCGTTGAATCCAGATGGGATCGGAAAAAAAGCGAAGTAGACTCGCTCGTAGCTCTTGAAGGATTCGCCCCAGGCAGCGGCAGGATATCCCCGATAGAGGTTGTCACCAGAGTCTACCCCTTGGAGGTGAATCGACTTGCCCAAGGCCTTGTAGAAGACCATCTCCGTTCCGCCAGCCACTGCGTTCTGCTCTGGAGTAATGACCTCGATGCGTGGCTTGAGGAAGTCGACCTGTACGGTTTTGGGTAGACCGCTACCGTTATTCCAAAGCGTGCGGTCGAAGGCCAGAATCTGCAGCTCTGCGTTCCCTTCGCGCAGTTGCAGCGCTTTGGGATCGATCTTCACTTCGATCTCTTGCTCATGCACGTTACCCTCGCGAATCTGACGTTTGAGCAGCTCTTGAGGTTGGTTCTTTTGCGATATGCGAACCAGAATCTCGTCCAGGCCGGCGCCCGAATCCGTTATGCGCGCTTTGAGCGTAATAGGGTCGGCTCCGATACCCAGGGGCTCCTCAATCCACGCGATCTCTGGAGGTTCCTTCTCGAGAAACGCCGGGCTTAAGGGGTTGGCAGGGGTGATCTGCATGAAAGCGACTAATCCTGCTACGATTACGGACACGAACAGCAGCACGTTGAATATGCCGAATACTCCAAGTCCGCATTCGTCTCTCGAGGAGGGGGTTATCATAGCGATCAGGAGTTTGCGAGCCTCTGCCTAACTACCTCGATCGCCCCGTCTACGCTGATTCGATCCTGCTTGGTGGTGTCGCGGTCACGAATGGTGACTGTGTTGTCCTGCAAGGTCTGGTGGTCGATCGTCAAGCAGTAGGGCGTCCCGATCTCGTCGTGGCGCGCGTAGCGCTTTCCGATCGACTGCACTTCGTCGAAGCTGGAGTTGATGCCGGCTTTGTAGAAGTCGGCAGCGATCTTTCGAGCAACCTCCGGCATACCCTCCTTCTTCATCAAGGGGAGAACTGCCACTTTGTACGGTGCCAGCCGGGGATTGAGCTTCAAGAGAACGCGGGTTTTGTTCTCCCCCTCGGCGTCGACACCTTCCTCCTCGCTGTACGCGTCGCACAGGTAGGCGAGGCAGGCACGAGTGAGGCCGGCCGCTGGTTCGATGACGTAGGGAGTGTAGCGCACCCCAGGCTTGCCGGTGGCCGGATCGGTCTTTTGCTGGTCGAAGTAGCTGAGCTTGACCCCAGACTCTTCAGTGTGTTTCCCGAGGTCGTAGTCCGTTCGTGAAGCGATTCCTTCCAGCTCGTCCCAGCCCCACGGATAGTGGAATTCGATGTCGTAGCAGTTGTCGGCGTAATGAGCGAGCTCGTCCTGTTCGTGTTGACGGAGGCGGAAGGCATCCTTGTTGTTTGCGTAGCGCTGCCACCAACTCATGCGGTTCTCGGTCCAGTAGGAGAGCCATTCCGCCTGTGTTCCTGGCTCACAGAAGTACTCCATCTCCATCTGCTCGAATTCACACGTTCTGAAGATGAACTTCTCTGTGGTGACTTCGTTACGGAATGATTTTCCCTGCTGAGCGATACCGAAAGGGATCTTCATCGACATCGTTTGCTGCACGTTCATGAATTGCACGAACATCGCTTGAGCTGTCTCGGGACGGAGGTATATCGCCGTGGAGCGTATCGCCTCGTCGAGTTTCTCTTTGAGTTCCGAGCGCGAGAGCTCCCGCCCATGTATTTCGTCGAGGAGCCCCTCGATCGGATCAACAGGACCTATGGAGGTGCGGAACATCAAGTTGAATTGGCGCTCCGCCGAGAGATCTGAGCTGCCGCAGTGCGGACAGACGTATCCACCTGCACCGACGACTCCCTTGATCTTTTCGCCACCCGATTTCCCTCCTTTGATCCACATGATCTCATGGCCGGGTTGGAGCTTAGGTGCCTTGTCGGCTCGGAAACGCTCTTTGCAGTTGTGGCAGTCGACCAAGGGGTCGGAGAAGCCAGCCAGGTGTCCGCTCGCTTTCCATACCCGCGGGTGCATCAGGATTGAGGCGTCGATGCCTACGACATCTTCGCGCTCGTGGACCACAGTACGCCACCATTCCGATGCGATGTTTCGCTTGAGCTCGACACCCAACGGGCCGTAGTCGTAGGCACTCTTGAGGCCTCCATAGATCTCACTGCTCTGAAAGATGAATCCGCGTCTCTTGGTGAGCGATACGAGGCGGTTGAGCAGGTCACTTGAGTTCATCTGACACTCCGAATTAAGGCGAAAAAGTAGTTGTAAGTTAGCCTGTTACGCTGAACCTCTCAAGTGGCGGACTGGACGTGCCACGGTATTTGAGGCATACACCCTAAGGTACCTCAGGGACCGGTTGGTCACCTATGAGTTACACACCTGCACCTAAGGGAGGGCATATGAGTTACGAATTCTACAAGATCATCCACATTCTCGGGATCGCCCTGGTCGTTCTCTCGCTTGGCGGCATCTTTATGCACGTCATAAACGGTGGCACCAAGACCTCCAACGCCTTCCGTAAAGGGGCAATAATATCGCATGGGATCGGGCTTGTGCTCGTTCTGGTGGCGGGTTTCGGGATGCTGGCCAAGCTCCAACTCGATATGGGAAAAGCGTGGGTGGTCGGAAAGATAGTGATCTGGGTACTGCTCGGAGCCTTGGTAGCGGTGGCGTACCGCAAGCCTCAGTTGGCGTCGAAGCTGTGGTTTGGGGTACCGATCCTGGTAACCGTGGCAGCTGTGCTGGCTGTGTTCAAGTACGGAGCGTAGTTTCCTCGCCTCGTTGGGGCGTGGAGATAGTCATCATTTAGACATCTCGGACGGCGTGGACGCCGTCCCTCCGTGTAAACGGGGCGTTATAGAAATGCGCACTAGGAGGGACGGCGTCCACGCCGTCCGCTGTAGGGGTTATTCGCGCAGGTCGCCTCCCTACGGCACCAGCACGATCTTCCCGAATTGCTGACCATCCTCGAGCCGCTTGATCATCTTGATGCCCTCCGACAGGGGCGCGACCGTATCGAGCGGGATCTTGATGTTCCGTTGCCACAGGAACTCCATCGCTTCGATGAAGTCTTGGCGGCTTCCCATAGTCGATCCGATCAGCGAAACCTGTTTAGTAAAGAGGAGCCGATTGTCGAAGGAGATCTCGTAGCCCTTGGTGTTGCCCACGGTTACGATCCGTCCTCCGCGAGCAACGGCTCTCAGGCTTTTCCCAAAGGTTTTCGCCCCCACGTTGTCGACGATCACATCGACTCCCCGTCCTTTGGTGAGTTTCAGCACTTCGGTGTGCCAATCCGCGTGAGCGGTGTAATCGATCACATGAGATGCGCCCAAACTCGAAGCCTTCTCCATCTTGGCCGAACCGGATGTAAGCGCGACAACGGTGGCGCCAGCAGCGCGAGCTAAGAGTATTGCGAGTGAATTCACGCCCCCTCCGGCCCCAACTACCAATATCGTCTCTCCTGCTCGGATGCATGCTCGCTTGAAGAGCATGCGCCAACAGGTGACACCGACGAGCAGAGGGGCGGCTCCGTCTTCGAAGCTGAGGGTGTCAGGAAGGCGAAACAGATTACTCAGTGGCACGCATACGTATTCTGCTAGGCCGCCGCGCAGCTGCTCCCCCAGGATGCGGTATCCTGGACTCAAGCTGTCTTCACCCTTACGGGTCCATTCGTCATCCGAGGTGAGGATCCCAGGATTGACGATTACGCGAGTTCCGGTAGTCCAGGTGGATGTAGGGGAGTTGATCGCGACTATCTCCCCGGAGATATCCGAGCCGGTTATGTGCGGCATCTCCAGGTGTAATCCCTGCCATCCACGCCGCACCCAGATGTCGAGGTGATTCAAGGAGACGGCGCGTACACGGAGGAGCGCTTCGCCGGGCTTCGGTTCGGGAGTTGGAAGGTCGGCGTATTTGAGAACATTTATTTCGCCGTGCTGTTCGAAGAAGATCGCTTTCATGATGGCACACAGGGTTTACGTTTTAGTAGCAAGCACACCCAACCGTCCTCGACGTATTCCTCGATGATCGTCCAGCGATCGTCCTGAGTGTAGGCCTCGACAACGAGGTTGCGGACTAGGTCAGTGATACCGGAGAGGATAACAGTGCAGTCTGGAGCCGCTAGTCGGGAGACCTCTGGTGCCATCTGTATCAACACCTCGCCGTAGAGATTTCCGATGATCAGGTCATACTCTCCGCGCATCTCCTCGATTGGCGTAGTTGAAAGATGCACTGTGTCGAGCGTCGAATTGAGCTCGCAATTGTCGCGAGCGTTTTCCAACGCTGCAGCGTCGATATCGAAAGCTTGCACCTCGATTCCGAAGAGCCGTGTCGCAGCAATAGCCAAGATACCGCTACCAGTACCGATATCGAGTGCACTCTTTGGGCAGAGGGCCTCAGTCGTTTTGAGCTGGCTGAGCACGGTGAGGATCATACGAGTCGTGGGGTGATGGCCGGTACCGAATCCGAGCCCTGGAATGATCTTGAGCGTGTCAGAGGATACAGCTTGGGTATCATCCGGTGATTGAACTGGAAGGATCTTGATGCCCCCGGCTTGGATGGGTAACCACAGTTCCGGGCACTGCTCGCTCCAGTTCCGCTGGGTGACCTCTTGGCGTTCCTGCAAACTAAGTCCGAGGCTCTCCGCGAACTGAACGAAGCGGTTCACCGTCGACTCATTCGATTCCACGAAGCAGCTCAGGAGCGGGGGCGCTTCAACGGTTGTTCCCAAGGCGCCGAACTCCATGAGCTCGTAACAGGCTCCGTCGAGTAGGTCTCCCTCGAGGGCAGAGTAGGGGGTTCTGAAGGTGAGCTTGGTACTCTTGGTCACGGTCTTATAAATCCCTATGGAGTGCGGCCGAAGGCCTGCGTGTCGCCGCGTAAGAGGGTACACTAGGTTGGCAGCTGTGTGCAGCTGCTTTTGATCTATATCTCAATCGGTTGGCGGTCAGTGAGAGTCCGACATCGGGAAAGTTTCTCACGGACGGAGTTCGGCCCTGTCTTCCTATGAGGTCTTTGGAGGGGTAGTTCCCAATTTCTCGACCTCGGCGGTAATCTTCTCGCTCATCCGCTGCTTTACACGATTGCTCGCACCGCCGTATTTTTTTCGTTGTAAGAGGGCCGCTGGTATCGGTGCCGCTTCGAACATATCAATAGCAGTTTTGTACCAGGTCTCGACGGAGTCTGGGTCCATAGTAGTCAAAACCCCGCAAGCCTGGCGGAAGAGCTTCATCGCAGGACCGGTCTCATAGCCACAGGACTTAGAATAGGCCAGAACGTCCAGTTGTTGGATGAGGTCGCTAAGCAGAAACTTGAAGGCCGCTTCGTCGCGCGCCGTACGGCGCTCTCTGCGTACCTTAGCTGCCAGAAGGGTGATTTCGACCAAGATGTCTACCGAGTACGGCTCGAACAGAACCCCATCGGCTCCGATCATCATCGCTTGAGCGACGTCGCCGCTGGCCTGTTCCTTGGTCGGTAGAACGAGGATGTATGCGGCATCCTGGCCACCAGGGGTGCTCTTGGCATCCTTGATGAACGGTGCGATCTGCTCCTGTGGAACGTGGTGCGAAACAAATATCACGTCGAACCGCATCTCCCCGGTACGGAGGTTATCCAGCGTTTCGTAACATGAACCGATTGGGACCACCTTCCCGAAGTTTACTACTGACGCACACACCTGTTTGAGGCGTGAGCGGGTTGTCATGTCTTGGTCAATGATAATCGCGTCGTATTTCTTGAGACTTGGATGTGCCATTTTCCACTCGCTTCCCGCGGGCTGTGTAACCGTCGATAGCCCCTTCACTGACTTATCGGCGCTGTGGTACTTCAACTGAAGACCTACCTTCGTAAAAGAGTCGTGCCGTGGAGCGTTTTTGTTTGCGTGCGGCAAGCTATTGAATGTGCACGGTATGATAGCGAGGAGGGCGGGTCCGAAGGCTAGTTCGTAAATGACCGAAGAGGGTCTAGGGGCGAATATTGAGGGGGGGGCGTGTTGTAGCCGCCCCGCAGAAGTATGGCTCCTACGAGGCAACTATCACCCGTAATGACCTAACTATAGAACCTTCTTGATCGTAGAGACGAGCTGATCTTTAGGAACGGCACCCACCACTCGCTCAACCTCAGATCCACCTTTGAAGATGATGAGGTTGGGTATAGCCCTCACGTTGTATTGAGCCGGGCTCTTCGGATTGTCGTCCACATTGACTTTGTAAATGGTGACCTGTCCGTCCAATTCCTTGGCGATCTCCTCCAATACGGGGGCGATGCTCTTGCACGGCCCACACCAAGGGGCCCAAAAGTCGACCACTACAGGTGTCGCTGCTTTCAGTACTTTATCAGCAAATTCTGCGTCGCCGATCTCTCCAACATGTCCGGCCATAGCTTAACTCCTCAAAAACAAATGCTGCTCGATTATTCAACAAGCTTGTCACAGAAGTAAATCCCCGAAACGTTGATCTCTTCCTGCCGATACTACTCGTTGAGCTTTAAGTTGTTTGAACCTCCGAGACCCCCTCCGGCTTCTAAAGTTTAAGAAGGTTAAACTCAGGTCCGATAGAGGAGGTTAGCTGCCAATTCTCGACTTGGAAAGGGTCGAGATGGGTACCGCGGTAGGAAGCCCTGGGGGTTTGAGCTTCGTCACTCGCTGAATCTCAGACCCGTGCTCCCGGGGATGACGTGCGTAGTGGAACAGTAGGGACGGGATAAACCCGACCCGAACTAGGGGAAAAACCGTATGCAAGACACTAGTATGCCACGATCTTCACGCAGTAAGAGTACTCATCCAGTCCTGCTCGTCGACTCCTATGCCCGAGGCATATCGATAGGCCGGATAGATCCGTGTGGGATCGGGCTGGAGCTGGGGTTAGAGGAGGGGGGACGCTCGCCGATCCCCCTTAGAAGTCGCTATGTGATGAAGTCCGGGGAACCTTTGGGTGACCTCGAGCGGCATCTCGAGCGCCTCTCGGCGCGCGGAGAGCTGCGTCGGACAACGATTGTCTTCGGTGCGACGACAGACCCGTTTCATCCGTTCGACGAGAAATTCGCCACTAGTATGAGGTTTCTGGAGATCTTCGAGCGCTACGCGCCGGGGCGTCTCGTCATTCAGACGAGGTCGCCCCTGGTAGTAATCGGTCTTCCAGTGCTGAAGAAGTTGCGCCACGCCACCTTTGTCTCAATAGGTATAGAGACGCCGCTCGAGGAGGTTCGTCAACGATATACGCCTGACCTTCCGACGGTGGCCGAGAGGTGGAAGACGGTTCGCGCGCTCAAGCGATTCGGCTTGAAGGTAGGTGTTCAGGTCGCACCGATTCTGCCCTATGGAGACTGGCGCGCCGACGCCGGAACCTTCGCCCAAGAGCTGTGTGAGCATGCCGACTTCATCGTGGTCCGGTCCGTCATTCAGGCGGCTGGGGTTCCTCGGCCGACGACCCGGCTCGCTCGCATGCTTTCGCAGGAGCGGCAGTTCTTCTGGTTGCGTCAGGACTCGCACAAGCCGCTCGTCGATGCGATATCCGCACGAGCAGAGGGTAAACTCTACCACCCGGCAGGGATCGAGCCGCAGGACCCGCAGCTCAAGCTTTTCGGGAGGGCTTAGGCCGCTGCAGTTGTTCGCATTGCGTCACCTCCTCAGGTTTACTACCCTTAAAGCTTGTAGAGCCTGGGGTGTAGCTTGAGGAGGTTTCGAGATGCGCGTTGCGATAGTAGGGGGTGTTCGTTCGCCGTTTGTAAAAGCGGCGGGTGTTTTTTCTGGGTTTTCTGCGCTCGATCTCGGGAAGCACGTCGTAGTGAGCTGTGTGGAGAGGCTAGGGCTCGATGCCACGCTCATCGAGGATCTTTACTTCGGTACGGTGCTCCTTGACCCGCGCATCCCGAATCTTGCGCGAGAGATAGTGCTCCGGTCCGGACTACCCAAAACGATCAACGGGCATTTCGTGGCCAACAATTGCATCACGGGTCTCGTCGCCGCGCAGGTCGCGTCGGAGGCGATCCGAGCGGGACGCATCCGGTGTGCGCTCGCGGGCGGAAGTGAATCGATGTCACAACCGACCCTGACCTTTCCGCGCCGGGGTGAGCAGTTCTTTTTTTCCTTAGCTAAAGCCCGCAAGGTCTCCGAAAAGCTCAGGCTGATAAAACGCTTTCGTCCCAACTTTGTATTCCCTCAAGCTCCGAGTCCGAAGGAGCCCTCCACCGGGCTGACGATGGGTCAGCACTGCGAGTTGATGGCCCAAGAGTTTCGCATCGGGCGAGAGGCTCAAGATGAACTTGCTCTGAGAAGTCACGTTCAGGCAACGGTTGCCAAGACAGAAGGGGTTCTTCAGGAGCAGATCATGCCCCTAGGAGGGATCGCCGAGGACAACCTCGTGCGGGCAGATACCTCGCTCGACAAGCTGCGATCTCTTGCCCCCGTGTTCGACCGTGGGCCATCGGGGACCATTACTGCAGGGAATGCCAGCGCTCTGACTGATGGAGCCTCGGTGGTGTGTTTGATGTCTGAAGAGTTGGCTCGCAGCTCTGGCATGAAGATCTACGGCTACCTCGATGGCATCGAGTATGCAACCGTCCCCCCGGGGGACGGCTTGTTGATGGCACCGGCGTTGTCCTTGCCGCGATTGCTCCAACGGCATGGACTTCAGGTCGGACAGATAGACCTCTTCGAAATACACGAGGCCTTTGCAGCGCAGGTGTTGTGCAATGTTTCGGCATGGGAGCACGGGTGGGCACGCTACCCACATGTTCACGCGATCGGCGAGATTCCTCGTGAGAGGATCAATGTGTTTGGTGGTTCGATAGCGTTGGGACATCCCTTTGCGGCCACGGGAGGTCGCGTGTTGATGAACCTATGCCAAGCCTTGGAGAGAAAGGGGATGAAGCGCGGAGTCATCAGTGTGTGCGCGGCAGGTGGCGGAGCCGCAGCGGCGCTGGTTTCTCGGGAATAATTGCCGGACGGCGACACGCCGTCCCTCCTAAATCTGCTTGTTGTGCATAGGAGG
>JBILEW010000122.1:0-10112 GCA_044351885.1 Bdellovibrionota bacterium
TGTATCGCAGTGGATACATCTGCGGTTTTTCCCCACCATGAAAATTGAATATCAACCCAATCTCCTCTTTCTCGCTACGGGCAGGTTTTGCCTCGCTTCCCTAGACCACCTCAAAACAAAGGCACCCACAGGTCAGCACCATTTGAAACCGGAGTATGAGGCATTGGATGGCCCATGAGGGTACTGTAAAGAACGCAGCTCTGGTCGCGATATATCTCTCGCCACTCAGGAGGTAATACGAGCTGCCTGTCTGACGACTTTGCAGAGACGTCGAACAGTATGTGGGTGGGAGCAATCCTGTGCAGAGCCGCTAAGCCCTCCGGTGTGTGCGGTGAAAACGCTAGAGTGGCATCAGCAAGCGCTTGGTTCGAATACACCTCTTCGTATCGGCCATCCATCGATATCAAGAACCGAGGATACAGCCTCCACAGTGCGAAGCTCCCGTTGTTGAAGTCAACGAGTAGTTTGCCCGTAGCGCCTGAGTTTCTGAGCCATTCGACAGCTTGCACGGGGTATGCACGCATGCTTAGGCGCCAGGACTCAGATTGTCGAGAGACCGCGCCTATCTCGATTATCATAAACACAATCATCAGCGCGCCGACGACGGCTAGACTACGCTCCAGCATCACCATTCGAAACTTCAGCTTCGATCTCGCGATCTCCACCGTACGGCCGAAGTAAGCGGCACCGAATACGACCGCTGTGAGCATCGCAAAGCCGACGAATCTCACATGTTTGAAGCCGCAGTAAAAGGAGAAGACTAGCAACGCGAGCGCTGTGAGATCCCACTCTCTTCTCCGTAGCGCAAGAACAACCCCTGCTAGAAGTGGAGTGGCTATGAGAACGGTTCGTATAAACGGCGCCAGATCCTGAGACAAGGCAGCCCACTCGCTGATGGTAGGTCTTTCCATGCTCAGCGCGTGAACAAGGTAGCTGGCAAATGTTTGGAATCCGTACGGCGTTGCTGCGGGGGCAAGGCTCGACAGCACCGAAACTACCGCCAAAAGCCTCCATGACTTGCCCTGGAGGAACGACGAAACGGTCAAGATCCACAGCACCAATACCTCGAGAGCATAACCTCCGTGCATGTTCACCAATGCGACGGAGGCGAGGGGAATCAACGCAAGATAGCGCCCGGCTGCGTTTACTCGGTATTGAGCAAAGGCGTAGTAGGTCAAAGCCAGTAGAAAGTAGGTGAAAACTTGGCATCTTACCGTACTACCCCAAAGGAAGGAGGCCTCCAGGATGCAGAGCACCGTCCATAGCACTCGGCCAGCAGCTTGAGGCGCATAGATCATGGAGGCTCGAACCAAAAGTAGACACGTCCATGCAGCTATCAAGAGCTTGAGGAGCACGAGACCAGCATCGCCCCAACGCGCACTCACCTGGTAAAAAACGACACCAGACAGCCACTCATGATCGATCCACATCGGCAACTTGGCAGTGAACGCGAATGGATCATGGAATGGGACTCCGCCCAGCTTTTCAACTAGCCGACCCATTGCGACACGCGCAAAGAGGTCTGGGTCTGCGGGCGAGCTACTCAACAATCGCCAAACGATCGCCACGACCGAGATGAAGAGAATGACACCGGGCTTAGAGAAGAGCTGCCTCAACCGGTCACACGCATTCTCGAATTTCGCTACAGTACCCATACAGAGAGTCAGTGTGATCGAAGTAAGTCAGGCTGGCTACCCGAGAAAAGAGGAATAGCTTGATTTCCGGGCATGGTCAGAGCGACCGGGCTGGCAAGACAGTGCCGACCACCTCTCCGAAACCGACCCTGTAGCCCTTCCCCTGGCACCAACCCCGCATGATGACCGAATCACCGTCCTGCAACGAAGTGCGCTCTTCGCCGGAAGGGAGCTTGATCGGGCGCTTCCCACCCTCTGTTCGCTCAAGGAGGGATCCCAACGATGCGTGCGAGTCACCGCTTATCGTGCCAGATGCGAAGAGATCACCAACCTGCATCGGACAACCGTTGGATGCATGGTGCGCAAGCTGCTGGCAGTGATCCCAATAGAGGGCGCGAGAGTTACCACTGCAGACCACCAGAGGATCTCCTCCTTTCATCAACGCCGAACGTAGCGCGACCTCAAGATGGATATCATACACCTGACGCCGTGAGCGGAGATACGGCAGGGGCTCAGGCTCTTGAGAGCGTGCGGGAACCTTGAACGGCTCCAGCGCATCGAGCGTCACTATCCATGGAGATACCGATGTACAGAAATTCTTAGCTAGAAACGGCCCCAAAGGCTGATACTCCCATTTCTGGATATCACGCGCGCTCCAATCGTTGAGAAGCAGCATTCCGAAGATGTGCTCCTCGGCACGTTCGACTGGAATCGTCGAGCCCAACTCACTGCCAACGCCGACGACAAAAGCGACCTCTAGCTCGAAATCAAGCGACCTGCAGGGCCCGAATACCGGCCCTGCGTCGTCGGAGGGTTTCGTCTGCCCTACGGGACGGTGAAAATTGGTACCACTCACCACGATCGAGCTTGCTCGCCCGTCGTAGGCTATAGGGATGTGCCTCCAATTAGGCATCAAGGCATTCTCTCTCCCTCTGAAGAGCGCTCCTACATTCGTAGCGTGCTCTATCGAGGAATAGAAATCGGTGTAGCTCTTGATCTCGATCGGAAGCCGCATCGCTACCTCTGCCCTGCGATGCAGAGCCTTAGACAACACGTGCGAATTGTCCCGAAGGTCGGGACAGTCTGAGCGAAGAAGTCGAATCAAAGTCGAACGAACCTCACTCCACGTCGTTCGTCCAGTTGCAACAAAACGATTCAACGACGGCCCCGAGAAGAAGTGCTCTGTCCGAGCCCTTTCTCCCAGCAAGCCAACCTCTGCGAGTACGTCGAGATCGAGAACCATCTCTCCGAGTGCTACCCCTGCTCGAGGGGAGCTGTTTCGAGGTTCGAAGATTCCGTACGGAAGATTTTGAATCGGAAAATCGCTGTCAGAGGGGACTTCGATAAAAGAACGGAGATCGGCCAGCGTTGGCTGAGGGTCCTTGTTTTGAGTTCCTGTGCTTCTATTGGACGTCTCAGACATCTTGCCTCCCCGAACGGACCAGACATATCTCGTGAAACTATGTCAAAGTGAGTGTGTATACGCAATCTCGATGAGCAGTGCCGCGACACTGGTTGAAATAGGAGCTTAGCGAGGCTAATCCGTCATGAGTGCATCGAGCACGGCCTTGGGGCCAAGGGGCTTTGCAATTCTACCATTAACTACATCATCCTTGCCAGCATTCTCAGGAACAGGCCCAGCACAGGCGATGAATACTCGACTCGAATCCTCCGGTAGCTCTTTTCGCACGAGCTCCGCCAATTCGTAACTCGACATAGTATCAACGCCCTCGTCAATAACCACAGCTGAGTAGGCGTTTTTGTGTACTGCGTGCACCGCGTCTATCGCCATACCGACGCCGTCTACCGCTGCACCGAGTTTTTCGATGACTCGCATGAGGGTATCCCTGACCACAGGGTCCGATTCCACAACGAGCACCGATTGCCCGGACAGCGGGCGCGCGCCTGCCGCATCGAGCGACTCTTCCACTTCCAGGGGTTGTTGCCCCTTGGGTTTCGCACGGTTGAGAATCACTTTCACCGAGGTGCCCTTGTCCTTCTCGCTCGAAACGAATATTCCACCCCCCTCGAGCTCGACCAAGGTCTTGGTCAAGGCCAAGCCAAGACCACTACCAGCCTCTTCCGGGATGCGCTGGCGTTGGACATGCCAGAGCGGATCGAAAATTCGTTCTAGATCCTCCTCTGTAATCCCGATACCGGTGTCCCGCACCTCTATGCTCACTGACTCGGAATCTGGTCCAGCGCCGAAGGAGACACAAACCTTACCATCGGCCGGTGTGAATTTTATTGAATTTTGAACCAAATTGAAAAGTATCTGCTTCAAGTGCTTGGGATCAACTTCGACCCACAGCGATTCCTCGCTGCGAACGACTTCAATCACTATGCCCTTGCGCCCCGCACTCGGTTCGAGGAGTCCGACAACTGAACCCACGACATTGTGCACGAGAAGAGCCTCTCTCACGCTGGAAAGCTGCCCGCTCGCACCGCGAGTCAGATCAATGAAGTCATTCATCAGCTTCAGAACATATTCCCCATGATCTTTGATGTGCCGAAGAGCGGCCAGCTCGGTATCACGGATGTCATCCTTCAAAAGAAATTCGAGAGAGTCTGCAGCGCACACGATCGCCGTGATCGGATTTTTGAGCTCATGAGCAACCTCTTTAGTCAGACGTCCCTGTCGTTGCAAGGCCTGAGTAGCATCTGCTGCAAGACTCTGAACATAGCAGACTTTGTCTTCCAGTGCCTTGCTCCGAGCGCGAGAGCGGCACGCAAGCACCACTCCGCACAGGACGAAGGCTATACACAGGATTCCAATTGTCAGGTTTTGTACCAACATCGAGACTACGTGCTCAGCAAACAACGCGAGACGCCTTTTGAACCACCTGCGAACTACCTGAACTGCTCAGGAAGAACCACTCTAAACGGGTAAATTCACCAGACCAAAAGGCTGAGGAACACACCCGCACACTCCTTATCCAACTATCTAGGTTATCGGAGCTTAGCATTTGAGCCTTGAAGGGATTTTTAAGAGGGGCGATCTGCTGAAAAACAGGTGATAAAATCGCCTGGACAGCATAGGCAAATGCTCGTCATCGGCGTACATCCAGTAAACTACTCGTCAGCGTGACTTTACCCTTGCGAGGCAAATTGGCCAGGTTGGGGGAGTTTGTTGTGCACGGAAGGTACACATTCAAGGGGTCGCGCTCGCTCTCACTATCTCATCCGCGGCCTCGAGGGGCGTCCGTGTTCGAGCTACGCACTCCCGCGCCAGTCTATCTATCAAATCTTTTTTGCCCTGCAGGGCAGCGGTAGCTATCCGCTCTGCTGCAAGGGATTGCAGCGTCTGTGCTACTATCCTGAGCCGCCGTGCTTGACCTTTCGACGAACTCTCGAGCCATGCCCCATGGGCTCTGATTGAATCAACCAGCGCCTCCGTACCCACTCCCGTGGTAGCTATGGTCTTGAAGACCTTGGCCTTCCAACTGTCTTCGGAGGACTCTTCGAGGGACAGAAGCGCATACAGATCTTTCTCGAGAGCCAAGGCACCTTCTCGATCGGCTTTGTTGATCACGAAAAGGTCGGCGATCTCCATCAATCCCGCTTTGATGATCTGCACACTATCGCCCATACCCGGGACAAGCACGACGACACACGTATCAGCGGTTCTAACGACATCAACTTCTGCCTGCCCTACCCCAACGGTCTCTACAATAACCACGTCGAATCCGGCGCAGTCGAGGACGTGCACGACTTCAAGCGTGGCTTTCGAGAGCCCCCCGAGAGAGCCCCGCGTAGCCATGCTCCGAATGAACACTGACGGATCGTCACACGAATGATTCATGCGAATTCGGTCACCCAAGATAGCGCCCCCGCTGAAAGGGCTCGAAGGATCAACAGCTACGATGGCTACTGATAGGTTACGCTGACGATACGATCGCGCGAGCTGATCAACGAGGGTCGACTTGCCCGCTCCAGGAGAGCCGGTGATCCCGACTACGTGCGCTCGGCCTACTGGGCGCCTGAGAGAGGCTGCCAGCGTACGCGCCTGCGCATCGCCTGCTTCGATGCGGGTAATCAGACGAGCTACGGCCCGGAAATCTCGGGCCAACGTCTTGGTCTTGAGCTCGTCATCGGTGAACCTCATATTCCGATGGTACTTCTCAGGAAGCTATTACGCCAACTGAATAATTTCATTCAAGAGCTGGTTAATCGTGGTGATGATACGTGAGCTAGCCTGGAATCCTCGCTGCAAGGTGATAATCTTCACGAACTCCGAGGCTATGTCTACCGTTGAAAGTTCGATCGAGCCAGACTTTAACGAACCGAACGTACCGGATGTCGGGCGTCCGACGATCGGCTCACCCGATGAAATCGATTGAGACAGAAGGTTTTTACCAATTCGGGTCAATCCCTCAGGGCTAGCAAAGTTGACCAGACCCACCGTTCCGATCAGCGCGCTCTGTCCGTTGGACAACAAGGCGGAGATCTGCCCATTGTCAGATATACTCACATCAGTAACGGCGCCGATACCCTTTCCATCCTGCGAAATCGAGAGAATATTGTCGTTCGCCGAATACTGGGTGAATGGCGAAAAATTAACACTCAAGTCGGTCGGATTCGCTCCGTTGTTCCAGGCAATCGAGCCGTTGATGTCGGGATTCCCTGCCGTTGGAGGAGCCGTGCGTTGTCCGTCACCTCCGAAAGTCATAACCTTTTCGTAATTAGCTGGGAGGGTCGCATCGATCAGGCGCGGATATCCCGAAACGGTGGGATTAGCATCAACCTCCTCATTATTGACGTAAGCGCGAGCCGTGTACTCATTTGACCCAGTATGAAAGAAAAAGAAGGTAACGGTATGGGACTGTCCGAGTGAATCGAATATGTCTACTACGGTCGAGTAGGACGCAGCGTTGTTCAGGTCTGCATAGGTCGTCACTGGTGGATTGGCCTGTGTGTCAGGAATAGGACCCGCCATGACCGGGGCGCTCGCGTTCAAGTTACCAGCTATCGAAACTGATGTGGTCGCGACACTACTCTGCTCAATGGTGTTGACGTTGAGTGGCTCGAGCGCGCCGCTACCGTTCGAAGGAAAGCCCAATACGGCAAGTCCGTTTTGATTCACGATGTATCCGGCTGAGTCGACCTTGAAGTTTCCAGCGCGGGTGTAGAAGCGCTGCGCATCCTTCGCTACGACGAAGAATCCATTTCCGTCGATAGAGAGGTCGAGGGGACGGCCCGTGAATTCGAAGGTTCCTTGCTCGAAGACCGTACTTACCGCCGCCAATGATGAACCGCTACCAACCGCTGTGCGCCCGCCGGTTTCTCCCGCCATCAAGTCCTCGAATTCAGCCCGGCTGGCCTTGAATCCTATCGTGCTTGCGTTCGAAATATTGTCGCCTACGACCGCGATTGCAGCACCATGACTAGCGATACCAGAACGACCTGCGAAAAGACCATTAACGATACTTGGCACGTGACTCTCCCGTCCAAAAAACCTGTATTATCGATTCTCGGGAACACCTCTCCCGTGTGGCGTCACCGACGCCGCTAAACCTCGCTTAATCGTCCATGAGGTTACTCAGCAAGCACATCCGTGTGCCGAAATACCTACTATTCCGCCGGAGTGGGCGGAAGCGTTACTTCTCTAACCTGACTTACCGAAACCTCGCGCCCTCCTACCATCAACTTAGGATCAGGTCCGGGGATGAATCCCGTGACGAGACCACTCGAGAGGGCTGTAGGCTCGAAGGTGGCACCTGTTCGGCTACTGACCGCCGATACTTTAATTCCGTATACGCCATCTGGAACGGATACTTGCTCGAGCGATACAAGCTGCTTACCAGCTCCGAGCGCTCCGAGCGACACCTCTCCGACGACCTCACCGCCTTTGCCTACCAACTGTACTTCGACACTCGCCGCATCCTGCGCCAAATTCAACTGGAGCTGCCCACCTTGGCCGCCCTCTACTTTGACATCTTGACTATCCATGACGACTTGCTGCCCGAGGTATCCAGCCATCGAGCTGATACTACTGTTCTGGTTGCCGATCTTCTGATCGATCGAAATCAACTTCTCAACCTGTGTAAACTGCGCCAACTGCACTGCGAATTCTTTGCTGTCCATCGGCGCTTCTGGATCCTGGTTCTTCAGCTGCGTGATGAGGAGCTGCATGAACTCGTTCTTTCCGATCTCATCGTTGCGCTGCTTCGTTGCTGTCGACCCAGTGGGGTAGGCTGAAGAAACGCCCCCCAACTGTCCGCTTCCGCCTGGAATGAAGGTATTAGCCATGATCTATTCCAAATCCTCTTACGCCACCCAGTGGTCGAGTATTGCGTTGGTCACCCGTGAGAGACCCGCCTCTGACACATCAGCAAGTTTGTTGCCAAATGTGTTTTCAACTACTTGTCTCCCTTCATTCGGCATGTTGTTCCGCTCATCCTGGAAAGTCTTTCCGTCCGACAAGTTCTGTTCTCCAGTTGCAGTTCGGGCGTCGCCCTCCTCGGATACCGTTACCGTAACGTTGTCTACATCCAATCCAAGCTTTCTCAGAGCTCCTTGAAGCTCATGAGCCTTATCTCGAAGAACCGCCGTAACCTGTTGATTTTCTGCTTTCAATCGAGCATGGAGGAGTCCTTCGCGAAGGCTTACATCAACCTTCACCTCTCCTACATCGAAGGGCTCGACGCGGAATCGGATGGTCTTACCATCACGGCTTCGGGCAGCCTCCTTCATCGCAGTCTCGACCTTCTCGAGCATCCTGTAGACCTGTACTCGGGTCAGGGGCTTGGCCGCCTTCTCGCGCATATCACTGCTTGTGTTGCGAGCCTCACTAGCCGCACCTACAGCCTGTCCTGCAGACATCCCGCGCTTCGGAGTGGCATCAGATTGAGAGGACACAGAACCTCTCGCGCTTTCGAATGCTTGGCGAAGAATCGCGAGCTGAATCGACATATCGCCAGCTCGGTTGAGGGCAACCTCTTTCGGAAGAGCTCCCGATGCCTGCGGCAGATCTGAAGCCGCGTTCGTGGGCTTCCACTGACTCTGCTCTAAGCTCCCCTCGAGCTGTATCGGCGCACTTTCTCCTTCGGCTTCTGCAGGCTTTTCCGGAGCAAGCTCGGGGCGTGCCACCTGGGTTATCTCGGCTCGCGGAGCTACCTCGACCTCGAACGGCTTCTGCGTCAACTCAATATCTGCTTTCTGGGTAGTTTTTTCATTCGTGACAACCTCTTGGGAGACCTCTGGTTGGAGCAGTGGCTCCTCGAGCAGCACTTCTTCTTGAGCTCCTGCCTCTTCCTCTCCTTCCGATTGCACCTTCCACAGTGTGGTATCCAAGAGCTCCAGCTTGCCCTCGCCCTCACCCGAATCCTCCGGAATTACCGGCTGATTATTCTCCTTCAAGCCCTGTTCGACGATCTCAGCATCGGTGGAGACGGACTCCTCTTGAACCAGCGCCTCCTTCGATTGAGCTGCATCTGCAGTCAAATTTGGAGAACCTTCGTGATCGACGAGGTGCTCCTCACCTTCCTCACTGGCTTCCTTCGGAAGATCTGAGACAGGAGCCTCGCGCCGCATCACGGGCGTTTGTTGGTGAACCAAAGCACCGGTTTGCGCCGCTGCCAGAGCCATACTCAAAGCGGATACTTCATCTGTGGCAGAAGTTGCCCTTCCGCGGGCGCGCTCGAGTAACTCACGAAACTCATCAGCGGTTGCTTGGTCAGCGGCCTCGTCAGCCGCTTCGATATGTAAAGGGAAGCGAGTAGCGTCAGAGCCCTCGCTGCCGTGCAGACGTCGAATCATAGAGCGTTCACATTTCTCAAAATGTGGGCGGCTTCTCCTGAGCCGAGATGTCGCGTCCTGCACCATCCCACGGTTGGTTGTCTAAGGAACTCTCCAAGCAAATACGTTGCCAGTGCGGCCGGTAGAGATATATCAGTGGGTTATAACTGAAGAGGCACTGTTACGCGGAGTTTTTTGCCGTTCTGCAGGGGCAAAGGAGGGGGATGGACCGCGGAGCTTCTGCTCCGCTTGTCGTCAGCATCACGACCCCAGCAGCAAGCGGACTAGAAAGTCCGCGCTCCGGTTGCTACCGGTACGCTACCCCGTGAACGTTCACGTGGTGAATTCAAAAGTGAGCCCCCAGGTAAGCTTAACCTCGCTTCCCTAAGGAGCCCCACGCACACCAAGCTTTCGAAACTCACCACAAAACGGCTCAAAAGTGAAATCTCGCTCGAGGGTCTGAAGATCCTCAGAAGAGATCCCTTCCTCATCGAGGACGACCGTTATCCCGCTAGCGATGGCCTCACTCAGTAATCCGGGACGCTCGACAGCAACGTGCGGATAAACTTCCTCGGCTCCCCCCTGGAGCAGCCACTGCGCCCGATGATCACGCGGATCTATGACCACGCCAGGCGGAGCTTCGACTTTCCTCCATACCAGCACCTTAGAAGCCAATTCGTTGTTTCGAGACACAGGCACAAGTATCCGATCCGAATCACGCATCACGAACTCCTCATTGAG
>JBILEW010000045.1:0-28533 GCA_044351885.1 Bdellovibrionota bacterium
TGACTTTTTCGAGTTCGCTGAGTTGATGTGTATCGATGCCTTGGATCGTAACGAGAGCTGTGGCGGTCATTTCCGTGAGGAGTATCAGACGGAGGACGGCGAGGCGCTGCGTAACGACAAGGATTACTGCTACGCTGCCGTGTGGAGTAAGAAAGAGAACGGTGAGGGACACGACCTCACCAAGGAGCCACTCGCGTTCGAGAATATCGAGCTCGCAACGAGAAGTTACAAGTAGAGAGGTCAAGGATATGCAACTTACGTTGTTTGTTTGGAGACAGAAGAATCCACAAGAAGAGGGGAGTTTTCAGCGCTTTGAGTTGAAGGATGTCAGTGAAGACTCCTCGTTCCTCGAGATGCTCGATGTCCTCAATCTTCAATTGCTCGAAAAAGGCGAGGAGCCTGTGGCTTTCGAACACGACTGTAGAGAGGGGATCTGCGGTAGCTGCTCGATGACCATCAATGGTCGCCCGCATGGACCGAAGCGTCTCACGACTGCGTGCCAATTGCACATGCGTACGTTCAAGGACGGTGACACCATCTACATAGAGCCGTTCAGAGCCAAGGCGTTCCCAGTCTTGAAGGACCTCGTCGTCGACCGATCTGCCTTCGATAGAATTCAGCAGGCCGGAGGATACATCTCTGTTAATACCGGCTCAGCGCCCGAAGCAAACTCGATTCCGGTCGAGAAGGATCTTTCGGATGAGGCGTTCGATGCAGCTGCATGTATCGCCTGCGGCGCATGTGTGGCGGCATGTCCTAACGGATCGGCGATGTTGTTCACTTCGGCGAAGATCTCGCACCTTGGACTCCTCCCGCAGGGTCAGCCAGAGCGCGCAGCGCGGGTGCTCAACATGGTTCGACAGATGGACGCCGAGATGTTCGGCGGATGCACTAACCACGGGGAGTGCCAAGACGCGTGCCCGAAGGGGATCAGCATCAAGTACATTACCCGCATGAACCGAGACTACATCGTTGCAAACATCAAGCGCGGGCTCTCGCTTCGCGGCAAGATGGAGGCTCAATAACTCCCATGAGCAGACGCCCTCTTGCTCTTATTTTCTGTGCAGGCGCTTTTTTGTGTGGGTGCTTTTCACACGAGACAAGGCAGCCCTCTGAGGATGGTGTTGCAATAGGGGCGTGCAATCCATTCCCGTGCGCCCGCATGAAGGTGAGTGAGGCGCCTGCGTTACCCGAGTCGATCCCTGGTTCTGTACGCGAGCGGATTGCTGGCCAGATCGCGGAGGTGCTCTATGCTCCATTAGATGACGCTACCGGCGATTTTTCCCCCGAGTCGCTAAGAACGCAGTTGGAAGCCAGGCAGAAGGAGTTCGTAACCGGCGAGCTCTCGAGTGCTCCGCTCGATTGGACGCTCGAGCGCAAGGCTACCGTGTTGTTTTCAAACGACGATGTCCTAACGGTGGATGTGTCCAACGTGGGATACTTGGGTGGAGCTCACGGATTTAACGAGCGGACGCTGCTGTGTTTTGCTCTTGTCGATGGCAGGCGGCTGACTTTGACCGAGATTATCAACCCGGACTCCAAGGGTGTCTTGCAGCAGGTTGCCGAGGCAGAGTTCCGTCGTGTGCGTCGTATTCCCGTGGGCCGCTCTCTTCAGGATGAGGGATTCTTCGTTGTGCCCGGTGAGCCGTTCGGAGTTGCGGACAATTTCGGTGTGGTAGCTGGCGGCATCCTGTTGCACTACAACCCCTATGACATAGGACCTTACGTCATGGGCGAAACCGACGTGCTTCTACCGCGCGAGGCGGTTGCTCCCCTACTCAAGGAAGGGGCGCTTCGAGTCGCGCATCTCTTCGATTCAGCCGAATCGAAGAGATAGCAAGGGGCGAGTGGTGCAGAGGCTCATCGATCCACGTTCGCCTGCACTCGTTCTTGCGCCCATGGATGGTGTAACTGACCACCTGATGCGTACGGTTTTGACGTCGCTCATGCCGTTTTCGTTTTGTGTTACCGAGTTCGTTCGGGTGTCGGGCCTCGTGCCCCCTGAGCATGTGCTACTGCGAGAAGTGCCCGAGTTGGAGCGGGGCATGGCGACGCCGCAAGGCACTCCGATCTCATTACAGATTCTAGGTGGAGATCCAGAGAGAATGGCCGCTACTGCTGCACGCGCCGTTGCGCTCGGTGCACGTGCTATCGACATAAATTTCGGATGTCCGGCTCCAACCGTCAATCGCCACGATGGTGGCGCGACGTTACTGAAATATCCCGAGCGGATCGAAGCGATCGTGCGGGCGGTGAGGTCTGCTGTCGCGATTGATGTACCGGTCTCCGCCAAGCTCAGATTGGGGTGGGATGATCCACGCGTCATCATCACCAATGCGGAGCGGGCTGCTCGGGGTGGAGCGAGTTGGATTACCATCCACGGGCGCACCAAGATGCAAGGGTACACTCCCCCAGCGTACTGGAGGCCAATCGGAGAGGTTAGAAGGGCTGTCGATATTCCGGTGGTAGCCAACGGTGAGATCTGGTCGCTCGAAGACCTCAAGCGTTGCCAGGAAGAGACCAGAGCGATTCACTTTATGATTGGTCGTGGAGTGCTTGCGGAGCCGGGCTTGGCGCGTGAATGCGCTACATTCCTGGGATTGAGCGCTGCGCACGAAGGGGTGACCCCTTGTGGAGATTCTCCAGGGAGGTGGCTTGCGGTTTTGGAGAGCCTTGTCACCGTTGCCTCGGAGCACGGGGCGCACGAGCGCCATGTCCTGTCGAGACTCAAGCAGTGGCTCGGTTATGCCCACCGACGCAAGGTGATCTCGTGGTTCGATACGGTCAAGCGAGCTTCGAGTGTGCAGGAGTTTCGGGAGACCTTCCGGACGCTCCCCGAATCAGAGCAGGCTGGGAGCTCGCTGTGTCAGAGCAGGCAATTCAGAGACGACGCGAGGGATTAAATGGAGGCGCTATTCTCGCTCGCCAAAGAGCTTGCATCTCCGCGCACGTGGTCTGCTGGGGTCGAGCTCGCGCGCAATGCAGACTTTCAGGAGCAGCGGAGCGTCGATGATCAGGAGAGAGTGTTTCGCTTGATTCAGGGGCCTCGTGATCGTGTTTTGACTGTATCCCTCTCGGAGTCAAATGAGCTCTGGCAGTGTGACTGCGGTGACGATGACGACCCGTGTCGGCACGTTGTAGCCACGATCATCGCTGTCCGTCAGGGGATTCAAGGGCGCGCTCTCGTTCGATCGAGCCGTGCAGCGCCGGGTCAGGTTGTATACTCGTTTACGCGCCAGGGAAAGCGCTTGTCGTTCGCACGCTTCTTCGTGTGGGAGCACCAGCGGATTCCGGTGAGCGGATCCCTCTATCAGGCTCTCCAGAGCCTTCCTGCCGGATCTCCTGGTGTAGCTACCTCGAAGGACGAGATGCAGCTCGATCACATCCTTATAACACGAAAGGAGGGCGTGCTCGAGCCGCGGACTATGCGTCTGCTGGTGCCGGCGCTCGCAGAGCTGCGCTCTGTAGAGCTGGATGGTGCGCCGATAGTGGCGCAGCGAGAGCCAATTATCCCGGCGATCGCCGTCAGTGACGAGGCGCAAGGATTCCGAGTGCGCCGAGATCTCGATCCTCAAGTGAGCGAATTTTTCGAAAATGGTGTCGCGATACGCGATGGCAAGCTGTGTGGTGTAGAAGACTCGAGTCTGAGCGCGGACGAGCTCGCCATGGTTCAGGGGGAAGGCACCCTTTTTCCGTTCTCGCGAGCCGCTGATCTAGCTGGTCGAGTACTGCCGATCCTGGAGGGGAAGGTACGGGTGGATATCCGCACCCAAGCGCTTCCACGAGCGAGGCGTATATCGCCGCGCGTGGTCATAGAGACGATCTCAGACGAGCGCGGAGAGCGGCTCACCGTGGTCCCGCACCTTGTGTACGGCGAGCCGCCGATCGCGGAGATCGAGGGCGAGCGTGTGCGATACCTCTCGAAGCGCGAGGTGCCGATTCGAGATCCGATCGAGGAGGCTCGGCTCGTGCGAGACGTTCAGAGTAGGCTGTACCTGAAGTTTAACGAAGCCAAGATATTCACGGGAGAGGGGGCTATCGTGTTCTCGTCACAGCTCAAAGGCTGGGAGACTCGCGGAGAGGGGAGGGCCGTCTTCACACCAGCTATCGGGCTTTCGCCGCGCGCATCTGCCGAAGGGAAAGAGCTCGCGATCTTCTTCGCTACGGAGGACGGTAAGCGCGCCGAGCTCGAATCGGTCGTCTTCGCATGGAGAGGTGGGGGAAATTTCGTGCCCCTGGTCGAGGGCGGATGGGGAGCGCTTCCGAAGGCGTGGTTAGCACAGCACCGAGACGCGCTCGAACGGCTACTTGTCGCGCAGCGGGACAAACAGGGGGTGTCCGCTCACTGTCTCTCGGAAGTTACTGAGCTGTGCGATGCTATAGGAGTTGCCCCGCCAGAGTACTTCAAGCGACTTCGAGAAGGACTCGATCGGATATCGTCGATCCCAGAGGTGGAGCTTCCTCGAGATCTAACGGCAACGCTTCGGCCGTATCAACGCCAGGGCGTCAATTGGCTCTCGTTTCTCCGCGAGCATGGACTGAATGCGCTGCTTGCTGACGATATGGGTCTCGGAAAGACGTTGCAAGCGATCTGTCTCATCAGTGGACGGACTTTGGTCGTCGCACCAACATCGGTTATTCACAGTTGGCGCGATCAGATCCTGCGCTTTCGCCCGAAATTGAGCGTGTCTCTTTATCACGGACCCAGCCGGCTCCTCAGCCGGGACTCCGATGTGACGATCACGACGTATGCTGTTCTGCGGCTCGACATCGAGAAACTCCTCGAGAATAGCTGGGACATGATCGTCCTCGACGAGGCGCAGACTATCAGAAACCCAGATAGTCAGGTGGCGCGCGCTGCCTACCGGCTCGAAGCGCAGTTCAAGGTTAGCCTGAGTGGGACGCCGGTCGAGAACTCGCTCGAAGATCTGTGGAGTCAATTTTACTTCCTCAATCGGGGACTGCTCGGGTCGCGGCGAGAGTTCGAGGAGGGAGTCGCACGAGCGGTCAGAGCAGCTGATGTCGAGGCGTCCATGCGGTTGCGTAGACGTGTCACACCGTTGATCTTGAGAAGGCTCAAGCGAGATGTTGCCAAGGAGTTGCCGCCCAAAACAGAGGTAGTGTTGGCGTGCGAATTGAACGGAGAGGAGCGTACCTTATACGAGGCGGTGCTCGGGTCGTCGCGTAGCGAGCTCATCGAACGCCTCGAGCAGGGCGAAAGCATGTTCTCGGTTCTTGAGGTGCTGTTGCGGTTGCGACAGGCGTGTTGTCATCCAGCACTTTTGCCAGGTCAAAGCGCTTCGTCGTCGAGCAAGGTCGAGATGTTGGTGGAATCCCTCGCTACATCGATTGAGCAGGAGCACCGGGCGCTCGTGTTCTCGCAGTGGACCTCACTGTTGGATCTCGTAGAGCCGCATCTGCTGAGCCATGGAATCTCCTTCTCGCGAATCGACGGGTCTACGCTCAATCGTGCCGAGCTGGTCGAGCAGTTCCAGCGCACGGATGGACCTCAGGTGATGCTGTTGTCACTCAAGGCGGGCGGTTTGGGGCTCACGCTGACTGCAGCGGACCACGTCTACATCCTGGATCCATGGTGGAACCCCGCTGTAGAGGACCAAGCTGCGGATCGCGCCTACCGCATCGGTCAGGAGAACCCTGTGATCGTGCACCGTCTTGTTGCGCAGGACACTATCGAGGAGCGTATTCTTGAATTGCAGCAGCGCAAGAGAGGGCTTCTGGCTGCCGCTCTCGGGCAAGAGGGCGAGGTATCGTTGTCGCGGGAGGACGTATTGCAGCTTTTGGCTTGACTGGTCTTCTTGCGGGAAGTTCGGCGAGAAGAAAGATGGGGATATAGCAGCATCCAATTCGGGACGCCGCCATAGGTTGGTCGGTTTAGGTCTGTATCTGTTTGAAATAGTCACCTATTTTCCGAAATAGTGAAGCATCATGCTCCCTTAGAGCGATAAGGGAGAGCATGGAAGGAGCTCAATCTCACAAATTGAAGGAAGTCGCCGCTATCCCCGGATATGCGCATGGCGTTCCCCGTGGACGACTCGTGAGGCGCTCCGCCCCTCGGCTGCACCAGGGCGAAAAGTGTCCCTCGAGTGCGATGCTGTGGTGGGCTCGCATGCGGGCGCATATCAGGAGGCTCTTTCCCTCACTTCTGGCGGTTGTGTGTTTCTGTGCCGGTGCCACCTACATGGCATTCGTTCCAGATGAGCAGGATTCGCTTCCTAGCGCACCGCAGAATCCGGCACTGTCGAAGGCTGTCGAAGAGATTGCACATTCGTACTCTCGTTTGCGCATAGAACCAGTTCGCTATGTCGGACCTGAGGCTGCGCAACCGGTAGAGGTAGTAAGCGTCGCACCCAACACGGACGAGGACTCTATTGCTCCATACGAGGAGATGGCACCACCCCTTTCGAAGGCAGCCCTGGTGAGAAAGGTGCTCCAGATCATTCAGAAGCACTCACCCCGAAACGCGGATGCACCCTCGCTGGCGCAAGCGATCGTTCGGGAGAGCTACGAGCAAAGCTACGATCCGCTTTTCGTAGCTGCGGTAATTAAGTCTGAGAGCACCTTCAACGCCTTTGCACGCTCGCACGTAGGTGCGCAGGGATTGATGCAGATTATGCCGAAGACAGGAGCTTGGCTCGCCGACATAGAGAACATGCCGCGTGGAGACCTGAGGGACGCTGGCTACAACCTGAAGCTCGGCATCAAATATCTCAAGCAGCTCGAGCAAGGTTATGGAGGGGACCGAGTCTTCACCCTGATAGCCTACAACTGGGGACCGGGACGGGTCGAATCGGCAGCCGACGGAAAGCGTCGCGTGCCGCCTGAGGTCATGAAGTACGCAATCAAGATCCTCAACGATTATCGCCGCTGGCGCCGAGAGGCAATCTGACCTTCCTTTCGACTCGACTCATGACATGTGTTCGCGCTAAACTCCCCTTGTATGAAGGAATGGGACTCAGGGCATAGCGACGAAGGGGGCGAAGTGCAGGCCGATCGCTCACGTATATCCGAAGAGATTGAAGACTTGCGAACGACGATCCTCCGTCTCGCCAAGGATCGAGAGCGACTACCACAGCCGCTGTTTTGGTCGCTTTTTAATTCTCGTCTCAAGGATATCAAGCGCAACAAAGAGCTATCTCGGCTGGTTGCCGAGGTGCTCAACGGGGGAGAGTAGTCCTACGGCAAGGAGACGGCGTTCCTGGTGCAAGAGGGGAGCGTCGGCAATTGAGGCCAACGCCCCTTGGTGGGCTTTCAGTCATCGCTATTGAAGATCGCCAGCAGGCGAACGGATGCGATGAATATATTGAAGATAGCGGCGAACAGCATCAACGCGCCGGAGATAGGCTCGTCTATACTTTCATCTCGAAGCACCTCGGATGTCCCGCAGACGAGCCCTACTACTCCGAGAGCTCCGATCAGTATCGTCGTGAGCACCTGCAGAAATGTATGTGAGAAGAAGATCCCCAACACGCACCCTGCAAGTGCCGTTATAGCCAGGGAGCTGAGTAGCATGCGAGGGGCCGAATACGTCTGGCCGAGCGCGAACACCATGTACGTGACGGCCACGAACAGAAAAAGGGTTAGGTATATCGCCTGGGCGAGGATGCTCTGACCCAAAACTGAGCCCGACAGTGAAGCAACCAAAGGGCCCAAGATCAACCCGCTCACCGTCCCGGTTGCGAGCAGTCCAACAAACCCAAGCGTCGGATGCTTGCGAAAGCCCTGCGCGAGCATCGGGACAACGTTGAGTGCGAACAGTGCCGCCAGCGCTCCGTACCACTCCGCCATGAAGTTGGCCAGAAAGTCGAGCCCAGCCCCTATGCGAGCCCCTAGAACCGCGGCGCCCACAGCAAAGGCTAGGTTAATATACGTTGCTCGGATGAGAGCCACTCTTTTCTCATCGATATGGAGGGATAATCCGAGTTGCTCTGTCAGCGTTGTCGACGGGTCTTTCGTGGTTGCCTGATCGTCACTCATACGTCACCTGCAAGAATCAATCTTACTGAATGCCTTTAGCCTCCACCCAAATCACATTCCCCGGCCTGCTTTCGACGGTGTACTCCACGTATTGCTGAGCACCATTTCTCATTGAGAGGTTGGCCCCGCAGGTGGTTATCTTCGATGCTTTGTTGTGGCCTATCTCCCTGGCATCATCTATCGAAGCCACATTCAGGAAGTTACCGAACACCTGTTCAGCGAGCGCTGTCGTCTCGCTTCGCGAGCACATAGAGCCTGACGAGAACAAAGGGGTAGCAAGTACGAGCGCGAGGAAGACGCAGCCTCCGACAATCTTGTTCCGGTCTTTTTGGTCCCTACTCTGCCAAAAGCTCTTCAAAACTGTCAGCTTATTCTGGACGGGGTTGTTATTCTCGTGCTGCGTCTCTGACATATTCCCTCGGGTTGGTTTGAGTTAACGTTCCGCATGCCTGGCCCATATGAGTCGCTCGGCACAAAATGCAATCGGCCGGTCGCTGTATGTTCTTTAGATAGTGAGCTCTATTTTGGCCGAGGACTCCTCATGTGGTGATGTGTCTGAAATCATTAATGAAGGCGAATGTGCGCCGTCCATGAGCGATTGCCAGTACAGTCATTGAGGTAGGGGGTAACTGAGCCCCAGAGGAGCGAGGCGCATGCTGTTGGCCTAGCCCCGCCTTTCTTGTTCGTTGCTACTGGAGGATGTGGTAAAAAAAGGATGATATCCCTGAATTCTTCTCTGGAGCCGTGTGGTCCCGGGCTTTGATAGTCTCCCCTGAGCTTCCTACGTTGCCAATGCTGATGCAGAACGTTGAAAGGGAGGTGCTTTCGATGGAGTTTTAGCATGATAACCGCGACACCAGGACCAGCACTCGATGTAGCCGCGCGGTTGACTCCCGTCGCTCCAGAGCAGTGCGTCGAGGCCTGGCACCTTGCACGTAAAGATACCCCCGGCTTTCGTGAAAGCGTGCTCAAGGGCCCCCACGGCGATGTTGTGCAGTTGGAGGTGTCGTCATGGACTCAAGTGCCCTACGTGCTGGAGAAACTTCAGTCCTCGTCAGTCAGGCTCGTATTTCCAGCTAGTGCCGATCCAGTCGTCACATCCGAGCAGGCTGCTATCAAGGAGTTTCTTCGAGCAAGCCACTCGAAGCATGTTCAAACCCTATTGAAGGACCTCGCGGATCGCCTCGATGCGGCTCCGTCGTTCGTACCGAGCGAGCTTCCACCTCCAGGCAGTGTGACGTGTGCGGCTCAATGGATTGCGGCGCACCGCTTATCGCTGGTCTCGCAGAGGTGTCTGAGGACCTCAGAGGTTGTTCAAGCTCCGGTGGACCTCGAGCCTGCACGGGCGGAATTCAGAGAGGCTGCTGCCGCAGCACTCTCCTCAGGGCGTCCAGTAATTGTAGAGATCCCCGAACGCGCTCAATCTGAACCGATTGCTGAGGTGTTGAGAGAAGCGTGTGCTGGGCTCTCTAATCTGGACGCAGTGCATGAGAGGGTAGTGGTGTGGCTTCCCGACCCTGCGAGCCCTGGGAGCTGGCTTGAAGAGTGCTCCCTAAAACCGTTTCTTGAGCAATTCGCAGGAGGCTCGTCCTCTGGAGGGCAGCCCACGCCTCCGCCAGTAGAGGAGGCGCCAGCCGAGGATCTGTCGCCGCCCGGGCCGGAGTTCGACAATCCCACTACGGGAAATACCGAGCCCTCGGATTCCCCGTTGCTCGATGAAAAGGCCAGCACAGGCGAGGATGAAGCGATCGTCTTGCATGCAATCGAAGACTCGTTCGAAGAGCAAATAGATTTCGAGGCTCTAGATGCGTACATGAGCGAGATAGGTCGACATGAACCTGTGTCGGACCCGAACGAAGCAGCCGACCCAAAAATGTCTGAACACCAGGTCGTTCATCCGGATCTGTTGGAAGAGGAGATGAGCCAAATCTCGGCAAGCCGGTTGTCGAAGGTTTCGCAAGCAGTGTCGGCTCGGTTCGGAGATATCAAGGAGAGCACGAGACATCTTGGAAAGTTTTTCGAGAAAAGGCTGCCACCTGAGGTACCCTGGCCTGTGGATAAGCATACGTCAGTGGTTCGCTACGCAGATGGAGTACGCGAGCAGGTGACCGTCGAGCCGGGACGAGCAACCCAGATTCTTAAGGAATGCAGCACGCGGTCCCTGGAAGACACCGCGCAGATGCTTTTTGATGCTCATCTCCATCTGTGCGAAGCGTTCTCCGAAGAGGAGGTCTCGGGTACCTCAGTACAGAAGAACCTTCTCGTCACGCTGCCTGACAAGGGAGATGCGATCTTCGTCAGCGATCTCGAGGGTGATGTGGCGAAGCTCGCCATGCTGATCGATCAGTACAACTTGATTGAGCGCTGGGAGAGGGGTGAGCCGGTCTTTCTTTGCGTCCAGGGTGACATGATCGACCGAAGTACGACCGGCTCGCTACTTGTGGAGTTTCTATTGGAACTCAAGGTGAGGCGCGGCTTTTCGCGTCAGGTGATCGTGCTACCAGGAAATCACGAGCTTTCTCTCGAGCTCAATTTCAACGGCACTGAATACTGGGCCGATCGCAAGGCCCCATTCATCGGTGACCTCTTCGGACGAGATTTCGCTCCGCATGCTGATACCGGGCGAGGCTCCGCAGTTGTTGAAAGGCTTCAGAGTCTCTGTCCAGCTGCGGTACTCGCCGCGGAGCGCCTCTCACCGACCATCGACGAGGACTCCTACCGGGCGCGGTGGGGGCTCTATACGCTGTTTCGCGGGATCTTTCAGGCCTTGCCGCGCTGTATCGTCTCTCGCAACGGTTTGTTCGCTTCGCATGCAGGTTTTCCGATGCGCGGCCCCCTGGCTGAACTCTTTCAGCAGGGTAGTCCCGCCACAAAGGACGCGAGCTACTACCGCTCCGCTCTCGAGTGGCAGATATTCGATGATTCAAGTGATGGCAGCTCGTTAGGGGACTTAGTGTGGAACGATCTCGACGTAGACTTGGGCAACGATGGTGCCTTCGTCGGTCTGGACGATCCAAAGCGCCTAGACGCCGGGGGAAGAAATCGATTCTCGCTGGCGGATTTCAAACGTTTCTGCGCAGGTACGGGCACATCACTCATGATTCGAGGGCATCAATCACACGCACCCACGGGGTCGAGCGTTCCAGCACCAGTAGAGCTGTTGCAAGAGCGAGAAGCATTTTCAGGATCCGGTCCGTGGGTTGCCGGAGATGTTGTGACGGTCATGCCTCACGCTACTTGGAGCGCACTGCTCGACCTATCCACGCAGCAGCCAACGTCGAAGGACGTGCAATGGATCGGACTGATGTCCAAGGGAGCGACCGCGAAAGCTGCTAAGCATAGTAATGGTAGGTTTTTGCCAAGCGCTGCACCAAAGGACCTCCTGATGGTTCTTCCTCGTCTTAGTCAGGACTCGACGGCGCCATAATTCGCCGCGCGATCCTGATGCGCGTGTCTATGCGTCCCTCGGGAACTCCAAATCCTCGCCACATGGCTCTATCCTGCATGATCTGCGCGACTCTCTGGAAGTCTCCGGACAGGAGTGCAGGATGGAGCAATCTCCTCGTAGCCGGTGTGTAGTCGCCACGGTAGCGCAGGTCAAAGAGTAGCTCTCGGGCTGCCGGAGGGAGGGCATTCCATGAGAGGGCGCCATATGCGCGAATGGTATCGGGCTTCGCCAGTATCCTCTGGATGTCCGCGATAATAGCAGGTCGTATTACTTCGCTGAAGATGCGTTGTTGGGCTTCAATGCTAATAGTCGGCGAGCGGTCGCGGTGCCGCGCGACGAAGGCTTGTGCGGCAGCTCCTTGCAAACCGGCCGAGTGCGAGAAAAACAGCGCATCTCTGGGTGCTACACCAGCGCGTGTCAGGTCGCGCACGATTGACTTGGCGGAGCGCTGCCCCATGTCGTAGCCTGGGCCTAAAGTCACTCCGCTTGCGCGGCCGGTCGGCCAGTGAATGACGCGACTGAAGTATTTCGTTCCCTCCTTGCCGACCTCAGCCTTGAAGGTATCGCTACCAAACGCGGAAGGCTGGCTGTGTGCGAGGGAAGCGGCTTTGCACTGCGGGGTGTCGATACGTGTAGGAAATTGGCGATACGGAAAGGAAAAGGTACACTCTGCTCTCATACATACTCCTTTATTCGGCGAATTACAGAGGAAGAGTTCGGCAGGTGACGATTGTTGTTGCTAGAAATCGAGCTCGCTTTGCTCTTTATTTCGAACTTTTGTGGCGAGGTCGCACGCTCTCGATCCAGGTTTTGAGCCTTCTCCCTAAAGCGCCGACCAACATGAGAGCGAAGGCGAGCGAAGGGAGGGGGCGTAGTGCCGCGAATGTACCGACCGGCGCAGGGAGTGAAGCGCGGGCCTGCTCGGCCCAGCTCCGCACAGCGCTGCTACGTTGAGCGGTGTCGCGGCCCCAGCGGCCGTTGTCACTTAGACGCAGCGATTCCTCGTCTGATATGGGAAGGGAGGGGTAGTCGACGAGAGACGAGGGGGATGCGCCAGTGCGATGTTCTCTGGCATGGAGCACCAGGCGCTCGTGAAGATCGAGGATGAACACGCCGAAGAGATCATTTACCAGGTTCCAGCGCGACCCCGCACGCTCGGCGTCGTATTTCATGATGCCTCTCCAGGTGAACGGACTCTCAAAAACCACAGAGTTCGTAGGGGTAGTGCCGTACAGGAACGGAAGTAGGGGAAGTTTGCCGAGGTCGTACTCCAGCGGCCCGCCCGGTGTCCCCTTAGCTGCGTAAAAAAGTCGTTGCCCCTTCTCCGAGAGCACGAACTCCACGAAGGCACGAGCAAGCTCTCGATTCGGCGCACCTTTGAGAACGGCGATGCCGTCGCCGTTGACAGTTGCATAGTCTTCCGGAACTACGTATCCGATCCGTGCGGCGCCGACTCTCCGTATGATGTCACTAGCGTACGTATCGATAGCTAACCCGTAGACTACCTCAGCGGTAGAGATCTCCTTTCCGACCTGGGTTCCTCCACCGGAGAAGTTCCGCACATTGCCACCGATGCGTTGCAGCAACTGCCATCCCTCGTCCCAGCCTGCTCCCTGCAAAATAATTTCGTACATCGCGTGCATGCTGCCGCTCTTGCGCGGGTCGGCGGCGCCGATCAGGTCGAAATACTCAGGGCGGGCGAGGTCGTTCCATGTGCGCGGTGTAGGCAGGCTCAATCTCTCAATAGCGACTTTGTTGTACAGGATACCAAAGGTGTTCAGCGCCGCTGCAAACCAATCTTTGTTGGGGGACACGAGGGGAACTCCCGATAGATCGTGCGGGATTTTATCAATGACTTCCGGCGCAAGTTCTATCGCTTGAAGGTTTCCATCGCGAGCGAGCTCGAGAAAATTGTCGAGGCCCCCACCAAACAGCAGATCGATCCCGATTCCTGACGGGCTGCGTCGAAAATTGGTTCTAAGGTACTTTGCGATATCGGAGGAGCCCCCTATATCGTACCAGCGAATGACTACGGTGTCACCGGTGCGCTCACGCCAGTGATCCGAAAAGGCACGTTCGAACTCGCGACGTATCCCCTCCCAATGAGGAGAAGCGGCGATCAGCTCTCGTTGTTCCGCATGACCGAGCTGGGCAGTGCAGAGAAATGCGCATGCGGCAACGAGCCTCGAGATGCTTCGTACCTCTGGTCTCGACGAGAGTCGCTCTGCGAGGTAGAAGGCAAGGAGCAAGATGATCATCACCAAAGAGCCCAGGGCCGACGCTAACTCAATGCCGTCCGGGCGGCCCATCAGCGCATAGATCGCTTTGCTAATCGGGTAGAAACGCTCCTCCATCGCCAGTAGTATTCCATCGCTCACCTCGATCATCGAGTAGGCGAAGGTCAGAACAGCGCCGACTACGAGGTGTCGACTCATCAACGGAAAGATTATTCGCCAGGTGATTCGCGCAGGCCGTGCGCCGACCATGAGACCCGCTTCCTCCATCGAGACGTTCGCCTCTTGCAGGCCAGCGTAGGCGGAGCGCACCATGGCGGGCACCCGGCGAACGGTGTACGCAGCGATCAGGAGCGGAAACGGATTGATGCGGTTGTCGAGAGGGGTGCCGGAGAAGGCGCCGATGTAACCGAAGGCGAAGACTATTCCCGGTATCGCAAGCGGAAGGATCGTAACGATCTCGAAGAACCAAACCGCTTTGGTGCGGCCGCGCGCGACGATGTATGCACTGAAAAAGCCGATTGTGACCGTCAGTGCGCTTGCAACGACGCTCAACCAGAGGCTCGTCATGAGGCTGTGGGCGGAGAGGGGGTGTTTGACCACCTCGACGAAGTGTTCGAAGGTCCAGCGTTGAGGAAACACCGACATGAACCAATCGTCGCTGAGAGCAACGAGGAGGACGGCTAGTTGAGGTATCGACGATAGCAGCACATATGTGGCGATACTCGCAGCGGCGCAGCGCGCCGCAAACCACTTCAGCGGACGTTGCTCGCGAGATTCTCGCGATCGCCCGGAGCCGGCGTATGCGCCTTGGAGGAGTGAGGCCTTCGAGAGGTAGAAGAGGGTTATCGAGATGAAGCAAACGAACACGATGAAGGAGTAGCCGACCGGGTTTTCATTGAGGTCCGCCAGCATGTTGAAGATCTGAACCGAGAGCACGTTCCTGTACTCGAACACCAGTGGTGTTCCGAGGTCGGTAAAGCTCGAGATAAAGACCAGTACCGCCCCAGCGAACCATCCGGGATAGGAGAGTGGGATGGTGATACGCCACAACGTTCTCCAGCGTGAAGCGCCACTCATGACGGCGGCCTCTTCGAGCGCAACGTGGGACGTTGCAAGGGATGCTCTCAGACTTAGGTAGAGCACGGGGGCCAGGTGCACCGTTTGGAGGGCGATGATACCGAGCACGTTGCCGCCACCCAGCCAAGAGATCGGGTGTTCGATAATTCCAGCATTGAGGAGCGCCATGTTGACGGTTCCGAAGCGTCCGAAAAGCTGACGTACGCCCAGCACCCCCACAAACGGAGGCACGACGAGCGGAATGAGGAGAAGCGGGTGGAGGACCGAACCAAAAGGTATTTTAAAACGGGCCAATATTAAGGCTAACGGATAGGCTATGAGGGTGCAGAGCGCGGTCACCGCAAGGGCAATATTGAGGGAGTTATAAATAACCTCGCGAAAGAACTGGGTGCTCACCATCACTGAAAAGAAGTGAAGCGAAAGTGAGTCGTTGACAAAAAACGCCCGTAAGAGCACATGTCCTAGTGGAAACCCCATAAAGATGAGAAAGAAGGCGCCCAAAAGAAGGGGTGCAGCTCGGAAGATCTTCATAAGGTCGTGCGTCGGATCGCCCGGGTAGTTTGTGAGTTTCGCTCGGATCGAATACTATCGGAGGCGCTCAGGGAACATATGCTCAAGACTGGTTTCATTGCACTTTCTCTCTTTTGTATCGCGATGGCCTCACCGTGCCTAGCCCAAACTCGCGTCGATGGGCAGGTGTTGAGCCCCACTCCATGTCACCTGCAGGAGAAGGGAGCGACAGATGTGTGCGCGCAGGTCGTAGTGGCCGTGGCAGGAAAGCTCAAGTTTCAGCGAATCGGCGATCGAAGAGGCAGCTCCGTGAAAGTGGCTGTAAGCAAAGACGGAGATTTCTCGGCGAAGTTCCGTCAACGCGGGCGCTACAAGGTCTCTTTCGACGCAAGCTCCGTAGATTCCAGCTCTCTCAAGATATCCCCCTCGGTCATTACCGTACGCGGGCGTCGGGCGGCTCAAGCTGAACTGTTGCTTGTCGCTCACAAAAGCTACGGAAACCTGCCTGCCGCCGCGTTATCAGCTGGCTGTGGGATCCAGTAACACAGGCCGGTTTGCACTCATTGTTAGGTAAGCAAGGTAAAACCTACCTGTAGTCTCACTTTGAACTTACTACGTGAGTGCGCACGTGCCCGAACATCTTGATGTCTTTTTTTTCGGGAGCGTTTACGTTCAGGTGCACGAGCTCGTGCACCTGAAGAGTGTCAGGCTTTGCCTCGCTTCTTTAGGGTTCGTGAGTTCGCTCCCTGCATGCAAGGATCAGACGCGAGTGGGACGTGTGTATCGAGCACCGTTCGACGACATCCTCGCTGAGTAGCTCGTCCACTCCGATAGCGTCGGCGATGTTTTGTGAGGAGATTAGCTTTGTCAGCCAAGAAAAGGCGCGCCCCGGGTCTCTCTCTGGTTGGATATCTGCCAGTGCGAACTGTAGTGAGCCGTCCTGCAAAGCTCCAGAGAAGGCGACCGTGCCGTTGAAGAACCTTCCTGGTGCCCCGAATGAATCGAGCGGGACGGCGAGGTTCGCTCTTACTGAATCCTCTTCCAGGGCGAACCAGGCATGCTCGGCGATGACCCGTAATGCTCGATAGGAGGTCAAGCGGATCCACGAGTTGAAGAGCTCCGCCGGTACGACAACCTCTCCAGCTGCGCCATCGCTCGTTAATTCGCGAATCCGGGCGTCGATCTCGGCGATGCTACGCTCGTGTTCCTCTGAAACCTCAGGTACCGGGAGGGGTTGTGGCTCGGTGTCCATCGCTCTGAGAATCGAGCGGAAGCTGGCGTATCCGAAACCGACGAATCCGATCGTGCCGACGGTGCACATCAGCGCTAGAACGACGAAGATACTCAAACCTTTTCGAAGCGACTCAACCATAACATTCCCTGTCTTCAACGGGATTCGGGTACGATGACGGCGTCTTGAGCTCTCCATCCCACCCTTACTCGGTCACCTATCCGTGGTCTCCCTACCTCTTTTGATGCTGAAAGAGCCCTGATGCGCAGTGAAATTCCTTCAGGGCCGCTGACTACGAGATCGCACCACCCTCCGCGGTAGGTAAGCTGGTGAATTTCGGCTTCCATAGTGACGGCAGTAGCTGGGTTTTCGGGGTGGTCCAGGGAGACCGACTCAGGACGAACACATAAGAGGGCCGGACCACTGGATATCGGTTTTGCAAGGTCTGATGGCACGGTGTAGTGCGCGCTCGGGTTGCTTAGCAAGCGGGCCACAACGCGATCGCCGTCGGGCCCACTCTCCAGATTGCACGGAATGAGGTTCGCGTCGCCGAGAAACTGGGCGACAAAGACCGACGAGGGGTGTTCGTACAGTTCACGGGGGGAGCCGACCTGCGCGAGACCACCACGATTGAGTAGCGCGATCCGGCTGCCGAGGGTCAAAGCATCCTCTTGATCGTGGGTCACGTAGACCATAGTGAGACCGAGCCTCGCATGCAGCGCAGCGAGCTCCTGACGGATCTCGTCACGTAACCTGGCGTCGAGGTTCGACAAAGGTTCGTCGAGAAGGATTACCGAGGGGCGGATCGCCAACGCGCGCGCCAGTGCAACGCGCTGCTGCTGTCCGCCTGACAGCTCGTGTGGATAGCGGTGCTCGAAGCCCTCAAGCCGCACCAATTCCAATGCCTCGCCGACCCGTAGGCGGCTTTCCTGCGTTGAGACGCGCTTGACCTCCAATCCGAAACCGATGTTTTGAGCGACCGTCATGTGCGGCCACAAAGCGTAACTCTGAAACACCATTCCGATACCCCGGTCCTGAGGTGCTATGTGATCGATCGGGTGACCGTCCATGAGTATAGAGCCTGAATCGGCACGTTCGAGGCCGGCGATGATGCGCAGAAGGGTTGATTTTCCGCACCCAGAGGGGCCCAGAATAAAGAAGAACTCGCCCGAGCCGATCTCCAGCGACACGTCGCGCAAGACGGACGTTGCCCCGAAGCTTTTCGAGATGGTGCGAAGGGAGAGAGAGCTCACGATTTGGGTATAACGGTGGTCTCTGTTTCCATCAAGACGCTATCGTACACAGCCGCTCGCCCGGAGCGCGTCAGAGCCCTACTCAGCGCATCGAAGATGCCTCCAGATGTCACTCTTAGAGCCGAGAACGCCATAAACCAAAGGAGGGATCATCGGTAGAGACTCCTCTTCTAAGAAATCTCATCGACTAAGACAGTGAGTATGCGCATGTTCAAAATTGCATACACTTTTCAAAAGACGGGCATTGATAATGGCCATTTCGATTACTCAGATTATCGCGCAACTGTATAGCGAGTTGGGAATTACCAAGCAGGAGTGCGCCAAGGTGTTGGGAATCAGTGAACCTGTGCTTTCTAGCTATGAAAAGGGCAATGCGCCTACCAGGGCTGACCGCATGCTCATCGAAAAGCTCGCATCCCCCCTGGCTGTAGTGCAGCTCCTGAAGGGAAAAGAGCGGCTGTTGGGAGTGGATCTGCACGATCGTCTCATGCGAGTAGCAGTAGCAAGGGTTTCTCAAGAAGAGCTTCTTGAGTCGAAGGGCAAACTGGAGCACCAGGAACTGATGGAATTCCTAGACCGCGTGAATCCGTCCGAGACAGGATTTAACAAATAGGCATACAATAGGGCGGGGCCAGTATACGGTGGCAGTTGCGGGAGAAAAGACTCAGAGCCCGTACTCTGCTCGAAGCCGCGCAATCTCTTGACACGCTGCGCCCGGATCGGAGGTCGCGAGCATGTTCAATTTCTCACTGGCCTTTGAGAACTCTCGTTGACGCTCGTAGGTGAACTGCCCAGCGTCGTACGCCTTCTGAAAGTCAGTTGCCAACTCGATGTTTCGCTTGGCCATCTCAGTGATGTCGCAGTCTCCTGCCTTCTTCCTACCTCCGTCCTTTCGGAGCTGGTCCATGGTGAGTGCGTCTGAGCCCTTCATGTGGAATCCGAACTTCTGTGCGATCTCGTCGTATGCTTTGCACGCTTCGTTGTACTTGCCATCGGCGAGCAGCTTACCTGTCGGGGCTATCATCTCTGAAAACTCTTTGATTCGTCCGTAGGCCGCATTGCTCCCACCTGGGTTCGTGCGAGGATCGAGCGGCACCTCCGCTTGAAGAGATGCACTGAGCTGATTAAGCTTCATCATCTTGTCGAAGGCCTGGTCACGGGTGCATTCGGTGTATGCGAGACCAGGAGATGCGATAACTGCAAGAAACAAGATACTAGTCAGTCTCATAAGCTCCTTTGGGATGGATCGACCAAAAACTGGGTACACGACGGACGCCACTACAAGGATGATAAACTGACACGGCTTTGAGGGTGGATGCAACGGCGAAAGTACAGCGCATATTCGGGTCGGCAGCTTCCGCAACTTCTAGTAAGCCTCGCTCGAGAGTAGTAGCCGAAGAGTCACTTCTTTCCCAGCTTCTGCCGAAGCGTGTCGAGAGCGAGGCGCACTGCGACTCTCTCTGCAGGCGTCAATTCGTACCCGTTGCGACGCGCTTCGAGCAGATTGGCGAGATTGTCGAGTCTCCTCACGTGAGCTCGGTTGAGTCGGGCATGGTCGGGTTGTCCGTTGATCTCATTGTCTACAGCACAGCAGCTCTCATTAACGGCAGCTTTTCGCGCCGCAGCGATGATCTTTTGTGACTCCGTAAGGGTGGGAGTTTTCCGAGAGAATGGGTTCAGCATAGCTTACGCTCTCATAACCAAGTGAGGCCTATCCTCGCCGTATTCTACACAACTGGTAGAGCTGCGCTAGGAAAGCGCCACGCTGGCTAGCAACTTTCGTAAGATATATCGCCCTCTGTTATACCGTAGGAGAAGCCGTCGGAGTCGCCTCTACCTGGTCAATGGCACTTTTATAATCGACACATCCCGACAGCTCCGTTCTACCAGTTGGTCGATGCTGGATACCCTGTTGTGGCTAATTCGCTTCATTGGTTCGCTTTGAAGGTGCCATGTTCCAGGGACGGCGGATTAGCGAAACTCAGCGCCCTAGGATATGCTGAGTCCTCCAATCCGGACTAAATTGTGCGGAGTAACATGCGGATGTTCGAGAATTTCACCAATGTGAGTGGTCTTAATTCGCAGGAGTCACGCGAGTATAGAGCTCTCAAGGCCCAGATTGGTGCCCTCCTTTCCGAAGAGCTGATCCTTTCACGCTGCACCGAGTGGACCAAGAGCCGAAGTGTGATAGAGGCGCTTTTGGCTCATCGCGACGAGCGCATCGTTCGTGCTGGCATTCCGCTTTCGACAGGCGAGATAGTCGCCACCCACAGCAAACTGAGTGAAATGGTTCGGGCCGGATATCTCGAAGAGAAGACCGTTCTACAGTTACTCGACGAGACGCAGTTCGAGGCTCGCTTCGTGCGGACGGCCCCCCTGGGGCGAGAGCGCCTTTCGCTGGTACGCGTGCAGATAGAGGAGCTCGCAAAGCCCTTTACTACCCTCGACGAACGACACATCGCCGCAGCAGTGCCTGCACCACATTGGTGGCAGATGCTGACAACTTTATTCGGCAAATGAATTAGGTAGGGAGAGGGCTAGGAAAAAATATCTTTGACCTTCTCGAAGAAGCCCCGCCGCGAAGGATCCTCGACAGTCGTGCCCTGGATAGCTGCCAATGTCTACGGATGATGCGCAGAAGGTTTGAATTTCCGCACCCAGAGGGGCCCAGGATAAAGAAGAACTCGCCCGAGCCGATCTCCAGCAATACGTCGCGCAAGGCCGCCGTTGGTCCGAAACGTTTTGAGATGGCGCGAAGGGCGAGAGGGAACACAATACTTGGAACCGTTGTGGCTCCAGGCTTGCTTTACCCTCCAACCATCATCTTGGTCATCTTTTTTACAAAGCCTGCCGGGTCTTCGAGCTTCGCCCCTTCGCTGAGAAGTGCCTGGCAATACAGCAGCTCTGACCACTCCTTTTGAGTATCGCGTGGTAGATCCTTCATGCGCGCAAAGAGAGGGTGCTCCGGATTGAGCTCCATCACACGCTTGCTCTTCGGCACCTCCTGGCCCATCTGCCGATAGAACTGCTCCATGAACTGCGAGTTGCCGTCGTCGTTTACCAAGCACACCGCAGAGTCGGTGAGACGGGTGGAGAGCTGGACGTCTTTGACGTGCTCAGACAGAGTAGATTTCACGACTTCAATCAGCGACCCGAGCTGCTCTCGTTGCTCTTTGAGCTTCTCCTCGCGCTCCTTCTTTTCGTCATCGGAATCGAGCTCGAGCGAGGGATCTCCAACGGATTTGAACTCATAGTCTTGGTACTTGTCGAGGCGTGGTGCAACGAACTCGTCGACTGGATGATCAAAGAGTAACACCTCGTATCCCTTCTGGTTCAGCCGCTCGAGGAGCGGGCTATTTTTGAGCACATCGAGCGCGTTGCCGGAGAGGTAGTAGATCGCCTTCTGCCCATGCTTCATGCGTGAGGCGTATTCAGCCAGCGTTGTTGGTTCGCTTTGAGTGGAGGAGTTGAAGAGGAATATCGGCAACAGCGAGTCCTTCTTATCGAGCTCTCTGACCAGCCCCTCCTTCAAGGTAGCACCGAAATTGCCCCAGAAGACCTCGTACTGCTTGCGGTCTTCGTTGAGCATCTCTGCAAGCGTCTTGAGTACCTTCGTCGTGAGCGCCCGTCGTATCTGAGCAATCTGACGGTCTTGCTGAAGGATCTCTCGAGAGACGTTCAGTGAAAGGTCGCTACTGTCAACGATCCCCTTCACGAAACGGAGATAGGGGGGCAGTAGCTCTTCGCAGTCGCTCATGATGAGAACGCGCTTGACGTACAGAGAGAGGCCACGCTCGGTACCCTCGTAATCGAAGTTCCAGGGACGTGCGGGGGGAATGAAGAGGAGCGCGTGGAACTCCATCGTTCCTTCCGCCTTGTAATGAACCGTCTTGAGTGGCTCCGAGCGATCATGTGTGAGGTGTTGGTAGAACTCTCGGTACTCTTCGGCGCTGACGCTCGCGGCGGGCTTGGTCCAGATAGCTTTTTGGCTATTGATTACCACGTCCTCGGTGGTTGTTACCTCCTCAGAAGGGTCTATCGTGCTCTTCTCCTTGCGCGTAACCTCCATCTTTACCGGATACGCGATGAAGTCGGAGTGCTTCTTGATGATTGAGCGAACTACCCACTCGTCGGTGTAGTCCTCCAGTCCGCCTTCTTCTCCAGTGATCGGCTTGAGGTGGAGAGTAATGGAGGTTCCTGCGCCGCTACTCCGGACAGTAGGCTCAATGGTGTAGCTTCCCTTGCCGTCCGATTCCCAGCGCACACCTTCGGATGTGCCGGCTCGTTGTGTCTCTACCGTAACCTTATCGGCTACGATAAATGCAGAGTAGAATCCCACACCGAACTGACCTATCAGGTCGGCGTTCTTCTCCTTTGCCAGTTTGAACTGCTTGGTGCCTGAGTGCGCTATTCGTCCGAGGTATTCCCGGATCTCGTCTGCGGTCATGCCGATACCGTTGTCCGACACGGTCAGAGTTCGGGACTGAGAGTCTGGAGTGAGGCGAATTACCGGCTCGTATCCCTGCGACATGAGGTCTGTGTTCGTGAGAGCCTCAATTTTGAGCTTGTCGAGCGCATCTGAGGCGTTCGACACCAACTCTCGCAAAAATATCTCTGGATGCGAGTACAGCGAGTGAATAATGAGATGGAGGAGTTCGTTGACTTCGGTTTGAAACTGTTCGGTGGTCTTTTCCATACTTCACGATCGTAAAATTTAGCCTTTTCGATATGAGGGGCAATAAGCATTTTGAAGCAAAATTTCAAGAGGTTGGCCGCTGGGTGAATAGAAAAATGGGGCCTGCGACGGAATTGGCGGTCGGTGTGCCAGCTGACAGACTACTACTAGCCGTCTTTGTGTATAGGCCACGGACGGCGTACTCCTCCGGACCGCGGAGCTTCCGCTCCGCTAGCTGACCGCATTACGGTGCTATCATCGAGCGGACTAGAAAGTCCGCGGTCCGCGTTGAAACTTCCTTCGGGACCAGATCGTTCGGAATGGGCGCAACACCCGGCTGCCGGTGCCGATTAGTACCAGCGTATTTCCCCCCGTTGGTTAGTGTGGCAGCATCGGAGAGGTATGCCCCCGCGTCGTTCGTTTCGTCAAAAGCCGGCCTGGCAGAGTGCCGGCACCCCGATCATCTCGTACCTACGCGAGGGGGCGCGGGTACGAGTGGATTTTGCCTATTCGCCTACCCGAGTAAAGGCGGTCAAAGGTATCGCAGGAGCTCGCTTCCACCCCGAGGACAAGAGTTGGTCCGTACCCTTCACAGCGGTCGAGAGTGTCCTTACCTCGAAGGAGTTCCCGCCTACGCAAGCGCTCAACGGACTGGGAGACCGAAGCGTGATACCAGAGTCGCACGAGCAGGCCATGACTGCGCTGCGTGAGAATCCCTTCAAGGTCTCCGAAGAGGTGATAGCAGCGGTCTGCCCGGAGGTTGTTATACGGCTACATCCCGAGAAACGACGCTTACGTGTCGTCCCGCGCTTGGGCTCTATCGGCCAAAAGATCGTAATGAAGAGCTCGGGGGCGCTCTTCTCGGCCTTCGATTGCTCATATGTAGTACCTACCGAAAGGCTCGGCGCTCTCTTGAAGAGGCTGCGTGACTCGCGTGTAAGTTTCGCGGTCGATGAGATGGCGGGTGAGGAGTTGGCTCGCTCGGCATCGTTACGCAACGAGATCCTCGCGTCGCCGACCCTCTTTGACTCAGATCGGCTCGGTGAGGCCCTCTTGGTGCCCTTCGTTACGGCTGCTCAACGTGAAGGATGGACCTTCCGCCCCTGTTACTTCACATCCGAACAGTTCAAGCTGGCCTTTCCGGGAGTACAGAGAAAAGGGGCGCAGAAGCCATTCGAACTTGACGAAAAGGGGCTCTTGAAGCTCAGTGCGCGTCTCGATGCGTTACCGTTCACGGTGTGGTTGACGCGCGACGTGCACGACTTCCTGGACCGAAAGCGCGCGGATCTCCTGGCTGAAGTGAGTAACGTCGAGGGGCCGCTGGAAGATTCGGCGCTCGAGGTGCTCTCGTTACCGCTTATGTGGCGGATCTCGGTTTCAGGGCGCGGGTCTCTGGTGAGCAATCTAGCGCCAGACAGCGAGGTACGGGAGTTGGTGGTCTCGCGGTGCATGGAGCTGCTCGGAACGCGCTACGACCGCGAGGCCAAGTGTGTGATCATCGAGATCCCCGATTCGAAGCTCAATTTAGTTGTTGCGGAGGTGACGCATCTCTGCGAGGTGCACGGTCTCTCCCTGATTCCGAAGAGTGAGAGCTTCGCCGAGCTGGAAACGGAGGTGCGCAAGCGGACTGCGCTGCGTGAAATAGGGGGGTATTACGCGTCACTCGACGATATTCCGGCTGAGAATGTGACGGGCCTCGACCCCGAGCAGTCTGCGCGCCTCTTCCCGCATCAAAGAGTTGCAGTGCAGTGGCTCTCGCAGGTGCCGTACGCCTTCTTGGGCGATGACATGGGTCTCGGAAAGACCCTCTCGGTGCTTTCGTACTTCTCGGCACTGCGGAGATCGTCAGGGTTCGAGCTGCTGCTGGTAGTTTGTCCGAACTCGCTCACGCGCAACTGGCTGCGCGAAGCGAAGATGTGGTTTCCCGATCTGCGCGCGACCGTTCTCGCTGGCGACAAGAGCTCGAAGGCGTGGGCGTTGAGGCTCCTCACAAGTGGAGCTATCGAGTACGAGGTGCTGGTCGTGAACTACGAGGCTGTGCGGCTCGATTACGTTATCCCTGAGTTGGAGAAGCTTGCCGAGCAGCGCACGACGTTGCTGTGTCTCGACGAGTCGCAGCGGGTCAAGAACCCGCAGGCCAAAACCTTCAAAGCGCTGGTGGATCTGGCACCGCGATGTAGTCGACGGGTGCTCCTGAGCGGAACGCCCACACCGAAAGACGTGAGCGACCTGTGGGCGCAGATGCGGATCCTCGATGGCGGCGAGCGATTCGGGAAGAGTTTCTACAAGTGGCTCAATTCCGTTGCTGAGTTGGGTACGGAGTATAGCAGCTTTGCGGTCAAGAAGTTTCACGACGAAGCGGTGAACGAGAGCATCCTGCGCGTTCACGAGATTATGCTCCGCAGGCGTAAAGAACGGGTCGTCAATCTTCCCGAGAAGACCTTCACGATTCGAGAGATCGAACTCTCCGGAAGTCAGCGGGAGCGATACGACGAGATCCGTGAGGGTCTCATCCTGCGTATGCGAGCTCTCTCTGGGGAGCAGTTTGTTCGTGAGATTACGAACATCCTGGAAGAATACCTGCGTGCCGTGCAGGTGGCGTCCAATCCTCGTTTGATCGATCCTCAATGGAAAGGGGAGCCGGCAAAGTTTCTGGAGCTCGACGAGATCGTTGATGAAGTGGTTCGAGAGCAGGGGCAGAAGCTCGTGGTGTGGACCAACTACTTGGGAAATATCCGAGAGCTGACCGAGCGCTACAAGGATCTCGGCGCTGCGCCCTTTAGTGGTGAGGTTTCGGCCTCTGATCGCGAGACAACGGTACGTGCTTTCCAGGAGCACGATGCTCCTCGAATTCTCGTGGCAGTTCCGGCCGCTGGCGGTGTGGGAATCACGCTTACGGCGGCGCAGACCGCTGTGTACATCGACAAGACGTGGAACGCCGAACACTGGATGCAGTCGGTCGATCGAATTCACCGTATCGGTCAGCGCGGAACCGTGAACATCGTTTCGCTTCTCGGGTGCAAGGTGGACGAGATCATCCACTGGAATTTGCGTCGCAAGGAGCGAACGCAGGCCGAGGTGCTCGGTGACGAGAAGCGCAGCGGGAACGGCGATATAGGGCTGCTATCGAGAGCCGAGCTGTTGGAGGCGCTCGAGGGCGATTAGGGAGAAGCGCTCTATGCGTCGATTTCCCCTCTACCGGGAGCTTTTGGGGTGTGTTACTTCTCGCCCGATGAGACTTATCTGCATTATAGCAATCGTAGCGCTTCTTTCCGGATGCTCCACGGCCCGCCAACAGTGTGAGGTGTGGCAGAAGGAGGGGTTCATGTTTTCTACCCCTGAGGCGTGCATCAAGTGTGTCAAGAAGCTCGGCTCGAGCAACAAAGATGCTATCCGGGGTTGTGCTCTCGGACTCGACAGCGCGGACCTCATGAACCTCAAATAACGGAGGCTGAGAATGAATCAAGGAGCAGCACAAGCGCAGCCGAAGCGCTCTGGGTGCGGGTGCCTCGGGTTAGGGTGTCTCGTTTCGACCATCATCGCGCTGCTCGTCGGAGGCGGTTTGACGTGGTTCATGGTCAGCAGTATCCGCGGGGCGGTCAAGACATACACCACTGATCAAGGGGTGACGGTCGCGACGGCACAGGTGGACGATGCAACGCGCAGTTCTGCCGAAGAGAAGTTCTCTGATCTTCAGGAGGTATTAACTTCCCCGGCCGGCAGTGGAGGGTTCTCGTTCTCCGGTCCTGAGCTTCAAGCCCTCACTCTCCGTGACGTGCTCGCGAAGAGGGTGTTTGTCGATATCAAGAACGACACCTTGCTCGCTACCTTCTCGTTCTCGCTTTCGGAATTTCAGAACCCTGTGCTGGATCTCATGTTGTCGAAGGATTTGACGCAGCGCTTTTTTAACGGCTCAGCGGTAGCGAAGCTCGCTGCGACCGATGGGCATTTGGGAGTGAAATTCGAAGAGCTTGTCCTCAATGGAAAGTCGCTCGAAGGTGATGCTCTGAGCCAAGCAGGATGGTTCGTAGGTGGAGCTATCGAGAGCGCGCTTCTCAGTCTTCCGGCTGCCAACGCACAGAAGGACTCTGCGAAGCAGAGTGGCTCCGGGCGGATCACCAAAGCTGCGATCGCCGACGGCATGTTGAGGCTCGAGATCGGACCTACGCCTCCTTAAAGGGGGATGGCGATTACCTGACGGGCGACAGTCTCGTCGGCTTTCTTGTTATGTCCTGAACTAGCGTACTAGCAGTGGCAAGTCCTCGTCCTAATCCTCATCCTTCTCATAATCCTGCACTTGCACCGGTTTCCTCATCATCCCCCTCTCTGTCCTCGCCGTTCTCTTTGTAAAATTATCCGCTGGGAGAGAGAACATAAGTATCCAGCAGTTGCCCTGAGCTGCCCAACGCCTCTGAAAGTGGTGCTAATCATAAGGAATCTCTCAGGAATTCTGCTAAACCAGGCGGTCGGATGGTAGTTCCTGCAGCGCCGGGATTGCGCGTCGAAACAGCCTCCGACCATCATAAAATCTGTGGCCGTTCCCGATACATCTAAGGTTGTAGAGGTATTGAGGAAGTTCGGCCTCGAACTTGAAAAGGTTCAGCACAGGAGAGCCCTTGGTCAAAGTCCACCGCCACCTTGGAGATTCGCACTCCGATTTCTGCATCCTCAACGGGCGCCTCGATGCTCGCCTGAGCGATGTAGAGCGGTTGACCATAGTAGGAGGAGGAAGCCTCGACCGGGTGCTCTCAACCCTCGCGCGCAGCATCTCCTCGGTGACCTTGGAGAGCCTGGTACCAGGTCTCGACCTGGTCAAGATGGTGGAGAATCACGAGCGCTACGTGGCGATGCGAAACACGGGCGAGTTGAAGCGGTTGTTCGAGCCGCCGGATGAACTCTCGTCGCCTCTCGTTACACCGATCCACGGCTTTCCGAATGGTGGTGTTTACGACCTTGCATTCCCGTCCGTTTTTCCAGTCAGTGCTCTGAGCTGTACGAGTGACTACGATGCGGTGAAGGAAAATCAGGTCTCTTACGTGCGTCTCTGGGAGCATGCGGAACCGAATCTTGCTCGGCCAACCATCGTCGCTATTCACGGGTGGACGATGGGAGATCAACGGGTCAATTCGCTGGCCTTCCTTCCAGGGTTTCTCTTCTCGATCGGATGTAACGTAGCGCTCGTGGAGCTCCCTTTCCACGGTAGGCGTAAGGCAACAGGGGATATGGCTGCGCAGGTTCCGTTCCCGAGCGCCGACCCTGTGCACACGACGATCGGCGTTGCTCACTCGTTGAGAGACCTGCGCGCCCTCAGGAGCTATCTCGCAAGCAGGGGACATTCTAAGATCTGTTGCGTGGGAATGAGCCTGGGTGCCTATGTGGCTGCGTTGTGGCTTTCTCTCGACAGGATCGACCGAGCGGCTCTTCTTGTACCGCTTGTATCGATGGGAGACATGGCCTGGGAGCTGCTCAAGGCGCGCAGGCGCGCTGGGGATCCCGTTCCGAAGGGGCTGACGCGCGCCGTCCTCCGAGATCTGTTTTGGGAGCATTGCGCTCTGGCGCACGAACCCAAGACTGAGCAAGAATCGATAATGGTGATAGGGGGGCGAGGAGACCATCTGGTTCCAAGCTCTCAAGTCGAACTCCTCCGCAAGCACTGGCCGCACGCTAACTTCGAGTGGGCGTCGGGAGGACACGCTGCGGCCACGCAGCGCGGAGAGGCGTTCGAGGTGATGCTCAGGTTTTTACTCGATTGGGGAGAGGGGTATGTCTAAAGATCAGCGTGAAAAGGGCGGTTCGTCGCGAGTTGTATCGGATAGTCCGGCGAAGGGGCTCTTCTTGGGTGAGATCCGCGAGGAGAAACTCTTTCCCTTTCCGACTATTCGCCCCGAGGAGCGAGAGACCTTACAGATGGTGATCGAGTCGATCGATCGCTTCATGGCCGATAAAACCGAGGATTTTAGGCGCTACGACCAGAAGGGGGAGCAACCAGAGGAGTACGTCGAGGAGTTGAAGGCCCTCGGCTTGTTTTCTCTTATCATTCCTGAGGAGTTCGAGGGGTTGGGGCTTTCCAATTCAGGGTACTCGCGTGTTCTGCAGCAGACCAGTCG
>JBILEW010000046.1:0-28257 GCA_044351885.1 Bdellovibrionota bacterium
CAATGGTCTAAACACCTCGGGCATTCCCTCCAACGCACCGGTGTGCCAGCCGAACATGATCCGGTAACGCGCATCCACATCATGCTGCGCCTTGACGGCGAGATATGCCTCCTTACCGAGCTTCGAGGCGGCCTTCTTTTCCCTTATTTGCTGCTCTATTTCGGGCGGAGTGAATATCTGATTCCAGTAATCCGCGAATGCTACTGTAGCGTTCGCACATCGAACTACCATCTCGAGCTCTAACGTGGAGGTACCGACCAAGTCTTGTAAGATCGGCATATCTTTGTACTGAAAATACACCCCTGCAGTGATCTCAAGTCCCCAGTAATCCCATGCGAAGTTCTGCCATAACTTCGAACCCGTCACGTCGCTAATAGCCTCAATCACCCCTTCGTCCGTGGGATCAAGATGGTCAGGCAATCGAAGACTAATGTCGACGTCGATAACCTTTTCTCCATTGAGTTCGGGATTCAATGAGCTCTTTGGTCCGACGAGGCTCCCTATCTTCAACGATCCTTCGAGCTCTAACTGCACGTCCCATCCGTACCGCTCTGAAAATTGCTGCTGCCAGGTCGGCAGCACGGGATAGAGTTCTGACAGGATGATTCTCCGAGCTGTCTGGCACGGATGTTCACCTCTCACGAACATTCCCATCGAATGCGCTGGCATGCTCAACTGAGAGGGATCAAGCTCTCGGCCGATAATCGCCTCTACGTTCCCCCTCGCTGGGGGATGTGAACTCTTGTCATCTAGCGACGCATTGGTGCTCATTCCAAACTAGTTCCTCTATTGCGCGAAATTGTTTTTAGCGTTGTCTGCCACGCCACTGTTTTAGAGAAACCGCCACGCCTACTCCAGTGAATTAGGGCAAGGAGATCGTTAGTAATCGGTGACGTAAGTGAGCGACTTGTGAGCGATTCCTCACAAACAGAGATAGGGCCGCAGAATGGGCACAAAACGAAGATAGAAGCTCAAAATGTGTGCACTAGGTTAGGAACATGTTTGAATTGAACTAAGCGCACACTCCGCTGTTGATTCAGTGAGCCAGCCGCTGAAGAATAGGGACGAGTGACGACCGCGCGAATTGTCATGTGAAGGATTGAGTCCATGAGTCCCCAACTTAAAACTGCCGTTGTTGTTCACAGAGACGATGCCATTTTGTTGGAGAGACGGCGCGACCAGGGGACATCTGAGACATGGGGCCTTCCTGAATATACAATCGAAGCTGACACGCCGATTCCAGTCGCTACTCAGCACCTTCTCAAGCAGCTGGGGTCGCTCGAATACATCGACGAACCAGTGCCATTTTCAATCAGCAGGACTCCAGCTCCCATCACCACCTTCACATTCGGAGTTGCTCTCCGCGTGCACGCCCGAGAATACGAAGGCAGGGGAGCTGAAAGCATCATCGAATCGGATTGGGTGCGGCTTTCCGATTTATCTCCCGACCTCCCTTCACCTGTAAGTTCGACGATCGCCGCTTTTAGAAGGTCTGTACGGTCCTTTGAAGCTCTAAATGCGGACTACCCGGCCGGCAACAGCTCGCAGCTCATTCTGTCTGGATTCTCTAAAAAGTCATTGCGGGTCGAATATGATCATCGAGTTGCCCCACATCCTCACGCAGAGACTCACTTCGGCCCGATCGAGGAGATGGACTACTTGAAAGCCCTCAGAGACCTGTATCTTGCCAAGGACACAGGAGCTGCCGAAGTAACCTTTCATATCCCTGACGAAATTCAGCTAGCGAGTTGCCGTAACGAGAGCCGCGGCAACCACTTTATTGATTTCGTATGCGAAGCAGCTAGCACCTTGGGGCTTCGTGTCGTGTGGGAAAACGCTCCACGACTCACTCCTCCCGACTGGTCGCTCGTAGAGCAATCTACGTACGTGCCTGCACGGGGCGACCTTTGTCTCGACATTGGCCACAAGATGCTCGGAGCTCGCGATAAGGAGTCTGCGCTGAAAAGTATCGATAGGTTCATGGAACAGCATGGCTCTCGCGTGAGGCACCTTCATCTTCACATAAATGACTTCAAATGCGATCAGCACGTCAATGACCCGGCCACCGTCATCGAGTTCCTCGGACTCGAGCGATTCAAACGCATGACAGAACACGCAACGTATATCTTCGAAAAGGGTTTCTAAATGGGCTTCTCAATCGAATTACATCTAGACAGTGCCGTTGATGCCGCAGTTCGGGAGCTCAGAGCGAGCCTCCTGTCGGCAGGCCTGCGTGGCTTTGAACTGGACTACGAGTTTCACCCTCATGTTACCCTCGGGTACTTTGAGGAGCCTCCAACCCAGGCTGTTGTGGACCACGTCCACACTATCTCATCACAACTCGAGCGCATACGCTTCACTCTCAGCCACGTAGGCCTCTTCCCTGGCCCAGCGACCTCTGTCGTGTTTCTCGGCTTGACCCCCTCTACCGCTCTTCTCGATGCACACAGGCACGTCCAAGAACAGATGGAACATCTGGGAATTCCTTCCCAATCTCACTACCGAGTAGGCAATCTGGTTCCGCACGTCACTCTTGGTGAAAAGATTCCCAACAGCGAAATCGAACGGGTGATTGGCTCAATCAAAGCGCTTCCGTTGGTAACGCTGCCGTGTTCGGGTATCTTCGACCGACTGGTTGTCTCTACAGACAGGCCTATTTCAGTTAACCCGCTTTCGGAACCTAGAGCTCCGTCCGTGGATATCAGACGAGGGATTCAGCGAAACTAGAACGAACGACACGATGATCAGATTTGTCCATATTACTGACACTCACATCGGCCCCACACTCGACACCGAGGTGTTTCGAACCAATCCAGCTGAGCTGTACGAGCGACTGGTGCGGTATATTTCGAGCTTGCCATTTACTCCCGATTTCATAGTTCACACCGGCGATGTGGCAAGTGACCCTCATGAAGATGCCTACGCACTAGCTGGAAGTATCGCTCGACCCCTATCCTCTCCAATGTTTTACGTTGCAGGCAATCACGACTCCGCTGATCTGATGTGGAAGTATTTTAGCCCTCTCTGTGCAGGCCTGGAGCGTTCACCCTCGGGCTCCTTTACCTATCGATTCGGCTTAGGAGAGCAGAACTTCATAGTTGTCGATGCTTCGGGAAGCGAAGGAGGCGCGAGTCACGGCTTGGTGCAGGGCACAGATCTCGCTTTCGTCGAGGAACAGCTACAAAGGCATGCGAGCTCCAGTATTTTTATCCATTTCCCCCTTTTACCGCACGACTGCCCTTGGTCAGACGAGTCGATGCTACCAGACAACGGCCGGGCCCTGCATGAACTTCTGGTATCACACGCCAAGACCGTGCGAGGAGTATTCCACGGACACCTCCATCGTGGTGTTCAACTGGCAAGCCAGGGCATTCTCTATTCGGGAGCCCCGAGTGTTTGTTGCCAATTTACCTCGTGGCCAACTCCACATGATCCGGGCGAGGATACCAGTATATCTCTGCGATTCAATATCGTGACGATGATGCGTGATAAGGTGATCATAAAAGAGTTTTGTGCCCCCTCATAGTGGACTTACTCGCCTCACAGAGATGCTCGTAAATACATCCGTATCCACTCACCAGTAAGTCTATTGTCCAGACGGCTGTACAGGACTACTATCACGAGACTCAGGGCGACTCCCGTCCGAACCGATCGCTTGAATCGTAGCGAGCCCTGAATATCTATGATGTGTGCATGTCCTCAGATGGTAACATTCGGCGCAATCGACCTCGGCTCAAATGCGATAAGACTGGCAGTTGGTCGCTTTTCATCTGACGGCACATACGAAATTCTTGCCACTCATCGTGAGCCGGTCCGGCTCGGACAAGACGTCTTCAGAACACGCCGAATAACTCCCGCGCTCATGGACCAGGGAGTCGCCAGTTTTCTGGCATTCGAAAAGATCCTTCGGAAACATAAAGTAAAAAGGGTCCGGGCGGTAGCTACCAGCGCAATGCGAGACGCCACCAATGCCAAAACCTTTATCGAACGAGTGGCCCGAGCTACGGGGATAGGTATTGAAATTATTTCGGGAGACGAGGAAGCGCGCCTCATCCATCAAGCCGTTTCGTCGGTGATGAATATCAATGCCGGTACCAAACTACTCGTAGATATCGGGGGCGGGAGCGTCGAGCTTTCCCTCCTTCATCGAGGCAAAGTCCTCTTTGCCGACAGCGTTCCCATGGGCACTGTGAGGCTTCTCGAGATGCTTCGCGGCCGCAGGCAGCCCGATCAGGTGCTCAAACGTCTCATTCGGCAATACGGACAAGGCATCCGTCGTCAGCTCAAACGGCGGATAGGCTCCGCCAAGGTAGGATGCGCCATCGGGACCGGAGGCAACGTGGAGACCTTGGGCGAACTCCGTAAAAATCTCTTGGATGAATCCTCGAGCGAGCTCATACGTAGACCCGAACTACAGCAGATAATGGAGATCGTTCAGAGCAAATCAGTTCGTGAAAGAATTGAGCAGCTAGACCTTCGCCCTGACAGAGCCGATGTTATCGTGCCAGCCACCGCCTTGTTACTCGGAATACTTCAGGAGGCAGGTACCTCCATCCTGAAGATACCGCATGTCGGTCTACGAGAGGGGATCCTGGTGGATATGTTCGAGAAGAACCTCGAACACTCTCGCGAGGCACCTCTCGAACATCGTCGAGAGCAGATGATTACCTCAGCCTTGAGACTCGGTAGACAGTGCGGTTTCGACGAGCAACACGCTAAGCACGTAGCGAAACTGAGTCTGCAGATCTTCGATCGAACCAAGACCATTCACCGCATGGGCCTCCAGTACCGCGTATTACTCGAGGTAAGCGCCCTGGTTCATGACATCGGCTACTTCATCAACAACGTAGACCATCATAAGCACTCGAGCTACATAGTCGATAACACAGCCTTTATGGGACTGCGTGAGGAGCAGAGAAGCCTCGTATCTGCAGTTGTACGCTATCATACTGGTAGCTCTCCCTCACTAGACCACCCTCAGTGGCAAGCTCTCGATGTACCGCAACGGAGGTGCGCAAGCGTTCTCGCGGGCATCCTGAAAATTGTTGAAGAGCTCGACAAAGAACACCTTCGACGCGTGAAGGAGGTATCGATACGAAAGACACAATCGAAGCTCACCCTTCGACTAATCGGTCAAGGTCCGTTACTCGTCGAGCGCTGGGGGGTTGACCGCAGAAAAGCGCTCCTAGAGAGCTGCCTAAAAAGAAAGATCGTCGTAGCGTGAAGCGCAGCCCACTCATTGGATTCCCTCAATCCGAGACTATACCTTCGGGACCTGGCGTACGTCCCCTCTCTCGATACATCTTCATCAAGAGCTCTTGTGAGCCCTCCTTGTTGCCAACAACCTCGGGATTTCGCAAGACATACGTCCCATCCGGCTGGAGCTGCCACGCTGTGACTTCGTCATTCATCATTACCTGCAAGGTCTCCCAGCATCTCTCCTTCACGGCCGGATCGAGTAGTGGCACCGCGATCTCCACACGTCTGTGCAGGTTTCGATACATCAAATCCGCAGAGCTGATGAACATCTCTCCATCGAGAGCGCTATTAGCTCCGTTTCGAAAATAGAGGACTCGCGAATGCTCAAGGAATCGGGAAACTATCGAAAGAACCCGCGGCACCAACCGATCCCCCTGCACTACCGGCCTCACACAGCAGATGCCTCTAACCAAAAGATCAACTGCCACTCCCTTTCGCGCCGCATGCTGCAAAGCTCGACAGATCATCGTATCTTCCAGCCCGTTAATTTTGATAACGATGTGTGCAGGCAAGCCCTGCTCGTGATTTCGAATCTCCCGTTCTATCCTCTTGAACAGACTCTCTTTGAGTCCAGACGGGGCAACCAGCAGCCGCGAGTAGTTGGTCTTTAAAGAGCGTCCTGTAAGATAATGGAACAGCTCGACCAGATCCTGGCATATCTCTTGGTTCGACGTGAACAGGCCGAAGTCCGTATAAAAACGCGCCGTCGTTCCGTTGTAGTTCCCAGTGCCAAGATGCGCGTAGCACTTGATTGCTTCTAATTCCTGCCTCACAACGAGGATTACCTTGGCGTGCGTTTTCAGTCCGATCATTCCGTACATTACATGGACGCCAGCTTCCTCGAGAAGCTGGCCGAGCCGGATATTACGTGCCTCGTCGAAATGGGCCTTTACCTCTATCAAGCACACTACCTGCTTATCCTGCTCTGCAGCACGAATGAGAAGCGGTACAAGAGCGCTGCTGTCCTCTGTGCGATACAGGGTCATCTTGATAGCAAGCACCTTGGGATCATCTACTGCGGAACGCAGGAATCGTTCTACGCTGGTTGAAAACGCTTCGTATGGATGATGTACGAGGATGTCGGATCCACGGATGATAGAGAATATGTTCGCGTCCTCATCGGCCAGCTGTGGGCTAATGATCGGCATCCACGGCTCTGCCTTGAGCTCGCGCAGATTGAGTTCTGCTAACTCTTTGAGCGCCATGTAATTTATGGCCGTGGAGGATTCATAGACATCGTCCTCACTAACCGCCATCTCTTGCATCAGGAAATCGAGCATCATGCGACTCGAACATGCTCCATGCTCCATGCGGATAATCTGAGCAAACTTCCTCTCCCAGAGCTCCTGCTTGATGAGCTGAACAATGTCATCTGCCTCCTCCTCCTCGAGGTCGATATCCCCATTTCGAGTCACACGAAACGGCATTGTGCTCTGGATGACCATGCCGGGGAAAAGCCGGTCTAAATTGTTCTCTACAATTGAGTTCAAGCTGACGAGCCTCATCTCTTTACTGATCCTCGACGACTCCAGCCTCAAGAGTTGCGGCAGTACACTTGGAATTTTGACTCTTGCAAATAGGGCCTCGTCCCTTACAGGATTTGCAAGCTCCACCCCCAAAGACAACGACAAGTTCGATATGAAGGGAAACGGATGGCCGGGGTCTACCGCTTGGGGAGTCAGCACGGGAAATACTCTGGACTGGAAGAACGTGCATGCTTGTTGCTGTTCATCGCTCGTCAGCTCCTTCCACTCGAGGAGCAACACCCCTTTTTCGCGCAGGCCAGAGAAAATTTCGTTATGAGAAACACTGTGAAGCACTTCGAGCATCCCCGCGACCGTCTGCCTCACTATCGCAAGATGCTGGGAGATAGAACCGACGAAGGAGCTCGAGCGACTGATTCCTGCCGTAAGCTTTTGCTTGAGACCGCCGACGCGATTCATGAAGAACTCGTCGAGGTTTGAAAGAAAGATCGTGACGAATTTCATACGCTCGAGAAGAGGCTTGGATGGATCTGCAGCCTGATAGAGCACTCGCCGGTTGAACTCCAGCCAGCTCAAGTCACGATTGAAGAACTCGTCGGAGATCGCGGTTACGAGAAATGGATCCTTTCTTTTCCGACCCACTCGACGCTTCGATTGAGTGCGCGCAGTTACCATCAATTCCGTCCGCAACTAATACAGAACTCACCTTTTTGATCAGAGAGGTGACCAGATACCGATATGGTAGTTGTATCGACTGCGAATCGCCAGGATGGGGAACCATACTCATTGAAAACTAACAGAGAGACTGATGTGGCGAGCCAGGAAAGGCCACTACGTTCCTGCTCTAGACACATCCTGCTCACACTTTTCTCGCGCTGTCCTAACCTCAAAAACAGGGCCTTATTTCCGTGCACACGCTATGATCCGTCGAGGAGATTGCTCATCTGATGCCTCAATATTCAACTCAGCCACACGATCATCACCTTCGAAGAGAGATTATAGTTCCTACTTCGGGACTTGAGAGCATGGCAGATGATCTAGCCCTCGCCACTGCACCGGTGCAGTTTCGCCAGAAAAGGTTTCTCCCAAAGATCGAGAGCGAAGTACGCTTCCTGGTACCGCCATCACTCCTTACTGAGATCGTCGGAAGGCAGAAGCCGTCCCTCATTACGCAAAGCTACCTTCCTGAACGGCTCATTCCATCACTCATCGATCGCTACCAAATATGCGATTTGGTGGACTACTCGCAGGAGTTCTCAATTGCCCGAATCCGTGCGACAAAAGCCTCATCAGGAGGCGCATCTTACGAGCTCGAATTTAAAGCTCCCAAAGTGGTTCAGGGGGGGAGGAAATTGTCTCGACTTATACTCCCCGCCCCGATTTCTCTGTGCAAAGATGAATTTGAAGACCTCAAGCGGGACGCTACTGAAGGGACTATCATCAAGCACAGATACACCAAGCAGGGATTATTGGGCTCGGGTAGCTCCGCTGTGCGATGCTATGCAGAGATCGACGAATTTATTGCCGGGGGTGTCCCTCTCAAGCGTCTTAGCAGACCTTTCGTCACTCTCGACATAGAGCTTCCCGATGATAATTTCACGAGCTACTTGGTATCCGGCGAGCACTCCTTCGACTTCCTCGACAGATGCGTGGATATGACTTGGGTCAACTCTGAGATCTGCAGCCCCCTATCGAACCGCAAAGTTGCTCGCCAAGGACTAGGCAACAAACAAATGAAGGCCCTCTCTACACTTGATCACATGCTAAGAAAACTTGCTGACGCGCGAGATCGGTAAGCTTTGACGGTCGATTCCGAGCTGACTCAATGCCACGCGGAGAATATCAGCTGCAGCACTGCGGGATATCTTGAGAGAAGCGGCTACATCAGCGATACTATCGGCCTCTTGGCCATCGAGGCCCAAGACCCGAGATAATAGGACTTTTGCCCGCTCCGTCTGCCGAAGCGTAGAGAAATCAAGCAGGCAAAGTCCATCTCGTAGCCTTGTTAGGGTACTCTCCAGATCGTCACGTATCCGCTTGGCCTTCTCAGATTTACACATCGACGCCACGCTGCTGAAAACCAATCCGCGATTACTCGTAATGAGATACGAGCGTCTTCGGAGGATTCCGCGCTTCAGATTTTCGAGTGATTCGAGTAAGACCTCCCCCTCTTCAGAGCCACTCGGCCTCTCGTCCAGTATCGAGCGCGCGAGCTTTCGACGCTCTTTCAGAAGCGCACATACTTCCTCCAGGTACCGCACATCGAGCTGCTCATGCCGCTGCGGACCTCGAAATCCAGTTGCTGTATCGCGAGCCACCTCGGTAGCATCGTCAGTCTGTGAATGATGCGCTAAGGGCTCCCCGGACACTATCCGCGCCAGGCCCTTGAAGCGCCTAAATATATCCGTGACACGACGGAAGAGCTCCTGCTCGTCTTCACGTGACGGATAGCTTAGATCAGAGGGCAATTCACCTCGGTTCGATTCGATCGCCTTTATAGCTTGATAGAGACTTCGTAGGCGATCCAACTCCTCCATCGCCGCAGACGAGGACATTAATTCATCAGGACCACAGCTTCTTTGCAGAGGCTCTTTGGATGAGAACTAGGTTAGAATCGCCACACTAGCGATAACATCTGCCACGTCACATGCTCTGTACATGTCACGCGCTGATCACAATTCTTCAAGCCAGCTGAGAAACGAGCGGAGTCCGCCGGTAAATCGGGTGTCCTTCACGATAGCTTGGACGAGCGCTGTGAACTCGCCACCACCCCGAGCTTTACGTGACCGCCGAGCTGAATCGATGATTGCAGGCCACGAGATTCCGCGTGCAGCCGCCCACACGTGAGCATCACGAGGGGTCTTCCAACTTTGCACGATAGCAGCCCAGTTAGTTACTCCCAGCCACCGATTGAACTTCAAGAAATCTCCGTCAAATCGAGGATCCGAAGCAATCGCGCTCGCCAAGCCTTCGAGACACTCGCCGATGCCACCCTGGCTAGTCGGAAGACCACTCGTACTGATTAACCAGGCTCGCCGACCGAGGTTCGACTCTGAGATACCTCTTGCTCTCGCCCATGAGATTGCATCATGCGGGGTATTCCACTTCTTTACCACCGAGTGAAAGTCAGGCTCGAGCCCGATCCAGGCACGGAATCGAGAGAGACTCCCCTCGAACCTTCGATCTTCGAGAATTGCCCTTTTCACCCCTTCCAGGTTCTGCTCGTGCGGGCCAGCGACTCCTTCTAGGAACTCCCAGGACACTCCTGCTGAAGCCGTCCAGTCGAGTGCATCTTCCTTGGTTCTCCAGCTTCGCACCAAGGCAACACAGTCTAGATCAAAACCCAACCACCTCCGAAATGCAGCGAAATCACCCTGAAAACGCACATCGCTTAAAACCCCCGCCACTATAGCTGACAGTCCTTTGGTCGTAAGTGTGTCTGGAGACCCGAGATCCGCCAGACTCATCCCGTTGAATTCTGCCCACTGCGCTGCATCTCTTTTATCCTGCCACGAGCTCACGACAGTGCTGGAAGCCGTAGCTATATCGAGCCACGCCTTAAAATTCTTGAAATTCGCCTGAAATCGAGGGTCACAAAGGATTGCGCGATGTATTCTGCGCCGCCTACTCCGAAGCGCGGTTTCATCCAAGAGACAACCAACATCAACTCCGTTGTGCGCTGCCCAAACCAGAACATCTTCCTTTGTACGCCACCCCGCCACGACCGCAGTATCGCTACTCCCTTGTTTGAACCAGCTGGAGAACCGCGAAAACTTAGGTGTAAATCTTGGGTCCTCCAGAAGGGCGGAATAAAGTCCTTTGAACTCATCCCTATCGGCCAGGAGAGGAAACTTACGAAGCCAACGACTATCTACCAATTTACGCGCGGGTAGCTCATACGATCTTGCCCAAGCGATAACATCATCTGGAGTTTGCCAGGACGATACTACGCGCGTGAAATCGCGCCACGGCTGCATCCACAACTGGAAGCGACTAAAGTCTCCCGCAAAGCGAGCATCTGACAGAATGGCGCGGTAGAGCGACTCTCCACCACCCTTTTCGTTGGATAGGAACTTGGAATCTGCTGTCTTACTCCGCAACCATGCTGCGTCTGCCGCCTCTACCTCCTCAATCCCTCGCGCTTGAAACCAACTCAAAGCTTCTGGTGGCGTCCTCCATGACTTGACGACCTTGCTCCAGAAAATATCGCGCTCTCCTCGCGAATGCTCGGAGTCTGCCTTCAGGGCACAAGCCTTTCCAAATTCTCTTTTACTTGGCGCTGCTCGAGCCTTCATACTCCGTATCACACCGATATTCGAGGGCCATAACTTGTGAGCGAGCCCGTCAGGGGCTTGACCGACAACAATCCCATCGCAGATTCAATTCATGCGATTTACCTCTACTCATGGTAACAGCTCTACGTGACCTGAGGATTGCCGTCCCGTTAATCTTTGGTGAGCTATCGCTTTGATTCGTGTGAGAAGAGAGGCATCGTTAACCCCTTAGGAGCTCTGGAAAATCGCGGAGGAGAGGACGAAGGGAAAGAGGCTGCCTTCTGAGTCGACGTAGCTATCGACTATGAAGGGGGTCATACGGCACCCTTCCTCTGGTTATGGAAGATACGGCGCGATTATGCAGAGGGGATTAGAAGGATATCGGATAGCTCGACACCTCAAGCTCGAAGTGCCGTCCGAATTCAGCGTCTTCCACATAATCAAGAGATGGGAGCGGTATCTCATCGACAGCGAGCGATTTCAGCTCGCCCAAGGGTTCCTTTGTAGCATCAGCAACTTTCATCCTCCGCATCAGCGCAGCACTCACCGCTGCAACCGAGTATCCCGTTGCGGCTTCGAAAAAATATGACGTTCCCTGCGGAGTAGTCGAGAGCCGATCTATAAACGGCGGACGAACTGCTCCACATACGAAGTTCAGCTTCCCAGTGAATTGGCGCGCCTGCTCGCGAAACGATTCGACGGCAAATACATCTCCTCCAACTATGTGGGGGGAGTAATCGAACTGTTTGGCTTGCTTGAGAAAGGTAAGCGCTTGTTCGGGAAGGAGAAAAAGCACTACTCCGTCGACACCACGTGTCTTGAGCTGAGATATCACCGCCTTGAAGTCAACCTCTTCATTGGCGACGATCTTCTTTATCGTAGCCCCACTGAAACTCTGCTCGATTAGTGTGGCACCCTTGAGAGCATTTCCTATGTCGATCGTTACTATACCGACCTGACGGACACCACCGATGCGCAGCTGCTCTACGATCTTGTCGGCTACACGTTTGATGGGTGGACCTAGCGATACGACGAATCTTCTCTCCTTGGCATCGGGATTCATCGAAACCGCGATCATCGGGAGCTTCTGCTGCTCGGCGACCGGGGCCGCGGCCCCAGAGGGTGTGTTACCCCAGACGACCACCAACTTGATCTCTGAATTCGCCCGCAGGGAGTGCAGCGCCGTTACGGCCGACTTTCCGTCGTACTTGTGATCCTCTAAAACAAAACCTACCCCTGACTCCGGATGATCCGCCCGGAATAGGTCGATCCCCCTTTTGAAGCTCTTCCCCATCTCGCTGAGAGGCCCGCTTAGAGGCAACAACACCCCAACGGATGGCGACCCGCGGTCATCGGCGAAACAAAACGGTGCAAAGATCCCCGTGAAGAGGGATGCGAGAGCTACGTACGCAAGTGCTCTGCGCATCCCTAATCCCCCTTTCTTAGAAACGGGCACCGACTCCAATGCGATACCCCTCGAAGTCATCAGCAAACATGTAGCTACCACCAAGCGAAAGGGTCGATACCCAGATCCCCTTGTCAGCTACATCGGCCAGGAGGTCTGCCCCGAGCTCGAACATGTTCACGAAGTGAAGGCCGTTGATCGCCTCTCCATTGATGTGCGTCCACTGGAAGGCAGGCCGTATCGAGAGCTGGCTCTGCTTGACCTCCATACCGAGCGGAATCTCCATGTCGAACCTGTTGGTCAGAAGACCGGTGTTCGATTGCACGTTCAACGACGAGTGATCAGTGGAGATCGAGTCGTTGAAGAGGTGTTGGTAGCCGAGGTTGTAGTGAACCGTTCCCCAACACGTTTCGCGGGTGTACAACATCCGGAGCGATGGAGCATACGTGAAGAGATCCATGTCAGAGTTGAATATCTGACCGTCTGCAGGGGTGAAGTTTGCCTGGCTAAACGGATTGTTGAAGTCGTAGCTGTTCGACAGATGCGAATAGGTCAGGTTGAAGCCTGGAACGAACGTAATGCTGTCAGTCGCCTTCCACTGCACACCCGCTCCGATGGTGCCTGCATACAGCTCAGTAACCGAGAAGTCTGCCTCTCCTTCTCCCTCGATCGGATTGAAACCCGAGGTGATCTTCACGCGCGAGAAGCTTCCACGAACGAAGGGACGCCAGGTCTGCCCACGCTCACCGAATACATACTCTCCCGGCAACTTGAAGGAATCGTACTTCTTGTCTGGCTGCGGACTATTCCGCAATGTGAAATGGCCGTTGGACACCGCATCGTCGGTGGCAAAAATCATCGAAGCGTTCACCGCTTCGTTGGTCACGTTATTGATGTAATCCGAAACACGCGGCGAAATCTGAAGCTCCTGGGCCTCCACCGACGGAACAAGCAAGCACGACAGTGCGCACACAAGTCCTACGAAAGTTTTTTTCACGACAAAATCTCCCCAAAAAGCTCCAACTCCTCGAAACAAGAAGCACTCGAGAACCTCGAGCAAGATCAGCCCGTGACCCCCTTTTGGAGCGTAACGGGCTGAAGCATAACCGCCCTCATAGAGGTGTCAAGTTGGAACCAGGGCACCGCTGCCGCAGTAAAACCTCGTATCACTTCGGGCGAGTCCGCAACTTTTAAGCAAATAAATCGAATATTAGGGTGCTGGAGACCTTCGGAGTGACCGCGCAGTACCGGGCATCAGCCCAAACTTCCTCAAAAGCCTTTCCAGCACCAACGCGTAGACACTTACATGAGAGGGATCGTTTATGAGTTCAATCGTCTCGTCGGTCAATTACCGACCCCAAAACGGTGCGATACAACAAGCAAACCCGTACGCCACACAAACCCGTGCGGACAAAACCCGAGAGATCTTCGGGCAGGTTCTTCCGAGCGCCATCGGTGCAGGACTCAATGGTTTGGGGGCCGCAGGCGCCTCGCAGGTCGGAACAGTCGCAGCAGGCTCCAAGTTCGTGCAAGGCGGTTGCGAAGCCTTAGGCATGGCAGGGAATGCCGCAGGCACAATGGCATCAGCAGCTGGTATCATCGGTGGCCTGTATGGAGCCTACGACCTCGCCATGAACTGGGGAGCCTCTACCCCCGCACGTGGAGCATCGAGCGGAATGGCGGTCGGTGCCACTCTCGGCACCATGATCGGAGGCCCAGGCTTCGGCACGGCGATCGGCGCTGCCATCGGAACAATCGCAGGAGGACTGATCGGAGCAATCACAGCCGGTAAGCACAAGGATCAAAAGGTTCGAGATCAGATGCGTGACGTCCTCGCGCAGAACGGAATCCTCGATTCGAACTACCAACTTCAGCTCGCCGATGGAAGCACCTACAACATGGGCCTCGACGGGGGACCGAGAGCAGAGTTCGGGGGACGTCGCCCCTACGAGGTAGATCTCTCCAATCCCCTGGCGCAGTACGCGGTCTCCTGGATGAACCCGCTGATCGAAGTGCTTGCTCAGGGCAATAAAAAGCTACAAACGGACTTCGTCGGTTACTTTGCGAATGCTGCAATCAGCAATGCAAAAACATTGGAGGACGTAGCCAAAAACGTCAACTCAATCATGCAACGCTTCGGTGTGACCCCTGAAGCACTTGCTCAGACCGTTATCCAATCCGCTCAGAACGGACAACTGGATCAAACCGTTGCCGCAGCGTACGTGAACGGCCTACAGCAGTTGGCCAATCCGTCGCTACTCCCGGAGCTGGGCCTACCTGAGCCGGCGGCGACCGATAGGCTCCAGCCAGTAGATACCGAGAACGTAGCGGTGCAGTAATACGCGAGCTGCGTTCGGCAGAACGGTTCACTATGAGAACAGCGATGGCAGCATGGGGTAGGAAAATTGAGCAGGAACGTTCTTCTCCCCTCGCTGCTCTCGCTGAACTCTTTGTACGAAATGGTGCTAAAGGGGACAAAGGAGGAACCCAAAAAAAAGGGGGACTCTTACGAGCCCCCCTTCTTCCGTCACTTATGTGACTCTACCGATACTAGAAACGGCAGAGGTCAAACGGCGACGAGAGCGTAACAACATGCTGCCAGTCGTCGTTGCCCAAGGTGCGATACTCTACACCGTAGTCGAGACGAATAGCGCGGATGAAGGAATCATCCTCAAACGCATAAGCGAGCCCTGCTCCCAAGGTCCATGCGTTGTACTTCGCAGAGCCGTCGATTGAATCGAGGGCTGCACGATCGTAGTGCCATGAGAAGTTAGAGCCGTAGCGATAACCTCCACGAACTGCCAGCCAGTCCATGAGCTGGTGCTCAAGACCAAGGCGAACGTTCATCGAGTTAGCGCGCGAATCACCGCCCCACGGAATGTCAGGGTTAACGGCTACATCATCACCGCTGTTGCGGTAGTGGGTGTAGTCGAGTCCAGCACTAAGCGCGGTAGCCTCATCGAGGGTGTAAGTTGCACCACCGCCGATACCAACTGAGAGTTGATCTACGGTCTGGTTACCAACGCTGCCCGCGGTGCGAAGCCCGTGCGAACCGTGTCCGATCGTGAGCGACGAACCTACAACGAGGTCAGAATCAACACGATTCATGATACCTACGTTGTGGAGGAAGCTGTTGGTCGAATTGTAGCTGTAGTTGTCTCCACCTACCTCATCGTTCTGATAGGTAAGCGAGTAACCGAGTCCTGTGTCCTCATCGAGCGCCATACCATAACCAGCAGCTACCTGATACGTCTCTGGATCGGTGTTCGTTGGATCGTTGGTCCAGTTGTTGTAACGACCAACCCAGCCGAGACCGAGGTTACCGTAGTCCGGGAGAGCATCCTTTACTGGGCCGAGCGGAGTAGCTCCGAACAGAGCGCCTGAGTGCTCCTTGTCCTTAACGGAAGCGCCATTGAGCTGGTTGCCCGTTACCTCGTTGTAACCGTAAGTAGCAGCGACATCGCCGTACTTCATCATGCCGAGTCCGCCGGGGTTGTTCACCGTGGAGTAGCTGTTAGCGGTCGTCAGAGCCGAGCTTCCAGCCATACCGAACATGCGGGCATCCTGTGCCTGGGTTACGAACCTCTTCTGGTTCTGTTGATAGTAGAAATCGGTTGCCTTGCCGTCGGCGAAGCTCACGCTGCTCGACACGAGGCTCGCGACCACTGCCACGAGAGTTGTTCCCTTAAGGGTCTGAATCCTCATTACATCCTCCATTAGATTGACCTGCTCATTTAATGGTTAAACTCAAGCAGGCGCCACTGGGTTCTAGCACAGTCCATGCGGGTAGACCATCACTAGAATTGCCCCATATCAGCCGAAGCGTGATACGGGTCAAGGTTGGTTGCCGTCGCATTTCCTGAACCCTTCAACAAGCCTAACATACTGAAATAACAATAGGCCTGGTGAGGGGTGTTTTAGCGAGCGCCCTGTCGTTTTACCTCTTAAAATCGGTCCTCATCGTTAATTCAAAAGGCCCCTCGCGCACATGACCTGGATTAGGAATCACGACAGCGCGCGGAGAGCCCGCGCCTCCTCACTACAACAGGTGCGATAAGATGCCGCTCAATTCGAAAGTGTGCGGCGCTGCAACAAAGAATTTGAAATAGGTCGCCTGAAGACGATTATCTTCGGCAAAGTTCCTTTCGGCCAGATTCTCGTATTGCGGGGAGACGCTCTGTCACCACTATAATCAAATTGATGAATCCGGCGTTGATCTCGCGGCTAGGAAAGCGAGGTGGAGGGGGATGCAGTCAGGTTGGAGTTAGTGGCTTTTTAGAGTGAAGGAGAGAGAAAGATGATTTTCAAAGGAAGGACATTAGTAGCAGTGGCAGTTATGGCTTTCGCGCTGGTTGCGGTCGATGTTTCGGCCCAGGAAGGACTGAGCGAGAGGTCACTGAGAAAGATGTCTCGCGGCACCGCGAGAGCCGGAGGAGGACTCAAAGCCGTTTGCCGTAATATTAGGGGGGTCAGCAATGAGTTCCTTTATAAGTCCCAAATATCGAATCATATCTCTGCAGGCGATCCTCGCGCGTCATTCCCAGCCTCAGTCCTCTACTCTGATGGCTCGTTGGCCACTCGAGTCGGGTACTACGGCCGATGGAACGTGACTGGAAAAGCTCGCGCCTACTGCGGAGCCGGCGGCGTTCCCGTTTGCTCCAACGCCACACTAGCGAGGAACTCACGCGCTCGAGGACGAGATGGTAAGCTCTACGTCAAGATCGGCTCGACCTGTTATCGCGTAAATCCTGTCGGACGTACCGGTACACCTACCTAGGGAAGCGAGGCAAAACCCGTCACTCTATCACGTGAACGTGCTCGTGCACCTGAACGTAAACGTACCCGGAACAAAAACATCAAGATGTTCGGCTACGTGCACGTTTACGAGCACGAGCACGTTCACGTGTTAAGTTCAAAAGTGAGATCACAGGTAAGTTTTGCCTCGCATCCCTAGGGAGAAGGTCGGGTGTTGCAGCTTTTGCTCTGCCTTAGCCAGCAGATAGCGCATATTCCCCTTGAACGTGCTCGTGCACGTAAACGTGAACGTACCCGAAACAAAAACATCAAGATGCTCGTGAACGTGCACGTTTACGAGCACGAGCACGTTCACGTGGTATGTTCAAAAGTGCGACCACAGGTAAACGTGAACGTACCCGAAACTGAAGTTTTTGTTTCGGGCACGTTCACGCCCCGACAACACCGGATACTCCCGATTTAAAGACCCACAGCAGTCTCGCTCTTGATTTAGGGCGCCATGACGAGTATTGTGTCAGGGTTAAATTAAATTTATGCAGCTCAATAGACTCGCTTACCTTTTTGGACTCGTGGTAAGGCCTTCGTAAGGCAGAGTCACCAGCTCGCGCTGAAATTAGGCTCTGCTTCACCGCAGGGCCTTTTTTTTTGCTTTAACACTCCTGTTCGATGTTCGAGCGGGCGAAACAAGTGAGTCCCGAATGCGTCGAGGTCGCACACGATGAACGAGAGCCGAAAGATCGAGATATTCGACACCACCCTGAGAGACGGACAACAGTGCCCCGGCGCTGCAATATCGTTCGAACAGAACCTCGAATACGCTCGACTCGCTCACAAGGCCTGTATCGATGTCCTTGAGGCAGGATTCCCGTCAGCGAGTAAGCTCGACTACGACATCGTGCATACGATCGCCACTGACCTCGCAGGACACTCCGACTCCCCGATTATCGCCGCTCTGTGTCAGCAACGACGAGAGCAGGTAGAGAAAACTATCGAGGCACTTCAACCGGCTGCAGCAGGGAGCAAAGCGCGCCTGCACATGTACCTCCCCGTTGCTCCCGATCTTATGGAAGCATCACTTGGAGAACGGTCGAAAGATAAAGCTGCGCTCGTACGAGAGACTCACGAGCTGTGTCTGCTCGCCTCTCAAGCTGGCATGCAGGTCGAGTTCAGCCCTGAAGGCTACTCGCGCGTCGGCGAGAACTTCGATTTCACCACGGATCTGATTCGAGCTGCAATCGAGGGCGGTGCTACCGTAATGAACTGTCCAGATACGATCGGTGGCGGCTGCTGGCTGGAAGGCGAGAGCTATTTCGTAAACCTGATGAACCGACACGCCAAGATCATCGCCAAGGAATATCCCGCTCGAAACATCATCTGGTCTGCCCACTGTCACAACGACTTCGGGCTCGCCCTACACAACTCTCTTCAAGCCATCTTCACTGGCCCATGTCGCCAGATCGAAGGGTGCTTCAACGGTATAGGCGAACGAGCAGGAAATGTATCGCTCGAGCAGGTAATCCTCGCCATTCACCACTTCGGAGCTGCTGCGGATCCAGAGAGACCTTTTCACACCGGTGTAAAGCTCGAGCACATTCAGAGCCTCTCGAATTTCGTAGCAACGCATATGCTACCTCGCCAGCCTCACTGGCCGATCACCGGCGAGAACGCCGCGAAGCACTCCTCGGGTGGTCACACCAATGCGATACTGCACAATCCCCTCGCCTATCAGCCATTTGATCCGCGCGAAGTCGGCAAGGAGATCTCATTCGTATTCGGTCCGCTGTCGGGCGGCAACCACGCGAAATCGATCATCGAGGGTGCCGGGTACAGATGTGCCGATTCGGAGAAAGCCGCAATCGCTCAGTACATCAAAAACTTTTACGAAACTCGTCGTAAGGGGGTTACGGACTACGAGGTGCTCGCCGCATACTTCGATTATCGCAAACCGATCGCCATAGAGAATTTCGACTACGGCAAACGCAGCAACCAATCCGAGATATTCCTGCACGGAAGGTTCTTCGATTTCACCGGAGAGCTGCACGAGTCGTACGAGGGACGGGACTCTGCACTTGCCACCCTCAAGAAGGCGATCGACGCACGCTTCCCCGGCTTGCAGATCGTGAGCTACCACAGCGAATCGGCCAGCTCGGGTATCTCGGCCACGAGTATCTCGACTATCGTCGTTGCTGATCAAAGTGGGAAAACCTTCACAGGCAAGGGCGAAGACAATGATATCGAGATCTCGGCGATGCGTGCTCTCATCGATGGTGTCAACCACGCCTACATCGACGCACACTATAGATTGGAGCAGCAGGCATGAAACGCACTATTATCGAAAAGATCTGGGACTCACACGTGATTCCGGCCGAGCCCCACACGGGCGCGCCCGATATCTTGACGATCGACTTCATGCTGATCCACGAAGTCACCTCGATTCAAGCCTTCACACTCCTCAAGGAGCGCGGCATTCCGCTCTTCGATCGCTCCCGCATCGCGGCTACTCTGGATCACAGCATCCCTACCCGCACCAACCGATTCGAGATCTACGACGATTCAGCACGTGCGCAGGTTGAGGCGTTGCGGAGGATGTGCGCAGAGTTCGGCATTCAACTCTATGATTACGGCTCTGGTCACCAGGGTATCGTACACGTCATCGGCCCTGAGCTCGGGCTTACTCAGCCCGGCATGACTATCGTGTGTGGAGATTCACACACATCGACACACGGGGCGTTCGGTGCCCTGGCGTTCGGTATCGGAACGAGCGAGGTCGGACACGTCATGGCCACCGGCTCCATCCTGCAGCGCAAGCCCAAGACGATGAAGGTCTCCTTCGATGGAACATTCCGTCCTGGGGTCTTTGCCAAAGACGCGATCTTAAAGCTTATCGCCGATATCGGTATCTCGGGCGGAAACGGTCATGTGATCGAATACTGCGGTAGTGCAATTCGCAAAATGTCTATGGAAGAGCGCATGACCGTCTGTAACATGAGCATCGAGTGTGGCGCGCGCGCGGGGCTTGTGTCGCCCGATGATACTACAATTTCTTACATCAAAGGTCGCCCATACGCGCCCAAAGACTCCGAATGGGGCCGTGCGGAAGATCTGTGGCGATCGCTCGCCTCTGACGACGGCGCATCGTACGATCGAGAGATCTCGATCGACATCGACACCCTTACTCCGATGGTGACGTGGGGAACCAACCCCGAGCAAGCTATCGCGGTGAACGGGAACGTTCCTCACCTAGAAGCGCTTCCTGAGACACATCGGAAAGTTGCTGCGCAAGCGCTTGCGTACACCAAGCTCTCGGAAGGTCAGCCGATCCGAGGTACCGCGGTTCAGTGGGCGTTCCTCGGCTCGTGCACTAACGGACGGATTGAAGATCTGCGTATTGCGGCCTCGATCTTGAAAAATAACAAGGTGCATCCGAACGTTACGCTCTATGTGGTGCCGGGCTCGGAAGCGGTATCTGCCCAGGCAGAAGAGGAAGGGCTGAAAGAGATCTTCGAATCTGCCGGAGCGCATTTCCGGATGCCTGGGTGTTCGATGTGCCTCGGCATGAACGACGACAAGGTACCTGCCGGTGAGCGCTGCATCAGCACATCCAACAGGAACTTCATCGGTCGACAGGGCGAAGGGAGCATCACGCACCTCGCCTCCCCTGCAACGGTAGCTGCGACTGCCATTGCTGGTCACATCACCTCGGTCAACGGATAGGAGAAGCGAGATGCAAGCATTCACAACTGTCACATCAATTGCAGCACCACTCGCGATCAAAGACGTCGATACCGACATGATCATTCCCGCTCAGTTCCTCACCAGCATCACTCGTGAGGGCTTCGGCTCCAACCTCTTCATGCGGCTCAAGGCGGCTGACCCGCAGTTCTTCCTCAACCAGGAACGCTTTAGCGACGCGCAGATCCTCGTGGCTGACAGCAACTTCGGGTGTGGCTCCTCGCGAGAACACGCCGTGTGGGCGCTCCTGGGCGCCGGTATCCGCGTCGTAATAGCCAAATCGTTTGCCGATATCTTCGCCTCCAACAGCGGCAAGAACGGCTTACTGCTGGTGACTCTGGATGCATCTGTGGTTGATACCCTTCTCGACGAAGCGACACGAGGAGACCTCTCCCTCTCGGTGGATCTCCACAAACAGTCCGTCGTGTGCTCGGATGGTAAGAGTTGGGATTTCACCTATGACCCATTTCTGAAACACTGCATGCTCAACGGCTTGGACGATATGGAGTATCTGCGAACGCGCCTACCTCAGATCAAGAAGACGAAGGCGAAACAACAAGAGAGCTGGTTCTTCAGCGTAGGAACCCCAAATCGGTGAGCGTATGAGCACGAAGACGATCGCAGTATTGGCAGGTGACGGCGTAGGCCCCGAAGTGATGCGCGAAGCGCTCACCGTCCTAGGAAAGGTATGCCAGAGCTTCGACCGCGAAGTAACAGTTCAAGATGCTCTCGTCGGTGGAGCAGCCTTCGAGAAGTACGGCGCACACCTCCCCGAGGAAACGATAGCGGTGTGCCGTGAAGCCGATGCTATCTTGTTCGGTTCTGTAGGTGGCCCCATCGCTGAATCTCACCTTCCCAAATGGAAGGGATGCGAGGCGAACTCTATCTTGGCATTACGCAAGACCTTTGGCCTCGCTGCGAACTTTCGTCCTGCCAAGGTTTACCCGCAGCTCGCAGGGAGCTGTCCCCTGCGTGACGAGATTACCAAGCACGGAGTCGATCTCCTGATCATCCGCGAACTCCAAGGGGATGTGTACTTCGGTGAGCACTCGATGTGGACCGACGGAGGCAAACGTCACGCAAGGGATGTCGGTGAATACACCGAGGATCAGATCGCTCTGGTAGCCCGAGTCGCCTTCGAAGCAGCTCGCAAACGCCGCGGACGCGTCACCTCTGTTGATAAGGCCAACGTTATGCACACCTCAAAGTTGTGGCGCGAGGTGGTGCGCGAGGCTCACTCGCAGTTTTCGGATGTAGCGCTCGAAGACATGCTGGTAGACAACTGCGCGCTGCAGCTCGTCAAAAACCCCGGGCAGTTTGACGTGATCGTTACCTCGAACCTTTTCGGAGACATCCTTTCTGACCTCGCCGCTGCGCTCCCTGGCTCTCTTGGTCTCACTCCATCGGCGAGCTTGAATGCACACGGGTTCGGACTGTACGAACCATCGGGAGGTTCGGCCCCTGACATCGCCGGCAAAGGCATCGCGAATCCGATCGCTCAGATACTATCAGCATCGATGATGCTCCGATTCTCTTTCGGTTGGAGTGAGGAGGCAGATGCGATAGATTGTGCTGTAGTACGAGCGCTGGACGAGGGATACCGCACCGCAGATATCTACGCGGGAACCGGCAACAAAGTTTCGACACATGAAATGGCTGTGGCTATTGCTGAGAGGATAGGCTGATGGAAACCACGAAATACATCTGGATGAACGGCAAATTCGTTGCATGGGAGGATGCTAAGGTTCACATCCTCACACATACCCTGCACTACGGAGACGGTGCCTTCGAGGGGATCCGCGCCTATAAGACCGACCGCGGCGGGGCCGTATTCCGACTCAAAGAGCACATGGAGCGTTTGGCGTATTCGGCTGGCGTTCTGGGGATGACCCTCCCCTACTCCGTCCAACAGCTGTGCGATGCCACGTGTGAGTTGCTCCGGCGCAACGATCTACCGCAAGGCTACATACGCCCCTTGGCGATTCACGGGTATGGAGTCATGGGATTGAATCCCCGTAACTCCCCTGTAGAGGTCAGCATCTCCTGCTGGCCGTGGGGTGCCTACATCCCGGTCGAGGCTGCCGATATCAAGGTGAGCTCGTATATCCGCATCCACCCTAAGTCGACCGTAGCAGATGCGAAGATCTGCGGACACTACGTTAACAGCATCCTCGCTGTGCTCGAGCTCAAAGGTACGAAGTATCACGAGGCGCTGTTCCTCGATGACGAGGGCTGCATCGCCGAAGGGCCAGGAGAGAACTTCTTCGTTGTCAAAGGCAACGAGATCTTCACACCTCCGCTCGGCACAATCCTGGCAGGTATCACTCGATCCTCTGTAATGCAGATCGCCAGGGATCTCGGATTCACTATCACCGAGCGCACGATAGCCTTGGAGGAGGTCTACGCTGCCGACGAAGCATTCTTTACAGGAACCGCCGCAGAGGTCACGCCGATCGGAACTATAAATGACAAGCCGGTCGGGAGTGGAAAGGCTGGGCCCGTCAGCTTGAAGCTCAAGCAGGCGTACCTGGACGTGGTACACGGGCGCAACCCGCAGTACACTTCGTTCCTCACCTACATCGATTGATTAAACTCACAGACGAGAAGTACTACGAAAGACTATGACTACGAATTCAGCAACCAAACCAACAGAGCAGCACCTCTCGGATGTGCGTGCAGAGATAGATCGACTCGATCGAGAGCTACTCACCCTTCTAGCCTCGCGTAGAACGCTCGCCGAAAAGGCGATTCAAGCCAAAGACTCGGAGAGCGCCGCAGTGAGAGACGAAATTCGCGAGCTCAAGCTGCTCAAGGAGCGCATCGCAGAGGGTAAGACCCTTGGCCTCGAGCCACAGTACGTCACCAACATCTTCCACGAGGTGGTAGCCGAATCGGTTCGTGTGCAACAGGATGCCCTGCAACGCAAACTTAACGGCGCAACCTGGCATGCGAAAAACGTCAAGGTCGCCTTTCAGGGCATAGATGGATCCTACTCTCACCTCGTCGGACGTTCACACTTCACGAATGGTAACAGTGAGACCACGACCTTCGTCGGCTTCCCCTCCTTCCTCGACGCCGTGCGCGCAGTCGAAGCTGGGACCTGCGATTACGGAATCCTGCCTATCGAGAATACGACCTCCGGTGCGATAAACGACGTGTACGATCTCCTTCTCAACTCCCGAGTTTCCATCGTCGGAGAGGAGAAGTTCGAGGTCAGCCACTGCTTGATAGGCAACGAGAACGTTCCTGTATCGCACCTTGAGCGGATCTACTGCAGCCCCCTTGCGGTCGCCGAGTGTAGCCAGTTCCTAGGCAAGCTCCCAGAATGTCGCATCGAGTACACCTACGACTCAGCTCTCGCAGTCAAACGCGTGCGCGAGGCAGGCAATCGTCTGCACGCTGCTATCGCCAGCCGCGAAGCAGCGGATATGTTCGGCCTCTCAGTTCTGCAGACCAACATCGCGAACCAAGAGGAGAACTCTACGCGTTACCTAGTGGTAGCGAAGCAGCCGGTCAAGGTCGACAGCCGCATCCCTGCCAAGACCTCGATCGTGATGAACACCCTCAACCAGGCCGGCGCCCTGGTCGACGCCCTACTTGTCTTCAAGAACAACGGGATCAACCTGACCAAGCTCGAAAGCCGCCCTATCGCGGGTAACACGTGGGAGGAGATGTTTTACGTCGAGTTCATGGGAAACCTCGAATCCCCGAATGTAAAGACAGCCCTGGATGAGCTCACCAGGATCGTGCGCTTCATCAAGGTGCTCGGATGCTTCCCGTCGTGCGACGTTGCACCGACGAAGGTCGAGATCGGTGAAAGTGCTCAGGTGTCTACACCGGCCGAGCCAGAGGTAACGGAGAAGCCAGCTCCAAAATCGAGCGGTAAGGACAAGGGCTACAAGCTCGTGACCCGTGAGTACAAGAATGAAAACACGGTCATCGATGTCGGAGGTATCAAGATCGGCGATGGAAACTTCCTCGTCATAGCGGGCCCCTGTTCGGTCGAATCGCGCGAACAGATCATGTCGTGCGCCAAGGAAGCGCGGGACAACGGTGCCAAGATCTTGCGTGGTGGAGTCTTCAAGCCGAGATCGTCACCGTACAGCTTCCAAGGGATGGGCTACGAAGGATTGGACATCTTAGTCGAGGCGGGGCGTGCCTACGGTATGCCGGTCATCACCGAGGTCATGACGACTGATGATGTAGATCGAGTTGCCGAGAAGGCAGACATCATTCAGATCGGTGCACGCAACATGCAAAACTTCAGCCTCCTAAAGGCGATTGGTCAGATTCGACGCCCGATCATGCTCAAGCGCGGTATGAGCTCTTCGATCGAAGAGCTCTTGCAAGCGGCTGAATATATCTTGGCGGGAGGTAATCAGCAGGTTTTCCTGTGCGAGCGCGGCATCCGAACATTCGAGACTGCTACGCGTGGAACCCTTGATATCAGCGCAGTGCCGGTTTTGAAGGCGAGGACACACCTTCCTGTGTTCATAGATCCTTCCCATGCTGCCGGTGTGAGAGAGCTCGTACCACCGCTAGCGCTAGCAGCGAAGGCCGTGGGGGCTGACGGTATCATCGTTGAGTTCCATCCTGAGCCCGAAAAGGCATTGAGCGATGGGCCTCAAGCGCTGCGCTACCCGCAGTTCGAGAAGATGATGGCCGACCTTCGTCGATTGCAGGTGTGATACGATGCGCAGCCTGACCCTCAAAGCTGCCCGAATCGAGATGACCTCACGACTGCTGGTCGGTCGTGGATTGATCGGGCGACTCGCTGCCCTGGTCCAGACTGACAGGTACTCTTCGATCGCAATCATAGCCGACCGCGGCGCAGAGCCACACGCGCACACTGTGCGTGAGAGTCTCGCTCTCGATCCATCGTCAATGCTCGTGATCTCAGGGGGTGAACAGGTCAAGAACGTGCAAGGGCTCGAATCGGTTTGGCAGTTCCTCTCTGATCGAAAGCTCGACAGACGCTCCCTAGTCATTACGATCGGAGGTGGGGCAACGAGCGATCTGGTAGGCTTCGCTGCCGCAACATACATGCGGGGAATCGAGTTCTTACACATACCCACTACCTTACTGGCGCAGGTCGATGCAAGTATCGGTGGCAAGACAGGTATCAACTTTAACGGAGTGAAGAATCTCCTAGGAACTTTCAGTCAGCCGAGCCACGTTGTGGTAGACATCGATGTCCTTTCCACCCTCCCACCCCGAGAGGTGCGGTCGGGATTTGGAGAGATCGTCAAGCACGGCTTGATCGCCGACGCAGAGTACTTCGCTCATGTCACCTCAAAACCGTATGATGCATGGAGCTCTGACGAATTAGTGGAAGTAGTGTTCCGCTCCTGCGAAATAAAACAGCGCGTGGTTCAATCGGATGCAATAGAGCAAGGGCCGCGTAAGACCCTTAACTTTGGCCATACGGTTGGACACGCCATCGAAGAATACGCGCTTCATGACGGCATAACACTCACACATGGAGAAGCCGTTGCGATCGGTATGGTAGCAGAGTCCTACATCGCACTCCGAATCGAAAAGCTCTCGCAGGAAGATTATGCGCGAGCCCGTGCTGGAATAGCCGCTGCCGGATTACCGGTTTCACTCCCCTCCCATTTCGACGAGGTTCGACTACGTGCTCTCATGGCTCGTGATAAGAAGAACGTCAGGGGACATATGAAGTGGAGCCTGATTAACTCAATCGGCTCCTGCTCGTTTGATCTGACGGCGCCAGACGATGTCGTCGATGCTGCTTTGGAAGCCATACAGCCTGCGCGTAGCTAACGACGCTGGCGCTTGTGCCTCCCGCTCCCCGAGGGATCAACGATAGGTCTGGTTTGCTGATCCCTGCTTCGGCGAAATGATCGTCAGGCTCGAACAACGGTCCCGACACAGGACCGCGACCTCTCCTAGGTTGATGAAGAACGCAGTGCCTTCGATCTGGATCTCGACCGGATAGTTCTCAGAGCCCTTCATCTTGAGACCCTTCATACCATCGACGAGCTGCTTGTACCCGTTGTCGAGATTAACGACGACTCCGCTCTTGAAAACGATCATCGCGGCATCGCCGGCGTGAGCTAACGGTATCCTGGCAGCGAACACGAGCATGCAGAGAGATAGAGAGGCTAGTAGTTTCTTCATGAGGGCTCACATACCATGGGGTCTGCATGCGGCCAATCGAAATCGTGATGTTGGTAGTCGTGTTAGATGCGAGATCAGATGCCGATGCGATCTGAAATCAAACGGACGGCGGGGATGTCGTCCCACCTCGCGCACACTGTATACGGACGGCGGGGACGCCGTCCCTCCTGCCGCACCTCGAATACGGACGTCGGGGACGCTGCCCTGCTCACGCACTTCACATACGGACGGCGGGGCCGCCGTCCCACCAAGGCGCCCACGGCTACAGGCGGGACGGCGGCCCCGCCGTCCGGTAAAATTCACATCCGAAATATCACCGACTACTCATTCAATCGAACCATCCCACCTGATGAATCATCCCCTGGTACGGCCATGCATCAGACTCCTCTACCAATCCTGCACGCACCGGATTCGCCATCACATAGTTAAGCTTCTCCCGGTAGGAATCCCACGAATAGATACGCGTATCCCATAGACCCTTCTGCCAAAGGCGATTTTCGCCGCATTCCAAAAGCACAGCGATCTGATGCTTCCACCATCCAGTCCACCGAGCGATACTACAGGATCTCACGTTGCGCTCACGCGCAAAGAGGTGAAGGTGGTCCGGCATAATCACATACCGCCCTACTACCCAATGGCTCGTATCAGCCCAAAGCGTCACCAACGCGCGATGTACGGCGGCATTCGTCAAAATGTCGTCGCGATTCTTGGTGCAGACTGTGACAAATATGACGGAATCTCGCCTGCTAAGGCCGGGCTGATCCTTCGCTGGGAGTTTTCTTGATGGATGCTTCAATTCATCAGGCATGTACGTGAAATCGGCTACTCGTCCCAAAAGTTGCTCTGACCGCTGCACTTACATTGTCGACGCTTGGAGGAGGGTGTTGATTGACCTACCCGGACGGCGGGGACGCCGTCCCTCCTGCCGCACGTCGCATACGGACGGCGGGGACGCTGCCCTGCTCACGCACGTCGCATACGGACGGCGGGGACGCCGTCCCTCCTGCCGCACCTCGAATACGGACGTCGGGGACCCTGCCCTGCTCACGCACGTCGCATACGGACGGCGGGGACGCCGTCCCTCCTGCCGCACCTCGAATACGGATGTCGGGGACGCTGCCCTGCTCACGCACGTCGCATACGGACGGCGGGGACGCCGTCCCTCCTGCCGCACCTCGAATACGGACGTCGGGGACCCTGCCCTGCT
>JBILEW010000123.1:0-9913 GCA_044351885.1 Bdellovibrionota bacterium
GTGAATACGGCATCTCGACACCTCCTGGCGTACGTCTCCGGCATCGGCCCGTCACTCGCTCGCGCCATTGTGGCGCACCGCGCATCGACGGGACTCTTCAAGTCGCGAGCAGACCTGCTCAAGGTCCCACGCTTCGGTGAAAAGGCGTTCGAACAGGCTGCTGGCTTCCTTCGGATTCCCAACGGCGCGCATCCTCTCGACAACACTGGCGTTCATCCCGAGCGCTACAAAGCCCTCGAATCTTTTGCTACCGACAACGGCGGCAACCTCGACAAGCTCCTCGGTGCGGGCGTAGCCGCGTTGAAGAGCAACTCTAGCCTCAAGCAACAGCTCGGGGATTTCACCTTCAACGACATCATTCAGGAATTGGAGAAGCCCGGCCGAGATCCTCGCTCGGAGTTCGAATACGTCAAGTATCGAGACGACATTCACGAACTCTCAGACCTGAAGCCTGGAATGCTGTGCACGGGCGTGGTCACGAACGTGACGAATTTCGGAGCTTTCGTCGATATCGGGGTACACCAGGATGGTCTCGTACACATCTCTCAGTTGAGCGATACCTTCGTGAAGGATCCCCGGGCTGTCGTAAATCCAGGAGACAAGGTTCAAGTGCGAGTGCTCGAGGTTAACCTCGAAAAACGGCAGATCGCTTTGACCATGAAGAAGCAGGTCGACGACCAAGCTGCTCGGCCGAATGGCGCGGGGCGAGACACTCAGTCAACTAGTGGAGCACCGCGTCCACAGGGGGGCGCACAGAGCACCCGACGTCCTGACAGGGATCGAAGCCGACAACCGGAAACCCTGGCAAACAATCCATTCGCCAATCTCGGGGCGATGCTCTCCGGAAAGAAGTGATACCCTATGACGCCGCGGAGACCGCGGCACTTTTCTATTGTATGTGTCCGATCCTCTATGCGATACAAATCGCTCTATGAGGCTCTAAAACCCATCTATGGAGAAGAGATATGATTCGGATCATGCTTTTTACAATCGCTACAATGGTAGTGCTTGGATGTTCGACGAAACCCTTCACTGGTGACCACGTCAGGCAGGCTACAACTACCGAGGGTGTAGATGTCACCGAACAGTCGAGCCGCTCTGTGTTGCCTGGCGGTGGATTGGCTGGCGAAGAGTCCGCTTTGAGGAAAATCACTGCGAACGTCGAGGACGTAGACGCTAAGAACCGCTCCCTTAGACTTCGGATGCCGGACGGACGAGTTGTGCCTCTCAAGGTAGGTGAAGAGGTGCAGAACCTCGCTCAAGTAGACAAGGGCGATACCGTCGAGCTCGAGTATTTTCAATCAATCGAGTTCGAAGTTCGCCAACCTACTCGAGAAGAACTAGAGATGTCAGGTCTCGGGGTTGGCGTTGCAGGACGTGCTCCCCTTGGCGCGAAACCAGGTGCCGTAGTCGCTGGACAGCAGATCGGTGTAGTAACGATCGAAGCGATCGACAAGAAGCGTCAAGAGGTAACGGTCCGCGGAGACGGCGGTATCATGACCGTGAAGGCAAAATACCCCGAGAATCTGCGACTCCTCAAAGTGGGCGATACGGTGGTGGTGAAGACCACTGAGCTGTTGGCCGCTAGCGTCAAAGAGATCGGATAATCAGTACTTGTCGCGCGGCAGATATGCCGCGCGACACGGCCCATGATTTTCACCAAACCCTCACGGGTTTACGACAATAAGTCCCCCTCTAATTTGCCTTGAATCTTCTTGGGCAGCGCCTCGAACAGGTGGCATTTCGACTGGATTCCCTTCAACGAGGACAAAGCCTCGCTGGCAAGGCGGCAAATCTCGTCATTCATCAACATCGACTCATCGCAAAGGGAACTTTTCGCTATCTCGACGAACTCTCCCGTTCGCTTCGACCGTAATTTGGCAACCGCGGCTGCATACACGAGCTTTCTCTCTTGCTCTTCGGAAATTACTCGCCTCTCGGGAGAGAAGACTTCAACGACCGCTTCATACTCCTTCACTTCTCCATCATTCAGACGCTCAATCGCATACTCCTGCACCGCAGCGAACGTGACGAGTGGGAGGCTCTCAGGATCAAGAGCGCCAGTGATACAAATTTCTGCTGCCTCTGCTAACTTTCCGGCACTGAAGGCCGTGTTGAAGCACTCCGTGGCCCTAGCGCGAAGCTCAGAATCCTCGGCGATGAGCTGACGATTCTCTGCGTTTGCCCAGGATCTCCAGTATCCTCTCTCCGCATCTCGGAGAAGCGACTCGGTACGTAGAGGGATGTACACTTCTCGATGATCGTTCCCCTTACGCTCTTTAAGTACTTGCACGAGATCTGCTCGGTACGAACGTGCGGTATCTGCACCCAATCTGCCTGCCCTGACGAAGAGAGAGAGAAGAGCTGTGTCATCTTGGGTTATGATGTCACCCTTTCGAGGCCCCCACTCTGCCAGAAAGCGCACCGCTTCCCTCCCGAGGGTCTCTTTAATTATCCGAAGCACGGGAGCGAGATCGCCCGATAGGTGCGCCCCCAACACCTTTTCTCGGAAGAATCCGCTCGCTTCCGCTGCCGAGCACCTTGGAAAGAGCTCTCTGGCAAACTCATCAAGCAGAGGACATATATCGTAAATGAAAATTCCGGTATCAGCCCCATCCTTTAGCCAGTTCATACGGGGGGTGTACACATGGCACATACTCCCGCCTTCCAGAAATGCCCTCTCCCAGCGTCGCGGATTGGAGCTCTCCTCTATTTTGGCGAAGCGCTCAGGTTCGAAGAGCTGCGCACACAATTGGGATATCCGCACGGAGGACTGTCGTTGGGTGTACAGAGACAGCGTATAAGTATCTTCGGAAAGCTGGGGAGTAAGACCCTGTACCTCGCTGAGATACAAACATTCGTTTGCTGTCGCTGCATACTCTTCGAACGCGGAGAAAAGCGCGCCCCTTCCTCCTAGCTTCATCATCCATCCAGCTTGAGCTATCGTAAACTGAGTCGTCGCATCATCCTTGGCAGAACGCGTCGCTCCCCATCGCACAGCCCCTGATGCATGGGTAAGCTCGTGCACCCATCCTGCGACATATCCTTCACGGCTTCGGACATGCTGGGATAAATACTGAATACCCGGCGCCCGCAGAAGTGTATCGCAGATACCTCCCGTCTCTGTGAAACGTCGGTCGTACGCAAACGGCGGGCCTGTCTCAGGAAACGAAAATCCGAGCTCCATATAGAGCTGCTGGAGAAACTGGTGTGCCGTGTTGTAATGATCGAGCTGCTCTGGAGACAACGCAAATTGGACACCCGGGTGGGCTTGGAGATTTTCAAATCGATCACGTCCAACACGCACCCCCTCACTTTCGATGTTCAACGACCGATAGGTAGAGGGAAATGATACCTGCGAAAGGGAGGGAAGATTGAATAGATCCGCCGCCGCATTTTTGTGCTCACTCTTTGCCATTGCGAGAGTATGCTGAGATGTCAGAAACTAGTCAAAAATCCGCAAATACCACGCATTTGTGAGTGCATTCCTCCTCGATATGATCGAGAAGAGTACGACGGACGGCGGGGACGCCGTCCCTCCTGAAATGGCAAGCAGAGAAGACGACACCTGCGCCTGCACTTCCGTCACCTACACACACCCAGGGTGGACGCCGTCCCTCCTAAAATGGCCCACAGAGAAAATCGATGCCCCCGCCCACACTTTCTTCAGCTACACGGACACCCAGGAGGGACGGCGTCCTCGCCGTCCGTAAATTCGGGTCATCAATGCGATGGCTGCCTCGGTCTGCTCGGGGTCGCTTAGAATTTCCCACCGAATCCGATGTGATATCCCTCGAAGCTATCTCCCGTCACATAACTTCCTCCCCAATACATCTGGGAAAAAAACAGGAATTTCTGTTCGAAGTTGAGTACGACGTCTGCGCCCATCTCGAAGAGGTTCACGAGATTCAATCCGTCTGCCGCCTTTCCACTGATATTGCTCCACTGGAAGAACGGTCGTAACGCCACTGGGCCACCGAAGGCTTCGATCCCGAGAGGCTGGGTCACCGCAGTCCGCATCCACATAACCCCACTAGCCGAGTCGATGTTAATCGCCTGACTGGAAGAGTGTATGGAATCGTTGAAAAGTTGACTGTACGCGAGCGTCGCATTCAGGAGCAACTCGCCCCATCGGTGCTCGTAGAGAGCCCGAACCGTAGGCGAGTAGGTAAGCACGTGGAGGTTCCAATTGTAAAAAAGACCATCGTCAGGCAGCAGCACATCTCGACTAAAGGTGTTGTTGAAGTCATACCTATTCTGGAGATACGAATACGCCACTGCAACCGATGCGGCCAACCTCAGGTCGTCACTAACTCGGAGATACGTTCCCCCGCCAGTTGCAAGTGAGAAGAGCTTCGACGTCGAAAAATCATCCTCCCCTTCTGAACCGACAGGCTTGGTAGCACCCGATGAGACACGCAAGAGAGCCCCACTCCCGTACACGTACGGCTGCCAACGATCTGCCGGTTCGGCAAAACGCTTCTCGAACGGCGCCCGCAACATCGCATAACGTGTGTCGGGCTGATCTATGCGTTGTTTGGTGAACTTGCCCGTTGCCAGAACGTCCTGCGAAGCAAAGAGCGTCGTCGTATTGACCGCTTCGTTGATTCTCTCGTTTGCAAACCTCTGCTGTTCCCCTCTTGAGGGACTCGACTCCTGAGCATAGGCAACCAAGCTCCACGACAGAAGAGCTACGATCATTACATAATTCGAGATACGAGATGCGATCATTACTACAGATGACAGCTGCAGGGCGCAGTAAAGCCTCAAGGTATCGCATCCGCCGAGTACTGCAAGCCCCCTTGCCTTTACGAATCGATATGAGGAGCGCAGCAGAATCGATCTGAGCTCTGGCCTATCGAAATCCACCTCTATAGTGAACCACTATTTGAGAACAAGCCCCGCCTGTGATACCACAACTGAGCATGCTGAATCCTGAACCCGCTTGGACTAACAACTCGAGCATTGTGGCGCTGGAGCGCCGCGCGCGCGAAATAACTCCGGAGGATGTCGAAAGACAGTATCTGGAGCCAGCCCGCTGGCTGGAGTTTGCCGATGCAATACTCCGAGGCTTCGAGGATCGCCTCCGAGAAAAGGACGCAGACGACGCTGCCACTTACTTGAGCCTTGCTCACGACATCTTTTTCAAGGCCGGACTACGGGGGCCGAGCCGCACCGCACTTGGTTGCATGGCTAAACTCGCTGAGGAATTCGACGTACGCACAGACTTTGAGTTCGTAGCGGCGCGAGAGCTTGCGCTGCCGATCCCGTTTTTTCAGATCCAAGATCGTCAGCTACAGGTATCTCTGGCTGCCAATGAGCTTCGATGTTGGAACGCCGCACGCCCCCTCCTCGAGTACGACACTGGCTTGGCTAAGCGACTGATCGAAACTTCGACATCGCTCATCCATGCGGCCGATACCACCTGGCAAACCGCCGCTCAGAATAAGCTCTGGGAAGTACATTCCGCCTCTACCGCCCTGTGTGACTTCAGTTCTAGTAGCACGAATCTCCCCGCTACCGAGGCTGTTCTCATGAGCTGCGCTACCCGTTACCTTGCGGATTTCATTCTTCCGTTAGCTCAGCAACAAGAGCTCCGAGGAGCGCCGCCCGAATCGCCTCTGCGCCCACTCGAATACGGAGCGCAGGCCGCCCTTGACGAGTACCTTGATCTTGAAATCCAAAGGCCTCTTGAGGAGATGAACAGGTTCATAGCAGCCGGTGACGGCTCTGCATTCTCGGAGTATGGGATCTCGATGTCTGACTGTATCGGCCGATTGCTCCATCGACTTCAAGATCTCGAGCAGATCGAGAGGTGCTGCTTCCGCTTTTTCTCTATCTGGCGTAGCTGGTGGACGCAAAGTAGAGGTGCACCTTCGCGCTCGGTAGGTGCTCTGATGCAAGCACAGACTGATATTATCTCCCGCGCCTGCACACCGCTCCTATTGACTGTCAGCACTGCCTCCGATACCCACGATTTAGCTCATTTGGCCAGAGTGCTGCATGACTTCGTTCGTTCACCTGAGACCAAGCAGGCTCGAGCGCCAGCTACCAACATCGCTCCAATCCGTCTGCTGTGCGGGCGCATCTGGGAGCGGATTGCGGAGCTCGACGACGACTCAGACGCCGCGCAACAAGCTCTCGAGGAATATGTCGAAGCAAGTAGACTTCTGACGCAAACCTCCTTAGTCCAGCAGACGACAGCTCGAGATCTGATCGCCAGTATAGAACGCCTCCCCGAGGTACGCCCTCTGCTTGCGTGGGAACAGGGGGTAGTCTCGGTCTTGCGAGGTATGGTTGCGCTCGGACTGAAAAAAAACGCAGAGGCACTCAATCACCTCAGCCATGGCATCAAACACCTGCGTGAGGCTATCAGCGATCCCGAGTTACAGGGTCTCAAAAGTCTCACCCTCCTCACGGCGCGTGTCTGTGGGGATGCCTCCCGTACCGCCGAGCAGCTCGACGAGCACCGGCGAAGCATCGCTTTTTTGAATTTGGCAGCCGAGATCCTAGACAACACCGCATCAATTTTCAAAATAGATACGGCTCGCCTCGAGTTACAAGCCGAGGCAACGCGTTACCGAGAGAAGGTGGCGAAGAAAGCTCCAAAGAACACGCCCAGCTCCGGGGATTCCGCGGCTCCAGAGGTCTCATAGACGCGAGTGGTACGCCCTTGGCCTCTTCAACATGAGATTGATCAGTTTCTCTTGTGCCAGATAGTGGTCAGCTCCTCACTTACAAACTGAGAGCTTGGAAACTATGAAGAGCACAGCAGCTGTCGGAGGTCATCCCATTCACCCCATGCTCGTAGCATTCCCCATAGGTCTGCTATGTGGGGGTCTCGTATTTGATATATTGAGTCGCATGTTGGAACGAGAACAATTCTATACGACGGCTTATCATTGCTTGATAGCGGGTGTCGTCAGCGGCTTCGTGGCAGCCATACCCGGACTCGTCGATCTTCTTTCGGTAGTTTCAAGCGATAGCGCAGCACGACGTACCGGCTTGATGCACATGACGGTAAACTCTGCAGCTCTTTTCCTCTTCATAATCTCTGTGCTCATGCGGCCATCCTTCGTCGATCGTACTATCATAAGCATTACTCCCGCATACTTAGGTCTTGTCCTTCTCGGAATCGGCGGATGGCTCGGGGGCTCCCTCGTGTACGAGCATCATGTAGGCGTAGAGGTCAAAGACGCAAGGAAACGGAACGCCGCTCCACCTCCGCCGGAATCTCCCTGGAGGTCGTCTACCGGTGAGTACAATACCTCCCCTCCTCCTTGAATGACCTGTAGACCGTTGTTCCTTTATATGTGGATAATCCCTCTCAGCGGGCCCATTTGCAGTGGGACCGACTATCGTTGGATCCGAATGACCGTAAACAACGGGACCTCGTGCTCACGTCGCTCAAAGACGTAGGAACAGGACAGCTCATGGCCATCGGAACTGAACGCTGAAAGATGACTAGGAGACTATATGAACAAACTTCTGACCGAATTTATCGGCACCTTCTTCCTCGTTTTGACTATCGGTTGTACCGTTGTTGGAAACCCACCCGGAGTTATTCCACCGCTTGCTATCGGCTTCGCGCTGATGGCGATGGTCTTTGCGGGTGGCCACGTATCGGGGGCTCATTACAACCCTGCTGTCACTCTCGGTGTAACACTCCGTGGTAAGTGCACAATTTCTGATGCGTTTGGATATGTAATTGCTCAAATCCTCGGGGCAGCGGTAGCAGCCTATGTGGTTGGTTACCTGTTTCCCCAAGCTTCGGTCAACCCAGGGCAGCTCGATGTCAGCCGCACGATTATCGCCGAGTTCCTATTCACCTTTGCGCTGGTCTACGTCGTCTTGAACGTGGCAACGTCCAAAGGCACTGCCAACAACTCCTTCTACGGACTCGCTATCGGTAGCACTGTAATGGTGGGCGCCTTCTCCGTTGGAAGCATTTCAGGTGGTGCTTTCAATCCGGCTGTTGCTGTAGGGGCTGCGCTCATGGGCCTTATTACGTGGCCGAATATCTGGATCTTCCTCACCGCACATCTCTTCGCAGGAGTCCTTGCGGCGATGACATTTCAACTCATCACGTCCGAGGATTGATTCCTAAAGCGCAGCGCCTAGGCTCTGAGCTTCATTCCGAAAGACATGGCCCTGAAGCGAAAGCTTCAGGGCCTTTTTGTTGCCTTTTAGACGGAGGCAACCTTACCGCCAGCTCCCACGCTTCCCAATCGGGTGCCGTAGTGAGCGTCGCGGTATACCTTCACTGCTTCTTTTGGGTCGCCCAGAAACGCGACCTCTCCTCTGGACAAAACCAGGATCTGATGACACTCCGCTGCAAGTTGATCGACGCTGTGGCTCACGAGAACCACCGTTTTTCCTGCATTCAAGAAGCCTGTGAATACCTTCTTGCATTTGACCGCGAATCTTTCGTCTCCAACGGCCAATATTTCGTCTATCAGCAGGATATCTGGATCGATATCCATGGCACAGCTGAACCCGAGACGCGCCGCCATTCCTGACGAAAAGTACTTGAGTGGGGTCGAAGAGAAATCACGTAATTCGGCGAAGTCAAGGATGCGCTCGACACGTTCCGATATTTCGCGTCGAGACTTTCCGCGTAATGATTCGTAAAGAAAGATGTTCTCCCGCGCGGTTAACTCCGTATCGAATCCTGCGCCGAGCTGAATGAGGGAGTCCACGCTTCCGTGCGTAGCAACAAGCCCCTCAGAGGGTGGCAACACGCCGGAAAGTACCCGCAACAGAGTGCTTTTACCTGCGCCATTACTACCAATTATTCCCAAGAAACACCCCTTCTTCACTTTGAAGGAGAGTTTCGAGAGCGCATTGAAGTCGGAGTAATAGCGGAGACGGCCAGTTCGCATGAACTTCACCACAGCTTCCTTGAGGGATGTGGGTTGCTGTGAATACGAGCGGTAGCGAACCGTCACATCATTCACTTCTATGGCATACTCGCTTTCGCGCCGCATAATATTCTTCTACAGAAAGTACATGAACTTCGAATCTGCGCTTCTGAACACCGCCAGTCCGATTAAAAGCACGCCCAATCCCGCACCAAAAGAAATCATGAAAGACTCGAGACCGGGTACCATCCCAAAGTAAAAAGCGGAGCGCATCAATCCGATGATGTGATACATTGGATTGAATTGCAGCCACTTGGCTAGAGACGCTGGCAAGTGCTCGACTCCGTACATAATTGGGGTCAGATAGTACATCGCCTGGAGCAAAACCACCGTTAAATGCCTCGTGTCATCGAAGAACACGTTCATGGTCGCAAACAACAGAGCAGCCCCTACTGAGAGCATCATCAGTGGGAGGACGATCACCGGAAGCAGCATCATCGACCACGTCAAACTCTTTCCCACGAAGAGAGCGACTGCACAGAATGGAACCAGGGCCAGAAAGAGATTAGCCAAATTGGAGAAGGCCAGGGAGAGAATGAAAACGTACTTGGGGATCGGCACGTGCTCGATTATGCGACGGTTTGCCCTAATAGAATCGAGGCCACCCAAAACCGTCTGGTTGAAATACTGCCACGGCATGAGCGCGGCGAAGAGGAATACCGAGTAGTACTCGACCTGTATCTTCAGAATGACCGAGAATACCGCAGTGATGATGAGCATCATCATCAGCGGATTGAGCATGCTCCACAGATATCCGAGCGAAGATCGCTTGTAAGCCTTGCGAAGATCCCGCGCCACGGATTGCTTGAGATACTCCCGATACTGGTAGAGAGTTCTTCCGAAACCCGTAACCAGCTCGAACGGGACTATAGCTACAGAGAGTACACGCGGCATATCTTCACTATAAGTTCTATCTGAAACCTTGCCGGGCAACCCGAAGGGTCTGTGCGCGCCTTCGAACAGCGCTTTGTACCTGCGGCATAGGTCTTGGG
>JBILEW010000124.1:0-9829 GCA_044351885.1 Bdellovibrionota bacterium
ACCGACTTTCAAGTACCTCGCTTTCTAGTTTCGCCAAGGGGCTCTGAAAGCTATGGGCGGTGTATGTGTCGCGGGTATCGGTACAGAGGTCGGAAAGACGGTAGTCTCGGCGATCTTGTGCGAGGCAACAGGCGCTGATTACTGGAAGCCGGTAGCTAGTGGGCTCGAAGACGGACCTTCAGACAGCGAGATCGTGTCGTCTCTCATACAAGATGCCGTGCGACGCATTCATCCGTCACGGTATCTTTTTGCCAAGAGCCTCTCTCCTCATATCGCGGCTGCGCTGGAGGGGGTGACGATAGCGCTCTCTGAGCTGCACGCTCCAGCCACCGAAAGGCCGCTGATCGTGGAGCTTGCGGGGGGAGTGTTGGTGCCGCTGAATGACGAACATACGAATCTCGATCTCATCGTGCGCTTGGGTTTGCCGGTGGTGGTCGTGTCGCGGCACTATCTCGGAAGTATCAACCACACGTTGCTGACACTCGAGGTGCTTCGCAGCCGTGGAGCAACGATTCGGGGGGTAATTTTCAATGGCCAGGAGCTACCGGATACCGAACGGATAATCGCTCGACACGGACGAGTGGAGATTCTGGGGCGGGTGCCGCAGCTGGAGGAGCTTTCGGCCGCTTCTGTTCGTTCCGTAGCGCAATCGATAGCTATCGGGGAGTTGTCATGAGCTCCAACCTCGTTGCGCGAGATGCGCGTTGTGTCTGGCATCCCTTTACGCAGGTGGAGCTTGCGGATCCTCCGCTCCCGGTAGTAGGGGCGCGTGGAGTAAAGCTCATCCTGGAAGACGGGACAGAGCTAATCGACGGTATCTCCTCGTGGTGGTGTAACACACACGGGCATGGACATCCTCGGCTGCGACAGGCGGCAGCCAGCCAGATGGAGACCCTCGATCACGTCATATTCGCCGGATTTACTCACGAGCCTGCTGTCGCTTTGGCGGAGGAGCTACTCGCTGTTTTACCGCACCGCTTCGACAAGGTGTTCTTCACCGACAACGGCTCCAGTGCTATCGAGGTAGCTCTTAAGATGGCTGTGCAGTACTGGCACAACCAAGGGCAGCGTCGGACACGAATCGTGGCCCTCGAACACAGTTATCACGGTGATACCTTCGGCGCGATGGCCGCGGGGGCGCGAGGGATCTTCGCTGCGCCCTTCGAGGAGATGTTGTTCCGCGTAGATCGTCTCTCTACCGAGGGAACGGAGCGCGATCTCGCGCTGTGCCGAGAGCTTGGCGCATCGGGCGAGGTGGCGGCGTTCATCTTCGAGCCCAAGGTGCAAGGTGCTGGCGGTATGCGGGTGTATCCCGCCGCTGTGCTCGACTCCTACATGCAGATCCTTCGAGCTCACGGTGTGGTGTGCATCGCAGACGAGGTGATGACCGGATTCGGGCGCACCGGCTCCCTGTTTGCATCGTCGGAGCTTCGCAACCCGCCAGATATCATCTGTCTCTCGAAGGGGCTCACCGGAGGAACGCTTCCACTTGCGGTGACGGCGTGTCGTAACGAGATATTCGATGCATTTCGATCCCCCGATCACTCTCGCACCTTCTTTCATGGTCACACCTACACGGCTAACCCTGTGGCGTGTGCGGTCGCTCGAGCGAGTCTCCAGTTGACGTGTCAGCCTGCGTGTCAGGTTCGAAGAGGAGAGATTGAGCAGCGGCACGCGGCCTTTCTGGAGCGTCTCGCAGAGTTCCCGCACATCTCCGAGCCTCGGGTTGCGGGCACGATAGTCGCTTTTACGATTCGAGATTCAGCCACGCGCGGGTACACGAGTAGTGTGTCTCAGCGGGCCTTACGCTTCTTTCGAGAGCGCGGTGTGCTGATCAGGCCACTTGGAAATGTGGTCTATTTCATGCCCCCGTATTGCATCTCTGACGAAGAGCTGACGGTCGTGTACGACGCGCTGGTCGATTTCTGTCGGCTGGAAAGTAGGTAGGCGAGGTAATTGTCGATCGATGCATCCTGAGGAGTAGATCTGCTTCCTCGGACGATTCAAATGGTCCTAGCTCTGTTACCTGGCCTCTACGAAGCCTGAGTGGAGTCTCCGGAATTCCTGTTGAGGACCAGAGAGACCCAAGCCAAGGGGAGAAAAAAAGAGCCTTTTACGAATAGATACGTTATCAGGAGTCGTAAGACTTCCGTTTTGGTACTCATACTGCCGAACCGTACTGCTAACTGCAAAAAGTGTGAGGGCGCCGGGTTTTCCTGCGCCGCATCCCTCTGAACACGTGAGGGATGTACTCTTAGTATGCCAAATGGCTCTGGGTTACTCCATGAGGTGCGCGGCGATATATAGATAATCGATACGCGTGAAAGCTTTTTTGATTCTCTGCGTGCCGGCCTGGAGCGGCTTGTCAAGTTGACGATTCGTGAGCGCCGTCATGTCCTGTTGTTAATAGACCTGTCTGCCTTGGCATCGCCTCCTTAGGAAGCGATGCAAAACTCACCTGTGGACTCACCTTTGAACTTATCACGTGAACGTGCTCGTGCTCGTAAACGTGAACGTTCCCGAAGACGTGAGGTTTTTGTTACGCGTACGTGTACGTTCAGGTGCACGAGCACGTTCACGTGGAGGCGTGACAGGATTTGCATCGCCTCGCTAGGAATGATGCTCGTGCTCGCTAACCAGCGGTACGACGATAACCTCCGCACCCTTCAAGGCGGCCTCGACCTCGCGCCTGATCTGCCCTGCTATGTCGTTCACCTTGGCAAATGTTTGAAGAGGGGCGAAGGAGATGAAGAGCTCGACGAAGATCCGCTTGCCCGTTCGTCGGGAGCGGACTGTGTCGATGTGCAGATAGTCGTTGCGATGTCGTTTCAGGACCTCTCGAATGGGAACCTGGAGGGATTCTTCCAGAGCGCAATCGATAAGGTCGGGGACGGAGGAGGAAACCAGGGCGTAGGCCGACCACAGCATGAAGAACGACAGGAGCACGGAACCGAGGCCGTCGAAGTATACTGTCCATCCGTACGAGCCGAAGAAGAGTCCGGCACCGAGAGAGAGCGATACGACGAGGGTAGCGGCTGTCTTAGCGCGGAAGAGTCTCCATTGCGCGTCCGATACAGGTGACGCCTGACGAAGGAAGGAGCGATAGTTGGTGATCCAGAGGAATGCGTTGCCGAGAACCGAGAGGACGGCGAGTCCGAATCCGAACCCGGCGTTTTGCACGACCTCCGGGGCGACCAGACGACGGATGCCAGAGACGAAGCACAGTAGAAAGGTGACGAAGAGGGCCGCTCCGACCGCCATGCAGGAGAGTTGCTCGAGCTTTCCGAAGCCGTAGTTGAAATGCTTGACGTCTGAGCGTGCGACCTTCCTGAGGATAATCCACGAAACGAGGATTGCCATGAACTCTGTTGAGCAGCGCAAGAGGTCGGCGACCAGGGTGATCGAGTTGGATATGAGAGCTGCGTAGACTGTGGGAATGAGCGCGAGAAAGGTGCTAATCACGGCGATGAGCACGAGGCGCTCGCGTTGGATTGCTTCGGTCGTTGCACTGGTGTCTTCGTTGCTCATCGGCGCATGCTCTCGCTTCATGAGGTGATCGGTTCAAAGCGGGCGGTGAAGTGCCGCAAAAATGGAGGCTCGTACACAAGTCGCATCCCCTTGAGGGTATCCTTTGTGGCGACGATCTCCTGCATCCCCTCCAGGATATAATCGAAGTGGCTCTGTGTGTAGACCCTTCGTGGAAAGGCGAGTCGAACTAACTCCATAGACGCTGGAACGAAGGTGGAGGGGTCGCGGTTCTGGGCAGTGTATCTTCCGAACATAGCAGAGCCTATCTCACAGGAGCGGATCCCCTCCGCGAGGTAGAGTTCGCACACAAGCGATTGGCCCGGAAACTCGTGCGGCGGAATGTGGGGGAGAAAGCGTTTGGCATCGATGTACACCGCGTGGCCGCCTGGTGGTTGGACGGTGGGGATGCCGAGACGGTTGAATCCCTCGGCCATGTAGCGAGTAACTGCGAGCCGGTATTCCAGGTAGCGTTCGTCGAGTACCTCCTCGAGGCCGACAGCGAGTGCTTCCAGATCTCGAGCTGCTAACCCTCCGTAGGTGGGAAATCCCTCAGTGAGAATGAGTAACGAGCGCAGGGTGTCGAGCCAGGTGTCGTTGCGTAGTGCGATGAAGCCGCCGATGTTGACCAAGCCGTCCTTCTTGGCACTCATGATGCACCCATCTGCCAAGGAGAAGATCTCCTCAGCGATCTCGCGCACGGTTCTACCGTCCTGACCTGGTTCGCGTTGCTTGATGAAGAACGAATTCTCCGCGAAGCGACAGATGTCGAGCACGAAAGGGACCCCGTATTTTTTGTAGAGCGACGCAGCAGCTCGGATGTTTTCGAGTGATGCTGGCTGACCGCCACCGGTATTGTTGGTGATGGTGAGCATCCCGAACGGCACGTGCTGGCTGTCTTGTCTCAGAAACTCTTCGAGCGCTTCAAGATCGATATTTCCCTTGAAGGGATGAAGGCTCGATGGATCGCGGCCCTCTGGAATGACGAGGTCGACAGCGGCCGCACCCATCTGTTCGATGTTGGCCCGCGTCGTGTCGAAATGGTTGTTCGATGGGATCTTCATGCCCGGCTTCACGAGCGCCTGACACAAAAGCCGCTCTGCGGCGCGACCCTGGTGTGTAGGGATGACGAAGTGGTAGCCGGTCAGGCGTCGCACGACCTCTTCGAAGCGCGCGAAGCTGCGAGAGCCTGCATACGACTCGTCGGCTACCATCATGGCAGCCCACTGTGACGCGCTCATGGCGGTGGTCCCCGAATCAGTGAGGAAATCAAAGGTCACTCGCTCCGCGGGGACGAGAAAAAGGTTGTGTCCGGCTTCTCTAAGGAAACGCTCGCGGTCCTCCCTGGTGTGGAGCGCCAGAGGCTCGACCACCTTGATCTTGAAGGGCTCGATTATCGTGCGATGTTGCACCATTAGCCCATACAATAGCATGTTCTCCCGCGCTGCGTCATGCGCTATGTTTGCTCAGTTCAGGTATCAAGGAGTCTTGTATGACGACCCAGCAACTCTTTCCTGTTCCTGCGACCATCGCCCAGGACACCCTCATTACTCCAGCCACCTACGAGGAGCTCTATGCGCGGTCTGTTGAGGACCCGGAGGGCTTCTGGAGTGAGCAGGCGGCCAACACGTTGTCCTGGCACAAGCCATGGGATTCCGTGCTCTCGTGGGATTTTACCTCGGCCGCGGTGCGCTGGTTCGAAGGGGGACGTCTCAACGTCAGCGAGAACTGCGTTGATCGACACCTTGAGCTTCGCGGAGACAAGGCGGCTATTATTTGGGAAGGGAACGAACCCGGAGAGACGCGCACGTTGACGTACCGCGAGCTGCACGCCCGTGTATGTGAGACGGCAACGCTTCTGCGAGATCTCGGTTTGAAGAAGGGTGACCGCGTAGCGATATATCTCCCGATGATCCCAGAGGCAGCTATCTTCATGTTGGCGTGCGCCCGGATCGGAGCGATTCACACCGTAGTCTTTGCCGGCTTCTCGGCCGAGTCGCTGCGCGATCGGATCAACGATTGCGGATGTCGCGTCCTGATTACAGCCAACGAGGGCTTGCGCGGAGGGAAGGGTATTCCGCTCAAGGAGACCTCGGACGAGGCGGTAGCAGCGTGTCCCACGATCGAGAAGGTAGTGGTCGTGCGTCGCACCGAAACAGCGGTGTCGATGCAGCCAGGTCGGGATGTGTGGTACCACGAGGCGCTCGAGAAGCTTGCCGGAAGAGATAACTCGACACCTGAGAGCATGGAGTCGGAAGATCCTCTGTTTATTCTGTATACGTCGGGCTCTACGGGTAAGCCGAAGGGGGTTTTGCACACCTCCGGTGGATATCTCCTGCATGCCTCGCTGACCCATCGCTACGTATTCGATCTCCGAGAGAGCGATGTCTACTTCTGTGCAGCTGATGTCGGATGGGTGACGGGTCACTCGTACGTTGTGTATGGCCCATTGAGCAACGGAGCGACGACGGTGATGTTCGAATCGATACCGACCTATCCCGATGCCGGGCGTTATTGGGATACGATTGAACGGCACAAGGTCTCGATCTTTTACACAGCTCCGACTGCGATTCGAGCTCTGGCCAAGGAGGGTGAACACTTCGTGAAGCGCTACGACCGCTCATCTCTCAGGATCCTGGGCACCGTAGGCGAGCCGATTAACCCCGATGCCTGGCTCTGGTATCACTCGGTGGTGGGAGAGGGGCGTTGTCCGGTGGTTGATACGTGGTGGCAGACCGAAACTGGAGGGATCTTAATTTCACCCCTTCCTGGTGCTACGGCAACCAAGCCGGGCTCTGCGACGCGACCGCTCTTCGGTGTGCAACCTGTCGTAGTCGACGAGTCGGGCAAGGAGCTGCATGGGAACGGCGTCACGGGCCGTCTGTGCATGAAGTTTCCGTGGCCGGGTATGGCGCGCACAGTGTTCGGCGATCATGATCGGTTCGTGAAGACCTATTTTTCTACGTATCCAGGATTTTATTTCACGGGTGACGGGTGCCGGCGCGACGAGGACGGGTACTACTGGATCACCGGGCGTGTCGACGACGTACTGAACGTTGCAGGTCACCGTCTGGGTACTGCCGAGATAGAGAGCGCTATCGTGCGCTCGGGGTTCGTGGCGGAGGCCGCGGTGGTCGGGGTTCCTCACGACATCAAAGGGCTCGGTATCGGTGCGTTCTGTGTGTTGAAAGATCACAACGCGTCACAGGCTGATGCGCTAAAGGGTATCGTGCATACTGTGCGTGAGGTTATCTCTCCGATAGCGGCACCCGACTTCATTTGGTTCGTGCCGGGTTTGCCGAAGACTCGCTCGGGAAAAATTATGCGTAGAATCCTGCGAAAGATCGGCGAAGCGGAGTACGAGAGCGTTGGAGATGTGTCGACCCTTGCAGAACCGGCGGTTGTCGCTGAGATTATCCGGATAGTAAAATCTTCCCGAGAAGCGTAGCATGCAGGGCGGTTGTTTGGTTCAGGCGCTCAGTGCGTGAGTGATGTAATAGTAGGCGGCGATTGCAGCGCCGGAGATCACGAGAATCGTAGCGAGCGCCATTATTTTCTCCGCATGCCCTCGAAGATCCCAACTTCTCCGATGTGAGCTGTTCCGGCGCCGACGGGAGCGGATCTCGTTACGTTTCCCTTCGTTACGTTGGATGCAGTTGGGGCAGAGCCGAAACGTGCTACCTGCAAACGAGCCACATTGATAGCATCCAGGATCTTCTCGTAGGTCACTCATAGGGTTGTGTGTAGGGCTATTCGGCTCTCTTGCCGCGATCCTGAAGAGAAAGGAGGCAAATGGTTAAGGACGGCTATCTTTGGGATGGCCAGTTCTCCGCTTCAGCAAATGTCGATCGGCAGCCTGGCTTTTTGGTTAATTGACGCGGAGGCGCGGAAGGCGCGGAGGACGCAGCCAGGTTCCCGAGCATCGAGATCGTCTCCTCAATTCGGCTGCTCTGGCGCACTAGGTCTCTTGAGTCTCGTAGCAATCTCCATCCTGCGGTCCCCGCGTTTTCCGCGCCTCGGCGTTACATAACCAAAATACTCGGACACCGAGGAGCTTGAGTGCCTACCGAACGAGGCATAGTTAGCAGGCTGTGGAGAATGCAAGCGTCGACAGGACTGTCGACCCCGATCTCTGAATACCGTTCTGAATAGCCACCGTGCTCTGCCTTAGCGCTTGTAAGAGGGCTGTGATAGCGTGCGGAATAACTTTTCGTTTGTGCTCCGAGGTGACGTATGACGCTTCAATATATGGCCGTAATCAGTGATCAGCACATCGTCGAGAAGGGCACTACGCTCTACGGCCTCGATACTAACACCAGCGCGAAGCACCTCTTTACGGATCTGGCCGAAGCGCGGTTGCCGAAGCTCGTGCTCTCTCTGGGAGATCTCGCTGATACAACCCTGAATCCGGTTAGGACAGAGGCGATGGCCTCGACTGAGGCCTACCAGAACGCACAGGAGCTTGCGCTGCCACTGAGGCGGCCCTTTCTGACCCTTCCGGGGAATCACGACGACCCCGCGTTGCTTTCGACATTCTTTCCGAATCGATGGGATTACGACACGAGCGGAGTATCCGTACGTACTTTTAACCACGTCGATCTCATTGGCGTGGACGTGCGCACGGGACCGGAGGCAACTGGACTGATCGCACAAGGCACCCTCGAACAGCTCGATCGCGTGCTGGAACAGTCACGTAAGGCGATTCTTTTTACGCATTTCCCGGTGGTAGATCTCGACAGTCCTCGGATCAACGAGACGCTCTCCGTGCTCAACCGCGAGGAGCTCATCCCTCTTTTCGCCAAATATCGAGAGAAGATCCTGGGGGTCCTCAGCGGTCATCTGCACATGCGATACGCGACTCAGGTGGAGGGGGTAGTAGCGCACGGTGTCCCGTCATCGGCGTTCATGTTTCGCGCCTCGCCGGGTTCGGAAGATCCGATCTCTGTCTGTGACGATCCGTGCGGCTATCTACTCCTCGGTGTAGATGCGGAGGGTGCTCTGGTGGTGCGCCAGGAGTATACACGGGGAGCCGAGATGCGAGGGGATGGCTAGGGAAGCGAGGCAAAGCTCACTTGTGGTCTCATCTTTGAACTTATCACGTGAACGTGCTCGTGCTCGTAAGCGTGCACGTGCCCGAACCTCTTGATGTTTTTGTTTCGGGTACGTTTACGTTCAGGTGCACGAGCACGTTCACGTGGAAGAGTGGCGGGTTTTGCCCCGCTTCCCTAGGTATTGCACGATGCGCAGGTCCGGTTCACAGTAACCGGATGAATCTTGCTTTTTTCGTTTCTCCGCACGGTTTCGGCCATGCAGCACGTGCATGCGCGGTCATGAGTGCTCTCGGGCAGAGGCACTCGAATCTGCATGTCGAGATCTTCACGCGCGTTCCGGTGTGGTTCTTTCAGCAGTCTCTCGACTCAACGGTACGCTTCGAATATCACGAGCTGCAGACCGATGTCGGATTTATTCAAGCAAGTTCGATGGTAGAGGATTACGGAGCGACGATTGATGCTCTGGAACGTTTGTACCCGCTCTCTTCGGACAGTGTGTCCGAAATTGCGGGGCTCCTCCGAGAGCGTGCTGTCAGCGCGGTGTTGTGTGACATCTCGGCGCTCGGCATCGTAGCCGCTGAGAAGGTCGGGATTCCGTCGGTGTTGATCGAGAACTTCACGTGGGATTGGATCTACTCTGGATATGTTGGGATCGAACCGCGCTTTGAACGATTCATCGACTATCTGCGGCCGTTATATGACCGGGCTACGGTACGTGTCCAGACCGAGCCGGTGTGTCGCAGGGTAGGCGGAGTTCCTAACGTACGTCCGATTGCAAGACGTCGTCGCGCTCGTGACGGGGGCGTGCGTCAGGCTTTGGGAATTGAGGTCGATACGACGGTGGTCTTGTGCAGCATGGGAGGAATCCCGGGGAGTTTCAAGTTCGTTCCGAGCCTTGCGACACGACCAGATGTGGTGTTCGTCTTGGCCGGCTGCGAGCCGTTACCCGATATGCCCGGAAACGTGAGAGCCATCCCGCATCGCTCTGATTTCTATCATCCCGATCTGGTCGCGACAGCAGACGCTGTGGTGGGCAAGGTCGGCTACAGTACGGTGGCAGAGGCATACTATGGGCGTACACAGTTTCTGTATCTTCCGCGTCCTCTGTTTGCGGAGTCGGCGGTTATGGAGGATTTCGTGACGGCGGAACTGTGTGGACGTCCAATAGCGCCAGAGGCTTACGATGATGGTTCGTGGATGGAGCGCCTACCGCATATTTTGCAACTCCCCGATCAGACGCTTGTGGGGCCGAG
>JBILEW010000009.1:0-69538 GCA_044351885.1 Bdellovibrionota bacterium
AATACATCATGAAGGGAATCTCTGTGTTTGTCCGAGGGATGCTTGGCTTGTATTTCTCGTTGAGCCTCGTTGGGCTCATATCGGGAATAGGAGGAGGAGACGCGCGCGCCTTCTTCTTCTTCTTCTTCTCACTACTCGTCTTGGGGATAGCGACCATACTATGTGTCGGCTGTCTCATGGTCACGCGCGTGCGGGAGGAGGGTATGAATACGGTAGACGTCGTTTATCGGGTTCTACTCCTTTCGTGGGTCGCAGCTCTGACCATCTTCTACGTAAGAGGGTATGAATCGGTCTTGGTCTATGTGCCCAAAGGGTATGTGGGGGTGACTATCCAGGACGGAACGATTCGAGAGATCACCACCGAGCCCGGACATTGCCTCAAGAGTCCATTTGCTGTGTTTAAGACGCAACAGAGCTCACTGGGCTACGGGGTAACTCTACCGGGATTCACCTCCGATGGAATGAAGGTGCCGGTGCTCATACAAGCATCGGCGTCGGTATCACCGGAGAATCTTCGCCAGCTCCTCAGGGTTGCCCCTAAGGGTATGGCGCTTGCGCCCGTAGTGGAGCACGTCCTAGCTGAAGCGGAACAGAAACGTTCCACCCTGTCGGTTTGCCATCAAAGGTATCTGCTTCTCTTCCTTAAGAACCTTGGCACTAACAGTATCGCGGCTGAATTCGATAGCGATGCCAACAGCACGCGAACCATCCATGACATGTTGGGCCCAAGCGTCTCTCATCCTTCGCAACTCTTGATAGGTTATTCCAGAAAGCTAGCAACTCGTTTTTCGAGCCAGGTCGTTCGAAGGGAGAGTGAATCGAGAAAACCAACATGTCCGCCGTGGTGGGGAGTCTCCAACAAAAGATAGCGATGCTCGCGGGCTACCTCAACAGGAAAGCAGCTTTCAGATAAAAAGGGATCGTCTAAGGCGCTCGTCGAATTCGCGAAAGGTTTTGATCGACTAGAGTGCAGCGATGTCGAATGTGCCGGGAAAGCGCTGAGACTTTTCGCGTATGCGCTTCCGTTAAGGAAGAAGATACTCCATGTACAGGCTGCCGTCGAATTCGGACTGTTCTTTTGGGCCTACTTCGGAAATCTCCTCCGTCGCATAAGGGACGAACATAGCGTAGACTGAACGGATGACTATCAGCCGCCAATCAGGACCTAGCCCCGACGACGAACCTCTGTCGGATCTCACGGCCCATCGAAGAACTTCAGGTTGATTTGGATGCCTGGCTAGTGCGATGTAACACTGAGCGAACGAATCAAGGAAAACACTGCAAGGGAAGAACTCCTATGCAGACATTTCTTTAAGACCGTTGTCTGGTGAATGAAAAAGATTTGAGTCGGCTGACCGTTCCGTTGGCTGCTTAAAAAAACAGCTCTGTTGGAGCGGAGGTTGTCAGATCAGGTCTAGACCAGTGCACCTTAATCCCATGTGCCTTTGTAACCTCCGATACTCGTTGACCTTCTCGGATCTTCTTCAGCACCTCCTCTTTGTTCTCCCTCGGGTAACGCTTCGCCATACACATTCGACCCTTGATCCATGGATCAATCTCCGCTCAAGGCTCAATTACCAGCCTTCTTCTGCACTAAACGTGATCCGCAGAAGCCCTTTTTTCTTGCCTTTCTCAGTCCAAGCCACTACACCTCCTGCACATCATCAGAAGGGGGAGGCATGATCAATCGATATCGTTTGTTGTGGGCTGGCTTTCTCGCGATCCTCGCTGCCGGGTTGGGATTTGCGATTCGTGGCGGGATATTCGCCGATTGGTCGCATGAATTCGGTTTCAGCGCAACGGAGCTCGGTACGATCGGTGGGGCGGGGTTCACCGGATTTTGCTTCGGCATCATCATCGGTGGAGTCTTGGTGGACAAGCTCGGATACGGCAAGCTCGTTCTGGCTGCGTTCGTGTTGCACATCGTGTCGGCACTGGTGACCTTTGGGGCTTCTCCCGGTATGCCGCGTGCCGAGGTGTACTCGTACCTGATGTGGGGTATGTTCATATTCGCGTACGCCAACGGTACCCTCGAAGCTGTTGCCAATCCGCTTGTAGCCACACTCTTTCCGGAGAAACGCACGCACTATCTGAACGTGCTGCACGCGAGTTGGCCGGCGGGATTGGTCTTAGGTGGAGTAGTAGGCGCTGTTCTGGGTGGAACGTTCGGCTGGTCGTGGAAGGCACAGCTCTCCCTGTACCTCGTGCCCACAGTGCTTTACGGAGTGATGTTTTTTGGACAACGCTTTCCACGTTCTGAAGCGGCAGAGGACGGACTGTCGTTGGGCGAGATGTTCAAGGACGTTGGGCTTCTCGGTGGTGCGGTTGCGTGTGCTTTGCTGGTGTTGTTTTTCCGAGACCATGTAGGTATGCCGGCATACTACGCCTACGCCCTGGGAGCGGCGCTGATGTTGAGCGTAGGGGCGATCACCTCGTTCTCGTTGGGCCATTGGCTGCTCTTCACCCTCTTTCTCTCGCACGCTTTGGTGGGAGCGGTAGAGTTGGGAACCGATGGCTGGATTCAGAACATCACCGGAAATCTGCTTACCCCGAGTGCGGGTAAGTGGCTCTTCGTGGTTGCATCGCTCGTCATGTTCGGACTCCGATTCTGTGCGGATTTCATTGAACAACGGCTCGGGCTCTCACCGTTGGCTATTTTGTCCTGTTCGGCAGTCATTGCTACGGTCGGACTCACGTTGATCAGTAACGCCACGGGCGTGTCGATGATCGTTGCTGCGGTTGTGTTGTACGCAGTTGGTAAGACCTTTCTGTGGCCTACGATGCTCGCAGTAGTGAGTGACAGATTTCCGAGAACTGGTGCGGTGGCGATCAGTATGATGGGTGGTATCGGGATGATGGCCGCCGGGTTGCTTGGGACACCAGGGCTGGGATACTTCAAGGACCGCTACACGGCAGAGGCGTTGCGTCAGTCCGATGTAGCGCTCTATGAGGAGACTCGAGCGAGTGAAGCGAAGAGCTTCCTCTTTTTCGATGCTGTAGTTCCTGTCGATGGTAAGAAATTGGCCGATGCTCTGGCTACGGAGAATGGAGCGAGGAGCATCGCTGCCGGGAAATTAGTAGATGCGAGTATCAGGGGAGACCGCAAGACGCTCGCGGTTGATGCGATTATTCCGGCTGTGCTCTCTGTCGTCTTCGTGCTCATCATGCTCGCGACGCGGTCTTCGGGGCGGGGCGAAGGAATCGAGGGGGGCGGTTGCGTCGAGGGGGCGAGGAGAGCTGCCTGAGATGAGCAGGTAGCTGACATATGGAAGGTCGCCCGCGTTGCACTTGGCTCGATTGTTCGCTTCTAGGCCTCACTTTTCTCAAGATAAATCAAGCTCGATACGATATCACCCCCATGGAGTGTTTGTACTGCGGTGAACCAATCAGAGGCGGGCGTAATCGCGCTTGTAGGCCGTGCCTAGAGAAACTTTCTCCAGAGACTAAGCAAAGGCTCATGGCCTTCGAGGCGAGGGAGAGCGCTCGCATGTCGCTCTGGGGCAGCTTGTTCTCCCTCGTTAGCGCTCGTCCAGGCGTCTCCATCGTATCGGTACTTGTCGCCGTCTTCATCTTACCCAAGCTCCTCTTTCGCTTTCCCTATGACGCGCCGAGTGTGATCACCCAAAGCTTCTCAACTTATGGTGATGCTTGTTTCGAGAAGAAGCGCTGCTTAGTACTATATGTTGCGCCGTGGTGCGGCGCGTGTCGAAGCGACGTCGCGTTCGTGAACGAGCTCTCCCAGCAGCTGAAGAGCAACTTGAATGTCGGGCTCAAAGTAATCATAGGCAGCGCTGAGCTCCCGGATCTCCAACAATTCGCCCGTGAATATAGGGCGCCCGCCCTTCTCGACGCAGCTGGCGAGGTCCGACAAGCCCTTGGAGTGCGCAGTTTTCCCTCCTATTTCTGGGTGACGGAAGAGGGAAAGATCACCAAACACCCGAGAGGTAGCTACGTGCTGTTACCGTATAAGACTCAAGTAGAGTCCTATGTAGAGGCGTTCTTCGCCGACGAGCGTGATCTCTTTCAGTAGCGCGCGACGACGGCTGGAACAAAAAGAGATTTAATCGAACAAATCCAGACCGGTAACGCAATTAACGAACAGCAACGAACAGTAGTTGCGTTCTCTAGCCGAACGGGCAGCTCGGGGAGTTCGTTTTTATGTCGATGGAGAAAACAGTAGCGCTTGTCTTTACCCGATTCGAGATCTCCTCAGTCTTAAATGCACACAAGCTGGCAGCGCTCGTGTCTCCACTCGCTAGTGAGGGGCATCTCGAACTACAGATCCGGCGAGGTGCCCTGCGAGGGTGGTAGAGAGGCAGCGGGGCCGATCAGGGTAGCGAGATCGTCGGTTAGGCGTCTAATTGGCTATCAGGTAGCATACCAAGACAAGGGACAAAGGTTATCTCCTCACAAGTTGTGGGGGGGATTGGTTTTTCTGGTTCGAAAGGAAGAGAAATGGACGTGTCAGAAGTAACTGTATCGGTAGGGACCGTGCTGGACAATCTGCTGCTCCTCAGTGGGGCAGTCGGTATTTTCTGCCTGGTGGTTTTTGCAGGATTCCTCGTAGCCGTTTGGCTACGGGAGGGCATAGCTATGGTTGCTGGCCTCTTGGTGGCCGCCGGGCTTGCGCTCGGGTTTCTGAGCAACGCTGCGGCAGAAGATTGGCGGCCAATAAGCCGCCAAGCTTACGACCGCGCCTACGCGGAGCGAGCTGAGCGAGAGGCCCAGAGATTCTGGGCGAAGTACCTCATCAAAAAGGAAGAGAGCCAACCGGACCTCCAAGGTCCGGTAATAGGCAGAGAGGTCGTAGTCGACCTCGAGGTAACTCGTATCGACTACATCGTGAGGTTTGGTCGTCGTCGGTCGACTGCCACGCCGCACAGCATCCGGGTTGAGGGAAAGGACCCCGAGGGGCGACTTTGGGTGTTCTTGGACCCGTATCGGGTCGATAGCCGCAACGCGACCGTCGGAGACAAGTTACGGCTGCAGCTGAAACTGCACGCAGAATCTTTCGGCCCCGGGTATATTCGGCCAAACCGAGTATCCTGGCGTTCGTAAATTTTCCAAGGTTATTGTTGTTCCTTTCTCAGGAGCTCGGCGTAAAAACCCCGAGCTCTTTTTTTTGAGCTCGAATATACTCTGGGCTGTGCTATGCTCCTGAACAGTAATCATGTCGCTCGTTAGTTCTATTTTCTCTGTGTTATCCAAAGCGCCCCCAGCCGGCGGCCCCAGCCAAAGTCCCGCTCCGTCGACCTCACAACTTAGTCTCGATGCAGTGACTTTCTCGACACGAAGAGGCTGCACGGGGAGTTCGTTCTTGTTGTCGATGGAGAGAACAGCTGCGCTTGTCGAAATGCTGAAGAAGTGCAGAAACGTCTCTCTCGACCGCGTCGATGGGACGATTACTTTCGAAAAGGTAGAGTCCCTGCCCGTAACCGTTGAGCTTCTTCAGGTGGCGGTCGAGTATTTTCACCAGCGCACGAAGGAGTCTGCTCTGTATCTGAGCTCTCGGAGCCCCCTGCGAAACTATATGAGCCCTGAGCATCTGGCGCGAGTTGAATCTATCCTCCAGGGTGCCGCGCTTGATGGTAAGTCGCTAAGGTACGCTGGACGGGTTTTTACCGACGATACGACCCGTCCTTACTCGACGAAGGGTCAGCCCCCTTTTGCGCAGTTCCCCGAAGCCTTTCGGCACGGAGACTACCAGTTCTTTAACCCTCGCCATGAACGCGCGGCGATGATGCAATTTATTTCTAATCTGTGTGAGCCTAACCAGGTAGTGCTCCCAGTAATCCAGCTCAACAGCTCGACTCCGTCTGCTGATAGTACCGTGAGCGTAAAGCCGATATGGCTCCTGGCGGGGCTCGGCGACATGGTCAGATCAGAGCTCGAAGCACGCGATCCCCTGACTCGATTTTACGAGCTGGTGTTCGATTGGAGAGGCACCTTGAACTCTTCCGTCTTTGACCTCCCTGCAACGTTGCACGGTTTGGCCTCCGCTCTTGGGCTTACGATCAGAGAGGAGCGCCCCGAGTTCGAGGGTGATTTTAACCGATTCGAGATCTCCTCGGTGTCGAATACACACAAGGTAGCTGCCTTCGTATCCCCACCTACTAGTGAAGGGTATCGTGAAGTACAGATCCGGCGCGGTGCCCTGCGAGGGTGATGGCGAGGTAGCGCCACGTGGCGTTAGCGCTCGAGCCTCACGAAGTTACCTTCTTTGATGACCTTAAGCTCTAATTCGCCCTGCATTACACCGTGTTCGTCGAAGGTGTATTTGCTCCGGACCGCACGCTGGATGCATTCGGAGGAAAGCTCTGGGCACTTTCCGACACCATACATAAGCACTTCTGCTGCAAGTTGAGGGTAGTAGTGCAGCGCTTCCCCCTCAATCTTTGGGTACGAAAGGATCAACCCATCTCCCGTCGATCTAACAGCTTCGAGCACGTCATCCGACTGAGCCGAATAGACGCTCATCAAGCGAACGCCTTTCACTCCCACGGTCGATAGTTGCTTTGTAAGCCCCTGCATCAGGGGAAAGGCATCCGGAATATAAACCGTATCGGGATTCATTCGCTTTATCTTCGTGGCGAGTCCCCGCAAAGCTGAGGCATCCGGAGTAGAGTACACCAGGGTATCGAGCACCTCGCCCTGAAAAGTTTGTCGAAACGCAGCTTCGTGTGCTCGACTGAAATCGTTTTCGAAAAACACGATGACTACCTTTCGAGCGCCGAGGCGATACGCCTCCTTCGCGTTGAAACGTGACTCCGCCTCTATCGAGGGTTGCACCGAGAGCATTCGACCACCTGATAATTCGAATACCCGCTCCGGAGCGCTGCTACCCAGGATCGCAAAGCCGTCCGAGCGTCGAAGGAGCGAGGCGACTGCAACCTGAGGGGAGCCACACCACGGTCCGATGAAAACTCTGATACCGTCGATGGCGCTCAACTTTTGGTAGGCCGTTACTGCCTTTTTGGGGTCGCACCCCTCGTCTTCGTACACATACCTCACATCCGAGGCCTTTTTACTCTCCAAACCGACCCGTATCTTTTCACCGTAACGGGCGAAATCTCCGGTCATGGTGAGGATAACTCCAACCTTGCTTTCTGCGTGGAGCTGCACGGGTAGAAAGAGCGCTGCGAAAAAGAAAATTGTGCGCAGTCTCGTCATGTAGTTCATAATCGCCTCTCCGGTCCTTTGTGAGTGGGTGAGGAAGCACTAGCTGCAGTTAGCGCCCAAGGTCTGCTGGGAGCAACGTCATCTCGGAAACCGTTCCGGTCTTTCTCGATAAGATGAACTCTATCGCATCACACACGTCTTGCAGCGCCACCAATCGAGTACCCGTCTCGCGTTGCTGCCGTTCGAGATCTGCTAGCCCATACCCCTCTAGATTGCCGACACTTCCCATCTTCAAGGCAGTAACTCGTATGCCATCTCCTTTGACCTCATCCCGCAGTTTATCGAGGAATCCAGCGAGTGCCACCTTGGTCGATCCAAATACGCTCGGTCCGCCAGAGCGAAAATCAGACCAGTCAGAGCACGCACCGACGACGTGAGCACGTCCCTCTGCAAGCATCGGGTAGAGAACGTGTGTCATTTCGACCAGGGATTCGAAGCCTGAACGGATGAAGTCCCGTATGGTAATCGGGGCGAGCGTCGATACCGGCTCTTCGCTGTATCCTGCTGCTCCCAACCAGAAAAAATTCACCTCGGAGGTTAAGGCCCTTATCTCTTCGCCTACTCTCGAAAGGTCAGAGGTAATGTCTCCAACAACAACCTTCGCATCAGCGTGTTCCCTGCACATGGCCGCAGTCTCGTCGAGCCCATCTCTCGCTCGACCGACCAGAATGGGTACGTATCCCGTGCGAGCAAGTGTGCAAGCAATAGCCTGTCCGATACCACGACTGGCACCTACGATGACGGCACATTTCGTTTTCATAGGTAATCTATAGAGCGCTACGGGCTAGGTAGCAAGCAGTTCTGATGGCCTCACGCCGCCTGCAGAGTGAGCAAACCTCTCAGAAGGGTGATGCGCTCGCGGAGCTTCTGCTCAGTACACTCCGTTTGGCTCTTGATGCGCTGCTGTGCGTTGAGCTGCGCATGGATCTGAGCATGGGTGCGGCCGGAACGCTTGTGGTACATGTTGACCAGTTTTCTGACTTCTTGTGAGAGGAATGCTTTTTCCTCCGCTCGAGAACGACGCTCGTCGAGGCGTGCTGATACCTTTTCGTGGACTACTTGCTGAACGTGCTCCAATCCGGCTGAGGGCGCGAAAAGGGTCAGTTGATTGCCGTGTACGATAACCGAGTTGATGCCGCTGTTGACGGAGGCGAGAGCTTCCCAGGTCGGCTTGGTGTCGTCGTCGCGGTTGCGGGCTCGCTCTCGCTGATCGTCGAAAAGGTCGTCGTTGAGTTGCTTCGGTCGAATGCAGTGTCTGATCTCCTCTTCGATCTCTTCGGCAAGACGGGTCAGGGTGGGATCGGCGGGAAGATAGCAGTACGCTACTTGGAGCGTTGCGAGGGTAGGGATGCGACGCACGATTCGTCCGAGGAATTGACGGAAGTACATCTTGGTGCGCACGGTCGTGGCATAGACCCCGACGCGTAGCCGCGGAATATCGACCCCTTCGCTTACCATGTTGCACGCGATGAGCCACGGCTCGTTAGAGTCGCGATAACGCTTCAAACGCCGAGCAGCCTCGGCTTCCTCCGACAGGACGACCACGGGGGTAGTCTTTGTGAGGGCAGCAACCAGCTTTGCGAGTTTGCGTGCGCTTGTTTGATTCGCCGCGACGAGGAGCGCTCCCGCATCGGGGTGTTCGATGCGGGTCTTCATCAGCATCTCGTGAGCATCCTTGATCATCGCTTCGATCCAGCCGCTCTCGGTATCGAGGGCCGCGCGTAATCTGCGGGACGAACCGATGTTGTCGAGTTCGTCGCTGAAGCTTGCTCGAGCGTCTCCAGCCTGTTCTCGCCACGCTACCTCTCCGCCGTAGGTAAAGAACGCCGTTGGGCGACACACCCCTTCCTCGACCGCACGGCTGTACGAATATGCATACTCAGGTAGGCTAAAGCCGTGCTCGTCGTAGGGAACGAAGGGGATCGGGTTGTTGTCGCTTCGGAAAGGCGTGCCGCTCAGGCAGATGATGAAATTCGCCTCGTGAAACGCTGAGCGGAGGCCTTTGCCCCACGAGAGGCCGTCTCCAGCGTGGTGTACCTCATCCAGAACGATGCAAGCCTTCGCTGTGAGTCTTCGAAAAAGCCCCGGCTTCTGCGCAACCTGCTGGTAGGTGACTACGAAGCCGTTGTAGTCGCCGGTCAGGATCGCTTTGCTGTTCGAGAATGCGCTGTCGAGGTGCAAGCCGAGGTTCGCTGCGGCGCGAGCCCACTGCGTCTTGAGGTGTGCAGTAGGTACGACGATCCCGAGACGGGTGGCTCCGCAACGCTTTAGTTGATGCAGACACAGGACGAGGGCTGCCGTTGTCTTTCCGGCACCTGGGGTAGCTTCGAGTAGGAGAGTGGAGTCGTTCCGAGTTACAGCATCGCGGTAGATCGCAAACGCCTCCTGTTGCCAGGGGCGGAGCTTGATGTCTGTAAAGGTGGAGCTCGAGGTGGATGGGTGTGTGCGACTGGCGGAGACGGGGGGCGTTTTCTTCTCTCTAACTGATCGCATCGATACTACAGCTTCTGGTACAACAGACGGCGTATCTTCAAGTAAACAAACCGGCTCTGATTGTCGAGAGGGAAAGCCGCAAAAGAGTCGTGTCAAGAGAATGTTTTTGCATTATTGGTTGGTTTGCTCGCGCTACAAAAGCGTCTTGAGCGACTGATAATCGGTCTTGCCCGATCCTAGCAGCGGTACGACTTTCACGTTGCGTACCTCGGAGATGTGAACGAGGTGCGGAAAGCCGGATGTGTGCAGGACCTCGTTCGCTCTGTCGCGTGAGAGCGAGCCGGAGGTGAATAGGATCAGGAGTGGACGTGTCTCGCCTTCGGCGCCCTTCGGAAGCACGGCTAGGGTAGGGGTTCCGTCCGGGGATGGTACGTGCGGCTGGAGCGCTTCCTCGACAGCGCTCAGGCTGACCATCTCTCCGGCGATCTTGATGAACCTCTTGAGTCGTCCAGTAATGACGAGGGATCCGTCCACGAGCTTTCCGAGATCTCCCGAATTGTACCAACGCTTGTCGCCGATCTCGACGAACGGGTTGAGCTGAGGATCTAGATACCCTGGAAATACGTTGGCTCCCCGGATGAGTACGAGTCCTTGAGAGCCGGGGGGCACCGGGGTCAGGGTGTCGGGATGAACGATCTGCACCGTCACGCCAGGTAGCGGCCTGCCGACACCTAAGCGCGGTTCTCCGGGGGGAGTAACCGATACTACCGGCGCACATTCCGTGATGCCGTATCCTTCGAGCACCTGAGTACTGAGTCCGTACTGCGAGACGAGCTCGAAGAGCTCCTGCGGCGCTTTCTCGGCACCGGAGACCAAGGTGCGCAGCGAAGCGAAGAGTGAAGGGTCTCCGGCCTTCAAGACCGAGCGCAGAAAGGTCGGCGTGCCTGCAGCGATAGTGGCACCCCACTTGGCGACGGACTTCGCTACACGTCTACTCTCGTTCGGATTGGGATAGTAGGCCACCCGCAGGCCCGTCATCAGAGGAAGCAAGGTGCAGATCGTCAACCCAAACGAGTGGAAAGGGGGCAAGAAGCCGAGCAGTACGTCCCAGCGATTGAGTTTGAACACCTCCAGAGCCCCGCTCACGTTCGAGATGATATTGGCGTGAGTAAGAGGCACTCCCTTGGGAAGCGCTTCCGATCCACTGGTAAAGAGAACCACCGCGGTGTCGCTCCCTTGAATAGAAGATGCTCCGAACGCCGTCAGTATCTGATGCGTAGATTCGCGCGCGAGCCGTTTCGCCGCGAGCTTGTCACGCAGGGTAAAGCTCTTCTTGATATCCTCGAGGAAGGCGAAGCGATCTTCGAGGAATTCAAGGTCGGTCGGAACGATATCGAGGAACGAGCGAGCGGTGAGGATGACAGAGATGTCGGTCTCAGAACATGCATGCTCGAGCGAGCGTTTCCCGGCCGTCCAGTTGAGAAACACGGGTATCTTACCTGCTATCATCGCAGCCATGGCGGTCATCGTTCCCGCGACCGAGGCAGGGAAGAGCAGTCCTACATGAGTGCCTGGTAATGCAGAGATGTGTCGGGCGAGCAGGAGTATCCCTGTACGTAGGGTGCTCCACGGCAGAACGCCGGTACGTTCGTCTCCGATGGCTGGTAGCTCACCGAGCGTAGCCGAGGTCAAGAGGAACGCCTCGGGTATCGTTATCGCAGCGCTAACTACCGGATCGGGTCGTGAATCTGCAGCTGCTCTCCAGGATGTTGGGACTTCGTACTCCTTACGGGTCTGAGCGGAGCTCAGTTGCCCAGCCGCTGCGCGCGCGAGTGAGCCAACGGTGACGAGCTCTCCGAGTTCCACGTCGTGCGCCTCGAACTCGCGATCCAGCCACATCAAGAGTTCAGCCATCGTGAGCGAGTCGAGGCCCAAGTCGTCCCCGAGCTCTGTTTCGAGCGTGAGCGTCTCTGGTGATACCTCGGCGATGCGCGCTACGTGACTTCGCACCTTTTCGACGATCTCTGGTGAGATCTCTGCTAGCGCATCCGCTTCTGCTGGTTTCTCCGGGAGCAGGGGCAGCTCCTCCTTCAATCGGCTGTAAGAGACGAGCGTAGGAGTTTCAGGTTCTGGGTGATTGTAGCCCTTCTCCAAAAATTTGTTCAGAGTAAGGGCGTCGGCGTTGCGCGGCAACTGAGGCGGCTCTACCGTGATCTCGATGTGCACGGACCGTTTGGGCACCCAGAAGATAAAGTTTTTCAGGAGGATCTTGAGGGCAGTACGTAGTGTCGAGCCGAGGTCCGGAGTGATACCGCCGGTCAGGGCTTTCGAGAAGATGCTCCCGTAGAGACCTTTGATGCGAACGAGGGCAACCGTGGCATGCGGACACTCGCGCAACAACATCCACGCCCCGGAGTTCCCGCCTATCCGTTCGGCCCCAGTAACCGAGAGGCGCCCTGAAGGATACAGAAGAACGTTGTCGCCACTTCGAAGAGCGTGGGCTATCTCCTTCATCCGTTTCTCGACCCGACGCCGCTTGTACGGTCCCGCTTCGAAGTCCATGTCGGCCATCGGGATAGCCTTCACGAAATTCATCAGGGGGGCGAGAGCTGGTAGATTGAAGAACGTTTCGAGTACTACGGGGCGGGGACGTAGTAGGTCCCACAGCACCGTGGAGATGATGACTGGGTCGATCTCAGCTGGGTGATTAGGGAGTATCAGTACCCCTTGTCGCCCCTGAAGCAGATCGAGACCTTCGACCGTTATGTCGTAGCGAAGCCCGAGCAACTTTCTGACGATATTCGATAACATACGCCGCTAGCATGATATTCAAACCTCAGGCTGGCAAGGGAGAGATTGCAAGGCTGTTGTGCTTGAGCGGACTTTACGAGGTTGTCCGGAATGTTGTAGTGTCCATCCAGTCTTTTGTATGCGCCTTTAGCTCAGTTGGATAGAGCATCTGGCTTCGAACCAGGGGGTCGGGGGTTCAAGTCCCTCAGGGCGCGCTTATACCTAAGTACGTGCCATCATTCTGAGGAACTCACGCGCCTTCTGGCACTTCTCGCCATGGGGGTCCTCATTACATGATTTTCTCATATCGGAGCATATCTCCACCATAATACCAGAGACGAAAGCCTTACCCATGGTGTTCGTAGCTTGGCTCGTCATCTGCTTTCCCCCCTCGAGACAGATTTGATAGACGTCGTCAGCGCTCGCGGTTCCCGTGAATACGCGGATATGTGAACGGTAGACCCATCCGATACTCAGTAACACGAGGACGACCGCCACAGCGCCGAACATGGCGGAGGTCGATGGGAGAAGCGAGTCGCGGGTGCTAGGGCGAGACGAATGTTTTCTCTCGTGCCACACTGAATTTTGCTGAAGCTTCTTTTCGTTACACGCAGGGCAAAGCTGCGCCTCGTTCCCGAGTAACGAGCCACATTTGTAGCAGCCGCGCATCGTCATGTCTCCCGAATCAGCTGACGGTTGGCCATTTTTGCCTCCCTCCGTTAGATTGTCGGACGCAGATTCTGCTTAGTTTAGAGGTGAGACCGTTTTTCCCCCATCCGATATGGGCCTCCTCATCTTTACTTCCCTAATCAAGCTCATGCAGCGGCTGCAACCCGCTTGTGCGCCACCCTGCAGAGCCGTCAAATCGGCATATAGGCGTACGAATCGTCGTCGGTACATACGGGGGCTATATGAACATTGCAGTAATTGGAACCGGATACGTAGGGCTCGTCGCAGGCGCGTGCTTCGCCGAGACCGGAAACTCAGTGCTGTGTGTCGATGTCGACGCGTTGAAGGTAGCGCAGCTCGAAGAGGGCATAGTGCCGTTTTACGAGCCAGGGCTCATGGAGCTCGTTGTCTCGAACCGGCGCGCCAAACGGCTTGCTTTCACGACCTCACTCGATTTGGCAGTGCGTCAGTCGGAGATAATATTTATCGCAGTGGGAACGCCACAAAGCGAGGATGGCTCGGCCGATCTCAGTCATGTGTTGACTGTTGCTCGCGGTATCGCTTCGTCGATGAACGGCCCCAAGATAGTTGTCAATAAATCGACCGTTCCGGTTGGAACGGGGGCAACGGTAAGGCGTGTTATCGAGGCGTCGAGTGCCTATGCCGTAGATGTTGTGAGTAATCCCGAGTTCCTGAAGGAGGGGGCAGCGATCGAAGATTTTATGCACCCCGACCGCATAGTGGTCGGGGTGGCGAGTGATTATGCAGCCTCGATTATGAGCGAGGTGTATGCGCCGTTCGTGCGCACCAACAATCCGATCTTGCTCATGGACATAGCGTCTGCTGAGATGACCAAGTACGCAGCCAACGCCATGCTCGCGACCCGCATCTCGTTCATGAACGAGATCGCGAACCTGTGCGAGAGGGTCGGTGCTGATATCGACAAGGTGCGGCTCGGCGTGGGGACCGACTCGCGAATCGGTATGAGCTGCCTCTTTCCGGGGATCGGATACGGAGGCTCGTGTTTTCCCAAGGATGTTCAGGCCCTCCTCCGTACTGGTCGAGAGCTCGGAGTGGACCTGCGGGTAGCGCAGGCGGTCGAAGAGGTCAACGCCAGACAGAAGCGTTCGCTGATTGAGAAGCTCGAGTACCACTTCGGTACTTCGCGGTTCCACGGGATGACCGTGGCAGTTTGGGGATTGGCTTTCAAACCCCGTACGGACGACGTACGTGAGGCGCCTGCCGCCGTAATATGTAGGGAGTTGTGCCGGCGTGGAGCGCTTCTTAGGGCCTTCGATCCCGAGGCGATAAGCTCCTTCAAGTCTTCGCTTGTCGGCGTCGAAGGTATGACCTTCACGCAAAGCCCGTACGAAGCCCTAGAGGGGGCCGATGCGCTGGTGATTTGCACCGAATGGAATGCGTTCCGCCAGCCTGACTTCTCCAGGATGTCGGCGCTCATGAAAGAACCGGTGATTTTCGACGGTCGGAACATCTACCCGCTCAAGGAGCTGGAAGAATACGGGTTTACATATTACAGTGTCGGCCGTCCGGTTGTTCGGGGGACGAGGAGCCAACAGGCGGCCGCTTGAGGGAATGTATCAAGTGAGGGATAAATAGTCGGGATTCGGGAGAGCAAAGGAGAATAGGATGGCAAAGGTACTCGTAACGGGCGGCGCTGGTTTCATAGGTTCGCACATCGGAGATCAGCTCAAGGCGCAGGGGCACGAGGTTCATGTGCTCGACGATCTCTCCGGCGGAAAGCGAGAGAACGTCTCTGCGGGCATCACCTTGCATACGGTCGATATGAGGACCAAGGAAACTCGTGAGCTGATCTCCTCTCTTGCTCCGCAGATCGTCGTACATGCAGCAGCGCAAGCCTCTGTGCGTATCAGCATGGAAGAGCCTTGGCTCGATACCGACTTGAATGTCACGGGACTCGTGAACGTTTTGGCACCCTTCAGAGGCAAGTCCGGAGTTCACGTCGTATTCCTTTCGTCGGGTGGCGCGTGCTACGGAGAGCAAGATGTATTCCCGGCTCCCGAAAGCCATCCGATCCGACCCGCATCAGTCTACGGACTATCAAAGCGTGTGGGGGAGATGTACCTCGAGTTCTGGGCACGTGAGTGGGGAGTGACGAGCACATCGCTGCGTCTCTCTAACGTGTACGGCCCTCGTCAGAATCCACACGGAGAGGCAGGCGTCGTTGCCATCTTCTGCGAGCGGTTGTTGCGCGGAGAGTCTATTACCGTAAACGGTTCCGGAGAGCAGACTCGTGACTTCGTGTACGTCGGCGACGTGGCGCGTGCGGTTGTGCAAGCAGCGCAATCACGAGTCGTAGGAGAGTTCAACATAGGAACCTCGCGAGAGACCTCTATCAATACGATTGCGCAGCGCCTGCGTGACATGGCAGCGCCCTCGGTCCAGATCCATCACGCAACGGCAAAAGCCGGTGAGCAGATGCGCAGCTGCATCGACAATTCTCTCGCAAAGAAAAAGCTCACGTGGGCGCCGGAAGTTGATCTCGATCAGGGGCTTTCGAGCACGCTGGAGTGGTATAAGACTACTCGTCGCTGAGTAGTTCGCTATATCTTCGCTGACTCGGCGAGTTTCTTCGAAACAGGTGTCGCGTTCCTCGAGGCGAGTGGCGGTGCATTCCGTGCTCGCATAGTTCTATGCAGAGAGTTTTCCCTATCACGCAAGTACCCCGGATAGCTGTATTCGTGCCGAGCCTTCGGGGCGGAGGTGCGGAGCGAGCGATGCTTGTCTTTGCGCGTGAGGCTCTCGCCCGTGGATATCTGGTCGATCTCGTAGTGTGTATCCGCTCGGGTGTGCTCGAAGGTTTAGTGCCGAATGGGGTGCGACTGATCGATCTCGATCGTCGGCGCGTGAGCTTGGTGCTTCCACGCCTGGTCAGATATCTCAAAGAGAACTGCCCAGCAGTTCTCTTCTCGACCATCATGCATGCCAACGTAACCGCCGCTATCGCAGGCTGGTTGGCTGGGGGGGAGACACCCGTCATAGTGCGCGAGTCGAATGCACCGATTTCGGAACCAAAACACACACTTTCCCGACGGCTCACCTACAAGATGTTGCCGCGCACGTACAAATTGGCCCGAGCGGTCATCGCCGTATCGGAAGGGGTAGCAACCGAACTTCGAGCAATAGATAGTGCGCTCTCTCCCTTGGTCAAGGTCATCGGGACTCCGGTAATCTCCGATGAGATGATTCAGCTAGGTGAGGAAGAGCCAGCTCATCCGTGGTTTCGTTCGGGTGAGCCACCGGTGGTCCTGGCAGCGGCGAGGTTGCAGGCTCACAAAGGTTTTCTCACACTGATACGGGCTTTTGCCGTATTCCGTCGCTCTCACACCGCGCGATTGGTCATTTTGGGAGAGGGGCCAGAGCGTAAGACGCTCGAAGCGGAGATAGCACGACTCGGGCTAGATTCTGAGGTGTCTCTCCCTGGCTTTTTTCAGAATCCGTTTGCTTTCATGAAGAGAGCGCGAGTTTTCGTACTCTCCTCCGAATACGAAGGGTTGCCCAACGTACTCATTCAGGCGATGGCTTTGGGTACACCGGTAGTGGCGACCGATTGTAATTGCGGTCCCGCCGAGATCCTTGCTGGAGGTGCCTTAGGCGAGCTCGTTCCCGTGGGAAATGTGGACGCCATGGCGGAAGCGCTGGGGCGCTCTATCGGTCTTCGGGGATCAGAGGAGGCGCGCCTCAGTGTGCTCAAGAGGTACAGTGCGGAGCGGGTCACCACGGAGTACCTCCGATTGGCAGGTTTGCCAGAGAGAGTCAAGAGTGTCTTGCCGGAGTCGCTCGAGCGGCTGCGGGTCGATAGCGCATCTCTCATCGAGGCGAAGGTCGAGAGATCAACTACACAGGTATGAAAGGGCTGTTAGGGAAGAGAGGCAAAACCTGCCACTCTACCACGTGAACGTGCTCGTGCACCTAAACGTAAACGCACTCGGAATAAAAACATCAGGATTTTCGAGTACGTGCACGTTCACGAGCACGTGCTAAGTTCGAAGGTGAGAGCACAGGTGGGTCGTGCCTCGCCTCCCTAGCCGTTGATAAACCTGCCGTGAGCGCGCTCGCGAGCTTCCAGCGCCGAAGTCCCCAAGAGGATTCCCAACAACATCAGAAAGGGGCGCTGATCGAGGATGTTGTGGCTGAAAGCGGCTCCAACGGTCGTGACGATGACGAAGGCCTGTCCGTTGCGATAGTTGCGCCTCCTGAAGGTGCGATACGCGAACAGGAGTAACGCTAGAAAACTCACGACCCCCGGTATTCCGTTGTTCACCCACTGCTGCAGATACAGATTGTGCGGAAGATGGGGCATGGTTCGAGAATATCCCGTGCCGTGTCCGAGGAGCGGAGACTCATTGATGCGTCGTATCGAATCAGTGACCGCGAAGAAGCGAGTCTCCGCCGAGCCATCATCTACCTGTTCGTTGTTGAGAAAACGGGTCAGACGGGTCGAGCCTTGAAGGCCTACGAGACCGTTGGTGTAGAGTGGTACGAGAGCGCCTAGCACGAGAACTGCGGAAGCAAGCCCGAAGCCCAGCCGGAGCGTTTCTCGGAGGCGGAAACCATCGTGCAGGAGTCGGTAGTAGAGATACAAAGCAACCAGGACTGCTAGATTCAGCAGGCCGCTGCGTGACATGGTGCCCAAAACCATGAGGGACCCGAGTGAGATGATCAGTAGATCGCGCCAGCCACTGCTGCGTCGGTTGAAGTCGAGACTTGCCGCACACAGCATCACGGTAACCAAGGCTGCAAAATTCGCATTGCCAGGGAAGCCCGCTGCACGCTGGTTGATCGCGGAATACGTGCCGGGTACCGAGAGGTCCTGCCATAGTGACCACAGAAGCAGAGCGAGCGCCGTGATGATGTACCACGAGATCATGGGTCGTAGTGAGGCAATGCCTGGCACGAACAACGCAAGGATAGTGATCAGGAAGCCGTAGGTGATGAGTAGGATCCACTTCCCGTCCTCCTGCCAAAAGGACTCGGGCAGTATCGACAGAGCCAACGAGAAGAACACGATGGAAGCGAAGGGGAGTAGGGCAGGTACATTGTCTTGAACAGGTCCAACCAGGTTTTTCGAGGTTCGTAATCGTAGGTCACGGAATATCGCCACCAGAAGAAATGGGAGGAGTGCCACTACTGCGCTCAAGGTGGGGCTCAAGGGTAGAGTTCCATCACGGCCCAGAGGTTGATCGGCAACACTGAAGAACAGAGCGAAGATTGCGAGAGCATACAGTCGCCACACAGCAGATAGTAGGAACGTCAGAACGGTATGCACGGATGCTCGTGAGCTCCAGCCAATGAATGTGAAGGAGAGAGAGGTTAGCGCTCTCCTGTATCGGGTTCAACCATGAGCAGGTCGCGTAAGGTCGATCCATGATGACGCTCACGCCGTTTCGTCAAGATGATACGTGTCACAGGTACGTAGCGTCGGCGTGCTGTACAAATCGTACATTCATTGTGTCTCGATCATATTAGCCATGAGGTCACGCCGTCGTGTCGAGGAAGCCAGTCGAGTTCGGTTCCGCCGTCATGAGCGGCTTTACATGGATGTATCTTTCGGTCGTGCTGCAGGGAGTGGTCAAGCTCCTTGTACTAGTCGTCTTGGCACGGTTGCTGGGTCCCCGGGATTTCGGAATAGTCGGAATCGCGCTGATCTTCACGAGTTGCGCCGAACGTGTTGGGCAAGTAGGGGTAGGCCCGGCGCTTGTCCAAAAAGAGCACCTCACCCCCGATGAGATGCGCACAGGTATGGTGCTCTCGATCCTCTCGGGTGTATTCATTGCGCTTGCACTCTGGATTATCGCCCCGTATGCAGCGATGTTCTTCGCTGCCCCCGAGGTCGATCCGATCCTCGAGGCGCTGGCCTTTGGGTTCGTGTTGGATGGCTTCGGTATTCTCTCTGACAGCCTTCTTCAACGGAATCTAAAATTTCGTCAGATCGTAGTTCGTGACAATGTGTCCTACGTAGTAGGGGTCGCAGGTGTCGGGGTAGTGCTTGCCCTGCTCGGTGCAGGCGCGTGGGCTCTCGTGATCGGACATCTCAGCATGAAGACTATCCGGCTGGCACTCTTGCTGGCCGCCGAGCCTCCCAGGACAAATGGTCGTTTTCGTCTGTCCCACGCACGTGAGCTGTTGCATACAGGGTTTGGCTTCAGCCTCGGACGGATTCTCAATTTCATGTCACTGCAAGGGGACAACTTCGTCGTAGGACGGGTTCTGGGTGTGGAGGTACTCGGAATGTACACGCGGGGATATCAGTTGATGGCCCTTCCAGCGATGTATATCGGACAGGTACTGGAGCGGGTTCTTTTTCCGGCCATGGCGCAGAAACAGAACAATTCGGCTTTACTGCGTCGAGCGTATTGTTCGACCCTTGAAGTTGTTACCCTCTTTGCCTTGCCGACGAGCATCGGCATGTTTTTTCTCGCAAAAGAGATCGTATGGACACTCTTTGGCAGTGCCTGGTCAGCGATCGTTCCCGTCGTGACGATCCTTTCGTTCGGTGTCTTCTTTCGGACTGCTTACAAATGTAGCGACACGCTCGTTCGCTCGCTCGGGGCGGTGTACCGCTACGCAGCCCTGCAGGGGGTGTATACGATGATGATTGTCGGCGGTTCGCTGATCGGAAGCTCACTGGCGGGCTTGAACGGAGTCGCCATAGCGGTCGTGTTGGCAGTGGGAGTGAACTACCTTCTGCTCACCCGATTGGCTGCATCTTTTCTTTCGCTCTCGATACAGCAAGTGACGCAGCCTCATCTGCCTGGAATCTGGGTGGCCGCGTGGGTAGGGTTGTTCCTGATGGTAACGCTCCCCGTACTGCGAAGCTTCGAGATACCGCCGATGTCGGTAGTCCTCGTAGCTACGATACTTTCGGTTTTGGTTGGTGTGCTAGCCCTGGCGTGTGCCCCTACACCCGTGAGAGCGACGATGATCCCTGCTGCCCTGCGTCGTTTCCCCCTCGAGCGGTTCGGGGGTGTCGGTCGGCTCGCCGTACGGCTCTTTTCATAGAGCGGTACGGCAGTTTCGTGACGAGCTTCAGGGTTCTCAGAGTCGTTTTACGTTTGGTGCGTCCGGGGACTCTGTTTGGTAGAGCTGCGAGGTAGGCATCGATAACTTTGCGCTCGTCGAAGCGTTCTTCGGCGAGGAGTCTACTCGCACTGCCCATGGCGGCGATCTTCTCGTCAGAGTACTCGAGCATCTTCTCGAGAGCATCTCGCAAGGAGTTTAGATCATCGGGCTCGACGAGGTGGCCGTTGCTGGCCTCTTTGACGACCTCACGGCATCCTTTCCAGTTTGTGGTGACTATTGGCTTCCCACATCCAAGAGCCTCCAGAAGGGAGCGAGGGATACCTTCGTTGTATGTGGATGGAAGGACAACAACGTCGGCGCTCTGTAAGACAGGCAACACCTCGTCGCGTGGCTCCAGGTACGTTATGGTGCCTTTGTCGTGCGCATCTTTGATCGCAGCGAGCAGCTCCAGCGACTCCGGTCGCTTTGTATCGGCGGCACCCATCACCAAAAACGACGCGTGGTCGCCCCACGATTCCTTGAGCGAGGCAGCCGCGCGAAGATAGTGGTAGAAGCCCTTTTTCGGAAGGAGACGACCGAACATCAGGAAGGTGCGGTGAGTTCCTATCCGTTGCGTTGATGCCAAGAAGAGGGAAAGATCAACGCCCGATCCAGGTACTAGTCGGGCACTCGCTCTCGGGACCATTCGCTGCCTCAAGCAGAGATTGAGGTCGTCGGGGTTTTGAAAGAAGATCTGATCGGTATCATGTAGAGCAACTGAGTAAAGCGTGCGAAGCCCCGAAGCGAGTAGCCCCGGACGTTCAAAACCCTCTCCCAGCCCGGAGACATTCGCTATCTGACGAAAGCGCATGATTCGTCGACACAGGCCCGCATAAAGATTGCACTTCACCGTGAAAGAAAGCACCACATCCGGTCGAAGTACGCGTAGTGCCTTGTAAAGCTCGGCGAAGGTCCTGACTTCAGTGAAAATATTTTTTCCTGTTCCGTCGATCGCCAGAGGATAAAATTCGACACCGAGTTTTTTTACACGGTCGGTGTATGCGTCGACTGGTGCGACGACAGTGATCGTCCATCCACATTGCTGGAGTGCTTTGATGAGATTGCGCCTCAGAAGGAAAACGTACCACGACGTATTATAAAGTATGACAGCACGCATAGAATCTCCACGTTGTTTAGCTTACCTACCTTAGTACATGGGCGCATGAGGTGTGTGTGATCCCTAGTAGGGAATCTCCTCTAGCAAGAAACTCCCGTGAACATGCTCGTGCACTTATAGCCCTGAGAGATGTAGCCAATGGTCGCCACCCGAGCAGTTTTCGAAATACCGAATCAGCACATCGAGCCGAGTTCTTTCGAGCCGCTAAAGTCGAAGGTCGTTCCTCGAGGATTCTTCGTGACGAAGCGCTGCATCGATCTAGTCGGTGCCACCGGGCTTCTCGTAGTGCTGAGCCCGGTGATGCTCGTCGTCGCTCTGTGTGTCCGCTGTACATCTCCCGGCCCCGTCATCCTTCGGCAGAAACGATTGACGCTCGGTGGCAGAGAATTCACCCTGCTCAAGTTTCGGACCATGCGCCAAGATGCAGAGAAGATGTCGGGGCCGAAGCTGGCGGAAGCAGGAGACCCGCGTGTTACTCGAGTGGGGCGCATCATGCGCAAAACCAGGCTCGACGAATTGCCGCAACTGATCAACGTGGTGAAGGGTGAGATGAGCCTGATCGGACCACGACCCGAGCGCCCGGAGATCGCACGTCAACTTGGTGAGACTATCCGCGGGTTCGACAGACGGCTCGGCGCGAAAGCCGGACTGACTGGCCTCGCGCAGGTCATTCAGGGATACCCCGACGACATGGAAGGCTACAGGACCAAGCTCGCCTGGGACATCGTCTACATCCGCCAGCAAAGTCTCAGCCTCGATCTTTGGATTGCGTTCAGAACTATCGGAACGATCCTCTCGGGCTCAGGCGCCAAGTGAGAGATGTCTCACATCCAGAGATCGACTCGAATGTCGAGGCTGACGGCGCTTAGTCATCGAAATCGATAAATCTGATACAGAGTGGCAGCATGAAAACCCTGGTCCACAGAAAATCCGCCCATAGAAACGGGCACAACATGCTGTTGTATCTGACGCTAGTACTCATGCTCTCGAGTGGATGTATTCGGTACACTCCCTCACGTGAAGAGCTGCAGGAAAAATATGGCAAAGGAGATGTCAAAGAGGATAAGCAGGGGCTGCTGAATCTAGGCGGTGAAGAGGAGTTCAACTCCTATGAGACGATGCTCAAGACGCGTCTTCAGAATCTCTTGGCCCAGCGCTCGTACCTACTCACGCCTGGTCCCGACGGTGGTGCTTATACCGTTGGTTCAGGTGACATCCTCCACGTGGCAGTATTCGGTTTCGAGGACATCACGTCTGATGCCGAGGTCTCATCGCGCGGTACCGTTTCCTTGCCGCTCGTCGGCGAGTACTCGGTATCAGGTAAAGATCTCTCGACAATCACTCAGGAGTTGACCGCACGATATTCACGTTACATTCGTTCACCGAACTTGCAGGTCGGGATGAAGAATTACGAGGCGAACCACGTGTCGGTTATCGGAGAGGTTGCCAAACCAGGAGTCTATCCTCTCAAGCGCCAAGGGCAGCTTCTCACAGAGCTGCTTTCGGAGGCTGGCGGAAAAACGCAGCTCGCGAGCAACCGCATAATCCTCTTGCCGGGCCAGCGAGGAGGAGGATTGATCGCACCCTCAGGGGAACGCTCTGTAACCAGCTCGGCTACCTTGACCATGGCCTCTGCCCAGGCCGAGCAGCCACAGGGGATGGGGATCGAAATTGAATTGGACGACCTCCTCGGTCACGTCAACCAACAGCCCCTCCTCGTACCGCTCCTACCTGGAGACATGATCATAGTCCCAGAGGCTGGCACCTACGAAGTGGATGGAGAGGTCGAAAAGCCCGGCTCGTACAAACTTGCATCGCGAACATCGGCCATGGGCGCTGTTGCTGCTGCAGGAGGATTTACCTACGCGGCGAACGTCAACAAGGTCGAGGTCATTCGTGACATGGGAGCGGGACGCAAGGCGCTTGTTACTATGGATCTCGAAGAGGTGGGGTTGCGCGGTGGGAACGATGTGCGCCTTCGCAACGGAGATTTCGTAAGAGTCCCGAGTGAGCCAGGGCGTTTCTTCCGGCGTCAGGTCGTGACAGCGCTCAACAGCGTGTTCAATGGGTTCGGAGTGACCAGACGGGTTCCGTGATGTGCTAGTCGGTAAGGAAGGGTCTACAGGGTTTCGAATATCGAAGACACGGAGTAATTCATGAGCTACGGGGAAGCTAATAGGGATGTGGTGGTAGCAGGTTCGAACGGAGGGGGCACAGACGTCTCTTCAGCTGCGACATTTCGCATGCATGACTCCGCTGCTGCGCCTCCACCAGAAGAGCCCACCCTCAACGACTACCTCAAGGTTGTCAAGAAGCGGCTCCCATTGATTCTTTCGATCACCGCAGCATTTGCGCTGACGGCTATCCTGTACACCACGTTCACATCATCCCTCTACACAGCGGCTACGTTGGTGGAGATCAGAGGATATGCACCGATTCTTTCGAACGTTCAGTCTGAGACCCTCTTCGGTAACGATACGCGGAAGATTGAATATCAGAAGACCACGGTCGCCAAATTGAACCTTGCCGGCTTGGCTGACCAGGTGCTCTCCAGAGACGATGTGTATCAAGAGTTGGAGCAATACTGGGCTACTCGGCGCTCCTATGTCGATAAGGCCAAGATTTTCCTTCGATCTACTATCTTCGGGGCAACGCAGGTGAGCGAGAGTGAGCCATTCACGAACGACGATCACTTCGTTCACAAGCCAGCAGTGATCCAGAAATACCTCTCGCTCGTCGACATTACACCGATTCACGAGACCAATCTCGTGCGCATCGAGGTGACCACTGCTGACCCGCAGCTATCGCAGAGGTTGGCGAATGCGCACGCAACAGGATTCATTGATCACCTCCAGCGCGAGCGACAGGAGTCGATAGCGGTGAATCTTCAACTACTGCAGCGTCAAGCAAGCGACCTCGAAGCACGAGTCACTACTGCAGAACAAGCCTTGGCATCGTATGCAGAACGGAACAAGCTTCTGACCCTTCCCAACGAGCAGGGAGGAAACATGACGATTCGTCAGATAGAGGGCTTGGCAGGCATGCTGGCAGATGCAACCGCGCGCCGGATTAAGGCAGAGAGCCTGCTTGCAGAGGCAACTAGTAAGGGAGCAGAGGAGGGTTCGGCCACCGACGACGAGATTACGCGCCAGTTGCGTGTGAGTATGAAGCAGGCCGAAGCAGAGTACGCAACTATGGGGAGCCGAGTCACTGCAGCGTTTCCGGGTATGGTCGAGTTGAGAGCCAAGATCGACAACCTCAAGAGGTCAATTCAAGAGGAGCGGAAGCGCACGGTGCGAGGGCTGCGCAGTCAATTCGAGGCAGAGCGGAATGGAGAAGAGAAGTTGCGCGAACAGATCGAGCGTGAGAAGTCCACCGCGCACGAAACGTCGAAGCGCTTGATCCAGTACAATGTGTTGAGCAAGGAGGCCGCTTCCTTGCGAGATCTGTATCAGGCTGTACTCAAGCAGGTAAAAGAGATCGAGATAAGCGCGCAGAGCAGCTCGAGTAACGTGTTCGTAAGTGACTATGCGGCTCTGCCGACATCGCCGAGCGCTCCAAAGACCGACCTTATCTTGGTCTTGTTTACAGTTCTCGGACTGGGAACGGGCTTGATAGTATCATTCGTGCTGGAGTCCTTTGATACGACGTTCAAGAGCAGCGAGGAGGTGCAAACCGGACTAGATCTACCGCTTTTGGGGGCAGTTCCTCAGTTCGAGGAGGATGTCCAGGGACTACCGAGTAAGGCGAAAAAGCTACTCGATCACTCCAGGGGCAAGAGTGAACGCAAATCTACCCCTCCCGTGGCCGGTGGTCCAACCGAACCCTCAAAGGCTCCACCGTTCCTGCCGCAACGAATCGTCGCGGTATCGGCACCGGGCGACGCTGTGTCCGAAGCGTTGCGAACGATTCGCGCCGGAATTTTACTCTCTTCGGCTGACAATCCTCCGCGAGTCGTCATGATTTCGAGTGCCATGAAAGGAGAGGGAAAAACCACTATTATCTCCAATCTTGCGGTGACTCTTGCACAGGCATCCCATCGCACATTGATGATCGATGCTGATCTGAGAGTATCCCAGTTGAGTGAGATCTTTCACCCCTCCGATGCGCCGACACGAGTAGGGTTGAGCGACCTCCTCACCGGTCAAGCTCAGTTGAATCAGGTGATTCACCGTACGGCCGTACCATGCTTGGATATCCTCCCCGCTGGAAGTCGCGCCCCCAATCCGGCGGAGCTGCTCGGCTCGCATGCGATGGGACACCTCATTCACGATCTGCAACAGAGATACGATTTCGTACTCCTCGACTCTCCGCCGCTTCTGCCGGTTGCAGACGGGTTAATGTTGTCGCGCGTGGTCGACAGTGTGGTGCTCGTGGTTCGGAGTAGGGTAACTGACCGAAAGGTAGCTCAAGAGGCCCGCCGTAGACTATTGCGTGTCAACGCACGGGTACTGGGAGTGGTTCTCAACGACCTGGATACCAAGGGTGATGGGTACGACATGATGGTCTATGGGGGATATGGGGCATGACGGCATATCTGGCAAATCACTGCTCAGAGATTGCCTTCAGAGCGATTTCGCCTCATGATAGTGGCTCGTGTGTGAAAGGGGAGTTATACAGGAACGATGAAGCGAGTTCTCGTAACTGGTGCTGCGGGGTTTATCGGGTCGCACGTAGCGGAGCGGCTGTTGAATCGCGGGGATTCCGTTGTTGGTTTGGACAACGTCAATGATTACTACTCCGTTGGTAACAAGCGTCGTAACATCGGGTTGCTCGAAAAGCACTCCGGCTTCTCGTTCGTCGAAGGGGATCTCATCGACACGCCGTTGCTGGAGAAAATATTCAGGGACCACCGCATATCCCATGTGGCGCATCTGGCCGCCCGTGCAGGTGTACGCCCCTCAATCGAGGACCCTTTCATCTATCAACAAGCAAACGTGCAGGGTACGCTCTCATTGCTCGATGTCGCTCGTCGGTCAGGTGTCGACAATACCGTCGTAACATCGTCATCCTCGGTCTACGGAAACTCCTCGGCGATACCCTTCAAGGAGGATGATTCTGCGACGGATCGTCCGATCTCTCCCTACGCTGCGACGAAAAAGGCTACCGAGGTGCTCGCGTACACCTACCACCACCTCTACGCCATGAATATCAATGTCGTTCGGCCCTTCACGGTGTATGGCCCGCGAGGCCGACCGGACATGGCGCCGTGGCTCTTCCTCTCCGCAGCTCTGAACGGAAAACCGATCCGCAAATTTGGTGACGGCACCACTCGGCGTGACTACACCTACATCGACGATTTCGTGCATGGATTCGTGCAGGCGATAGATCGGCCTTTGGGCTACGAGATCTTTAACCTCGGAAATTCCGATACCGTTTCCCTCAACGAGGCGCTCGATATCATCGAGCGGGTCAGCGGCAAGAAGTTGACGATTGAACAGCACCCGCCGCAGCCGGGTGATGTAGAGATCACCAACGCAGACGTGAGCAAGGCGCGACGACTCTTGGATTACGATCCACACACATCTTTCGAAGAGGGGATGAGGCGATTCCACGCCTGGTTCGTAGAGCAGTAGTCGTTAGAAGGCACGTCTGCCATCCGCGAATCACCTGGGAGGGCGGCCGTGTCGGTCGCCGTTCGCTTGAACCTACGACCTGCGCCGTCTCCGTCATCAACGACATCGTTGCGCAACGCACGGCGACCGACACGGTCGCCGTCCCAGTGCTCATCTAAATCGGTCGGTGATCTCGAATCGCGCGAGCCGCGAGCCGAGGCGACACGGGCCAAGCAAAACTGCTTTATAACAATTCGAGGTCATGCGTACGCTTGCACGTATCAAGTGTTTCATAGGAACTATCGAAATCAGGCCTTGAGTTTTCGATGAGATACGAAAGACGTCTGTTGTCACGTTCATCGTGAGCCCATTATCTGCGGTATTTTTTTCTTAAAAAAAGCTAGCCGACCTCAAGCTGGATCCGTAGCGTAAAACTAGAGCACGGTTTTGTCGGTTTGTTCAGATTGGTTTTCGGTGCCCTGGCTTTTTTGGTCTCGGTATCGCGTTACTCCCCAGCCTTTCTCGTACTTTCCGACGTACGTTTTTAGTTCGGGGAGTACCGAGTGAGGTTGTGGATATGATCAACGACGAGCTTTCATCGTCACCTGGGTGCAAGGGTTCGCTCTGGCACTATGTATCGTCTGTCTTCGCATGTTCGCGCATTTCTGCATCAGCGAAGTCTGCGCTCGCTTTTTTGCTCTCCATCATCTTTGTGTGCTGTCAGAGCGAAGCGTACGCGCAAACATCCCCGCTGCCTGTCTTCCCGGGCGCCGTGGGGTTCGGCACTACCACTGTAGCTGGCTCGGGACGTGGGACGTCTCCAGCATCGGCGCAGGTTATGAAGGTTACGAACCTCAACGACTCAGGAACCGGATCGCTGCGGGCGTGCTTGACGGCTACGGGTCCGCGCACCTGTGTGTTCGAGGTCGCAGGATACATCAATCTCCTCACACGCATCACGATCAAGTCTCCGAATGTCTCAGTGTTCGGACAAACTGCGCCGTACCCGGGCATTCAGGTTCGAGACGGCTCTATAGTTGTACAAGCAGACGATGTGCTGATTCAGCACATCGCATCACGCCCAGGTGACAGAAACCTTCCGACCGACGGGGGTAACGGGATCAGGGCAGGAGATCGAGACGGACTCGGTGTCTGGGGATCTAGCTCGTCGGATCCTGTAGAGCGGGTCGTGTTCGATCATGTTTCTGTGTCGTGGGGCATGGACGAATCGATCTCGACGTATACAGCTGTAAACGGAACCTCAGACGGTACGACGCCGATACGAAACTTCACGATCTCCAACTCACTGATAGCTGAAGGGTTGAACAACTCGAATCACGGCGACACCGAAGGGAAGCATTCGATGTTTTCTCTGCTCGGGTCGAATACGAAAAACGTAACCTATTACCGCAACCTCGTCGCGAACTCGAATGGACGGCACGTTCGTATGAAGAGTAATTCCGACGTCGAGTTCCTGAACAACTTCGTGTACAACTTTGCGAACTCGAACACGGCCGGTTACAACCAATGGAATATGGACTACTCCTCCGGTGCGACTGGCAATCGCATCAACTTCATGTACAATTTCTACAAACGGGGTCCAACGAGCGCCGATACCACGTCGCCGGTGTTCTACTACAGTAGCTCCACGCCGCTGGCGTCGCGGGTGTACGTCTCGCACAACATCGGAACAAACACTCGACCGACCGATTCCGGCAGCGAGTGGTTGATCGCCAACGCGAATGGCAAAGGATTGCCGTCCTCGATGCAGGCAAGCTCTCCGGCGTTCCCGCTCTCCAATGCAGCAGCTCAACTGGTGGCACCAGAGGTGCTCCTCAGCACGCTGGCCCCTGAGGTCGGAGCGCGACCGTGGAAGAGATACCCACACGATACGCGCATCATCAATGAGGCGCTCACGGATACGGGGAAGCACAAGGATTGCACTACTACAGCGACCTGCTGTGTGACAGGAACGGGAGGAACTGGATTCTGTCCGACACCGGGTAGGATCTTGATCGATGGTTCGATAAAGGATCCGAACAATCCGAAGGATGCTTGGTCCGTCATTCCGACAGCGACCCGCACCTTTACGATTCCATCCAATCCGATGGCGATCGCATCAAATGGATATACGAATCTGGAGAACTACATCTTTTCGTTCACCAGCGACTCCGTACCAGGAGGCTCGACGCAGACCGCGACGCCGGTGCCAGCAACGGCCACCGCAACGAGGACGGCGACGCCGACGGCTACGTCCACTGCTACACGAACTGCGACTCCAATTGCTCCGACTGCCACCAGCACTCCGGTGATCATCGCGACTGCGATACCGACTGCAACTGCGACCAGCGCGCCGACGGTCGTACCGCCGACCGCCACGAGCACGGCGGTCTCCACCGCTGTAGCAACAGCAACGCCGGTAGCTACATCAGCCACAGGAACGATCGCAACGGCGACACCTACACCGACGAAGAGGCACAAGGTCGTGAAGGTGACATCGCTTTCGGATTCAGGGGCTGGGACTCTTCGGGAGTGCGTGGCACTTGCAGAACCACGAGTGTGCGTGTTCGAGATCTCGGGACGGCTCAAAGTGGCCTCCGACCTGATCGTAACAGAGCCCGATCTGATCGTAGCTGGTCAAACAGCGCCAGCGCCGGGAATCTTGATTACGAATGGAGGATTTTCGATCCAGACGCACGATGTGCGCATCGAGCACCTTGCGATTCGGAGCGGTGACGGCTCTACGGGAACACTCCCCGAGCAGAGGCGCTCGATCACCGTCAAAGGGCTGACGACTCGCAACATCAGGCTCAAGAACCTCTCGATGTCGTGGGGGGTGGACTCGAACGTGACGACGATTGGCCCTGTGGAGAATGTTCTCGTGCAGGATAGCATCATCGCAGAGTCGCTGTATCGTTCGATTCATCCGCTCGGCCCGAGGGGTAATGGAGTGCTGGTCGGAGAGAGGGGCCGAGATGTCAGATTCGTCGGTAATCTCTTGGCGGCGAATTACGACAGAAACATTCGCTGGAAGTACGACACTCGGGGAGAGATGCTGAACAACGTGGTGTACGGGTGGGGTGGAACGTCCTCCTGGAACACCACCAACATCTCCGATCTCGACAAGAAAGATATCCCGGTCTACCTGGACGTGATCGGAAATATCTATCGCTCGGGGCCAGCGGGTCTCAACAGCGCATACGCCGTGTACTCGGCCGATACTCCGTCGAATTCGAGGCTCTACATCTACGACAACATCGCACCGGCGATCAGCAACGTCGAGTCCCAGTACCGAGCGGCTACGCGGGTGTTGACAGGACCAACGCCCATCTCGTCGTCCGTGACGTTCGAGTCTGTGATGGCCAAAGCCGGCTCGCGGCCTTGGAATCGAAACGCGGACGATTTTCGAATCATAGATGGCGTGAGGACGCGGAACCTTGCGATTCGGGACAAGGTCGGAACGTGGCCGACGTACGCAGTGAATCGACGCGCGGTCAATGTAACCAGTGACATGCTGACCGAAGCAGAGCTGGACGTGGCGCTCCGCCAGTTCGAAAAGTGAGGTGAAGCGGCAGGTGCCACGCTCATCTGTGGCGGGCACCTGCACGTTTACGTAGGGGAAGGCTAGGGAAGCGAGGCAAAACCTACCACTCTTCTACGTGAACGTGCTCGTGCACCTGAACGTAAACGTACCCGAAACAAAAACATCAAGATGTTCGGGCACGTGCACGTTTGCGAGCACGAGCACGTTCACGTGATAAGTTCAAAAGTGAGGCTACAGGTCAGTCTTTCGCGCCAACATCACTCGAGCTCTTTTGCAAGTCCGTGAAGCCACTTCTCGAGGCGCGTATATCCAGTCTTGTCGGACTGCTCAAAGAGATCGGTGGGAAGTGAGAGCTTGGTGGTGGTAACGCGGTCGGCCTGGATCATGCCGACCGCGTTAGGGCACCCGTTCAGACAATCCTTTATGCCCCCGATGCCCTTGCGCACGTCCTCCACTATACGCGCGTCGATGGCAGAGCGACGGCGCGGGCGGCTCCCAGACGCTGCGAGAACGCGTTCGTAGGCTTGTAGCGCTGGAATCTGTCGCGTTCGAGCTCCGCGGAACGGGGGTGAATACGCACGGTAAGGGTTGGCCGGCAGCGATGCGATCTTCCATTCCTCCTCGGCGTCGTTTTTGCGAGTCGGCCCTATGTTTCCTTGCGCGAAGACCCTGGTGCCAGGGGCGAGCTTCTTGCCGTAGAGCGGTGGTCCAATAAAGCTCCAGGGGCCAGGTTTGTAGTAGTTGCCGATGAACGAAAGCATAATCGGCTCCCCGTGCCCTACATTGTCAGTCACGTTGCACAGGGACCACGCTCCGTCACGACCCCAGCCGTACACGACGTTGTTGACAAATTCGACGGTCGTTCCCGGTTTCAGGTACGGATTGCGCTCGATATTGTTCGCTATGAGATTTCTGAACACGGAGATACGGCGACTTCCATCGCCGATCATGAGCCCTTTACTGTGTGCCCCCTTGGGATGAATCGAGTTGTCTAGCCCCTCGGCGATGATCGAGTTGCTGATCGTCACGTTGCGGGTAGTTCGGTACCACGTAGAGATGTTTTCGTCGAGCGCCCACGTAACCGATACATGGTCGAGTACGATGTGGTGTGCGGAGCCTGGTCTCTCGACTCCGATTGCTATCCCGTCTCTGTAGGAGGGCAGGACACCACCCCGACCGTCGCCAGGACGTACGGCGATGTGCTGAACGAGAACGTCGTTGGTCTCTATGCGCAGGGTTCCTCCGGTCAGGGTGATCCCTGGATGGGGGGCAGTTTGGCCTGCGATCGTGAGGTATGGGGATTTTACCCGCAAAGCGCTGCGCAGTTTTATCTCACCGCCTACCTCGAAGACGCACGTGCGTGGGCCACGATAATCGACACATGCGCGCAGGGTCCCTTGGCCGGCGTCGTCCAGCCGAGTGATCCGTATGACGTTCGTGTGGAAGGGACGACGATGTCTTCCACTGCCGGCGTAGGTGTTGATGCCGAATCCCTCCACATCGGGAATGATAGGCGGAGCGCCCTTGTACTCAGGGCCCTCCTCGTCGTCTTCGTCGAGTTCTTTCGATGCCAGATGCGCTGGTGCCTTATAACCGGACCAAGCCGAGTCCAGTCTGGCTCCGAGTAAAGCCGTACCTGCAATGCATATGGCGAGACCGGTGATCCACCTCATACCTATCTGTCCCTCTACTATTGTTTAAACAGAGCTGCCGGCACGTGAGCATGTGACGACACTACAGTTGGCGTACTCGTGCACTATGCGGTGTCGTACGGGAACGTCAGTGATCGAGCGCAGGTAGCACTTCTTTTGCGAGCAAAACGGGTATGACGAAGGTCAAAGTTCTTCACTGTATTACCGATCTTTCACCAGATGGTGCTCAACGCACTCTGCTGCGGCTGATCAATTCACTTGAGGGAAGGGGGTTTGAGTCTCGCGTGGTGTGCTTGGCAGGGGGAGGTTCGCTCTCTTCGCAATTCGAGTCGGCCGGATTTTCCGTGATCGAACTCGGAATGTGCAGAGGAATCCCGAGCCTGGCAGGGCTCGTGAAGCTGCGAAATATCATCAAAGAATGGCAACCGCACCTCGTTCAGGGTTGGATGTATCACGGTAACCTCGCTGCAATGATCGCTGCCAAGATGTCGGGGATCGCGGTTCCGGTTCTGTGGAACGTCAGGCGGTGTCTCTACGATATCTCTCGGGACCGCTTTGGCACGCGCATGACGATCCGAGCTGGCGCGAAGCTCTCTCCATGGGTCAGTCGAATCGTGTACTGCGTCGAATTAGCCGCGTCACAGCACGAGGAGGTCGGGTTCGCTCCGCACTGTCGTATCGTCATTCCCAATGGAGTCGACATGACGAAGTTCAAGCACATAGACACGGCTCGCGCGAGTCTGCGCAGGGAATTGGGACTACCTGAGGATCGTCTCCTGGTCGGAGGAGTCGGTCGATACCATCCTCAGAAGGACTTCGAGGGGTTCTTGCAGGCAGCGGCTGCCGTGGTGTGGGGAGGGGGTGACGCACACTTCGTCCTTGCTGGCCGAGGAGTTTCCCCCGGCAATCAAAAGCTTACGGCATTGGTATCGGAGCTCGGTATATCACGCTGCGTTCATCTCCTCGGGGAGCGTCACGACATCCCGGCGATCATGTCAGGGTTGGATCTCTTCGTGTCGTCCTCCCGTAACGAAGGCTTTTCGAACGTACTGGTCGAAGCCATGGCGTGTGGGCTTCCGTGTGTTGCTACCGATGTGGGAGCTGCTCGAGAGGTTCTGTGTGGAGTGGGGCGGCTGGTTCCTCCCGAAGAGCCACTTGCCTTGGGTGTAGCAATCGCCGAGATGCTTTCACTGGGAGCCGAAGGGCGTGGAACGATAGGTCTTCGTGCCCGGACGAGGGTCTGGCAGCGCTACTCGTTCGAACGGATGGTGGAGCGCTACGCGCAGCTTTACATGGCGATGGTCGAAGTGCCGTCCATCACGACCCTCAATGAGGTACGCAAGGAAGCTGCATAGTCATCTATCGTTGTAGAAGGGCTCTCGTGCGTGCTACATCTCGGTAGTAGGCGATACGTAGTGAGCAGGGTTGTCAGCGCAGTGCGAGGCGTGTGAAGTATGTGTGGAATCGTAGGATACATCGGGAAAAATGATGCCTTGCCTATTCTGGTGGGAGGCCTAGAGGCGCTCGAATATCGGGGGTACGACTCCTCCGGCGTCGCCCTCTCGGTTGAAGGCGATATCGAGATAATTCGCGCTACCGGCAAGCTTGCGGAGTTAAAGGCTGCGCTGGCTAACAGGAATGGCTCGATGAAGTCCTCTGTCGGGATAGGACATACGCGTTGGGCAACTCATGGCCGGCCGACCGAGACGAACGCCCACCCGCATTCGGCTGGTAGGGTTAGTTTGATCCACAACGGAATCATAGAGAACTACCTTGAACTGCGCGCAGCGCTCGAGAAAGAGGGGTGTATCTTCAAGTCAGAGACCGATACCGAGGTCGCCGCACATCTACTCAATCGCTTCCTGGAGCAGGGAAAGAGTCCGCTCGAAGCGATGCGTGCATTGTGTGCTGAGATCCGGGGGAGCTACGCATTTTTGGCGATAGACTCGGAGCACCCGGATCGCATACTGGTTGCCAAGAATTCTACTCCGATAATTCTCGGTCTCGGCAAAGACGAGAACTTTGTAGCCAGCGACATCCCCGCTTTACTCGCGCACACGCGCACCATAGTGATTCTGGAAGACGGGGATCTCGCCGAGGTGAAGGCTCAATCGGTCTACGTGGAGAACAAAGGAACGCCTGTTACACGGAGCAACCAGACCGTTTCTTGGGATCCGATAACTGCACAAAAGGGTGGCTTCAAGCACTTTATGCTCAAAGAGATTCACGATCAGGGTGCCGTACTGAACGATACTCTTCGAGGGCGCTTCTCGGAAGACGAGGGGGCGATCCTTCTGCCCGAGTTGGAGCGATTGGGAGCGCGAGCGAAGGATCTGAAGCGAGTCGTTCTGGTTGCCTGCGGTACTGCATGGCATGCGTGTCTAGAGGGCAAATTCTTCATCGAGTCTCTCGCGGGAATTCCGTGCGACGTCGACTACGCCTCCGAGTTCCGCTATCGACGGCATCTGATAGATGCAGATACCTTGGTCATAGCGGTCTCACAGTCGGGGGAAACTCTCGATACGCTGGGTGCTCTGGAGTGTGCGATCGGCAAGGGGCTTACCCTGGCGGTATGCAATGTGGTCGGAGCATCGATCTGTCGTAAGGCAGACATGGTTCTCTATACACACGCAGGCCCCGAGATCAGTGTGGCGTCCACGAAGGCATTCTCGACGCAGCTGGTGGCTCTGGAGCTTCTGGCGCTCTATCTCGCGCAGCACCGAGAGACAGTACCTGCCGAGGATCGTCGCAAAATGTTGCATGCCCTGATGCAGCTCCCGCAAGCCGTGTCGAGCGCGCTCAAAGTGAACGCCGATGTCGTGGCAGCTGCGAAGAAGTTGTGTCACTCGCGTGACTTTCTCTTTCTCGGGCGGGGGACGTGCTATCCGATAGCCCTGGAAGGTGCACTGAAGCTCAAAGAGATCTCCTACATTCACGCCGAAGGCTACCCCGCTGGAGAGATGAAGCACGGACCGATCGCGTTGATTGACGAGCAGATGCCTGTAGTGATGATCCTTCAACGAGAAAAGCTCTTCTTCGAAAAGACCCTCTCGAATCTCAAGGAAGTGGAGGCGCGTGGAGCGCGCCTGCTGGTAGTAACCGACGCGCCTGAGGATCGCGCCTTGGGGGTAAAGGCCGAGGCTGTTATCCGAGTGCCCTACGTGTCAGCGGAGCTCAGTCCGTTGTTGCTCAACATTCCGCTACAGCTGCTCGCCTACCACGTTGCGGTTATGAACGGTACAGATGTCGACCTGCCGCGAAATCTCGCCAAGAGCGTGACAGTTGAGTAATCTAACCTCCCTTAAGAACACCTGATTCTCGGTGGCTGCTTCAACCAGCTTAAAATAAGCAGAAAAATTCGACTGTTATGCGTTTTTACCCGTTGACGGTAAGACGTTATGTTCTTTAGTATGGTGGGACGAAGTGGGGGAAAGTGGCATTCTATCCCACAAGACGTGCTTGGTTCGGATGTACTGGTTGTTTCTGCGGTTATGGTTCTCCTAAACGTCGGTGGGTGCAGAGATGATCGACAGGCCTGAAAAGGAACAACTGGGTGAAAAGGAGCATTTCACCCAGGATGGTCGAGATTCAAAGCGCCCACCGTACGTCTCTTTTCGTGGCAACTGCGTTCACACCGTAGACGACAAAGGGCGGGTCAGCTTGCCGAGTGAGTTTCGGAAGGTCCTGACAGAGCGAGATCAGCGGGCAGTCGTGCTGACCAATTTCATCTCAGAGGGGGCTCGCTGTGTGGAAGGGTTTGCTCTCGACGCGTGGGAGGACTTCGAATCTCGCCTGCGAGAGAAGAGTCGCTTCAGCAGTAAGCTTCAAAGGCTGGAGAACTTCTACCTCAGCCGAGCGTCAGAGTGTCCTATCGACGGCAACGGCCGCATTCTCGTACCGAGCTATCTTCGAAGCTACGCCAATCTGGAAAAGGACGCCGTTTTTACCGCCTCGATTCATGGTTTTCGTATTTGGGACAAGCGTGTGTGGGACACTATCTTTGCGGCCTCTGAGCAGGCGCTGTTAGCCAATCCCGACCTCTTTGCAGATGTAGATATATGAGCGAAGTAGAGCGCGAGGTTTATCACGTCCCGGTATTGCTCGGTCAAGCCGTCGAGGCGCTACGCGCATCGGAGGGTGGCATGTTTCTCGATTGTACCTTTGGAGGTGGGGGGCATTCGCGCGCCTTGCTTGATGCGAGTCCGGATGCGTGGGTGGTCGCCCTCGACCGTGACGGGCGCGCAATCGAGCGCGGGCGTCGCTGGGGAGCTCGTTATGGGGAGCGCCTCGAATTGATTCACGCTCCCTTTTCCAAGGTGGAGTCTGTGGTTTCGTTCCGAGGCTTCGACGGTGTTCTCGCAGATCTCGGCATGTCTACCGACCAGTTACGTGAGGGACGCGGTTTTTCGTTTGCAGATACCGAGACCCTCGACATGCGGATGGACGAAGGCTCCGGAGAGACCGCCGCAGAGTTCGTCAATCGCGCCTCGGAGCACGACATCTATGTAGCTCTGGCAGAGGGAGGAGTAGGGGCAAACGCACGTGGCATCGCCCGCGCTATCGTCAATGAGCGCCCATTCCAGAGTGCGCAGCAGTTGGCGGAGGTCATCCGGTTCTCTCATCTCGGCAAACGCTCTGAGTCCAAGGTTCATCCGGCTACGGTGGTATTTCAGGCGCTCCGCATGAAGATCAATCGGGAGCGGGAGGAGATTGACGCCCTGCTCGATGCCGCGCCGCGTCTCGTGAAGAACGGCGGTCGCCTTGCTGTAATCACCTTCCATTCAGTGGAGGACAAGCTCGTGACCAATCGCATGCGCAGTTGGGAGTCTGCGGGAAGTTATCCTGCGTCGTGGCGCGGTCCGCGCACTGAGAAAAAGATCGGTCGCGTCGTGAATCGCAAGCCGATCGTGCCCAGCGAAGATGAAATTGCGAGCAATCCAGCGTCGCGCAGCGCACGTCTTCGAGTGTTCGAATTCGAGAGAGATTTTTGAAGTAAAGCGAGTGAGAAAAATGTTGGGTCGTTCATTTTGGGTGGCGACAGATAGCGAATAAAATTGTAAGAAGACACAGAGGGTTGGTTATATGGCAGTGTGTTTGCAGTATCAGTCGGTTTATGTGAAGCGTGAGTCCACGGCGATCTCGGCAAAGATGCAGATCGTGGCAGCGGTGGCTTTGCTCGGTGTGTTGGCCGTGCGAGTAGGTTCGAAGCTCGAGGCGACCGATCTCGGGTATCAGTTGGCCAGGGAGCGTCAGTTGACGGTGTCTCTCGACATGGAGAAGCGTGAACTGGAACTCCAGCGTTCTATCCTCGTTAGGCCGGACTCGTTGTCCAGGGCCGCTCGTGAGCGCGTGGGCCTGGCCGACCACAAGCCGAATCAGACCATCAGAATTGCGTACTAGTGGCGCGGGGCGCAGAGGCCCCGTGCACTGCATGTAGGGACGACGACCGCATGGCGGTGGAAAAGATAGCTTCGCAAGGGAAGATGTCCGAGTCGCCAGGAGGTGTGCAACCCTTGGGTGCACGGCGCCATTCGCAGGGGAGTTCGCTCGTTGGTACGGACTTCGCCGCGTCACGGCGGTCAGCGGTTGCATGTGCGAGCCTCGTGCAGCAACGTCCAATGCGCTTGCGCATCTTGGGCTTCCTCTCGTTGGTCTGGGTTGCTGGCCTTGTCTGGAGGTTGTACAGCCTCCAGATCTCCGATTTCGAAACGTGGCAAGACTGGGCGATCCGTCAGCACGTATCTGAGCTTCAGATAGCTTCGGAGCGGGGTCCCGTGTTGGACCGAAACGGCAAGTTCCTTGCGGTCTCGGTCCCTGCCGAGTCGGTGTATGTGCGCCCCAAACAGGTGCTGGATAAAGTAAAAACCGCTCGCGAGCTGGCGCGCCTTCTCGACATGAAGGCTTCCGATGTCTCCACGAAGCTCAAGAGCTCTCAACCCTTCGTGTGGTTGAAGCGTCAGATACCGCGCTTCCAAGCGGAGAACTTGGCGAATCTCTCTCTCCCAGGTGTGGGAACCGTACTCGAGTCGAGGCGCTTCTATCCCTACAACCAAGCCTCGAGCGCGCTCATCGGTAAGGTGGGGATCGACGGTGTGGGACTCTCCGGTATCGAAAGCCTCTTCGAGCGCCGCCTGCACGTCGATCACGTCAAGACTCGCGTTACGCGCGATGCCTTCGGCAAGATCACTCAGTTCGTGAGCGACGACGGCGATACGCCATTCTCGCTCCCCAAGGGCAATCCTCTGCGTATGACGGTAGACGCCGACCTCCAGATCATAATGGACGAAGAGCTCGAGCAGGGACGCAAAGCGGCCAATGCCAAGCAAGCGATGGCGGTCATGGTGGATTCCGACACCGGAGAGATCGTTGCGCTCAGTCAATCTCCGAGCTTCAATTTCAATGTTCCCTCGTCAGCATCCAAGAACGAGCTTCGCAATCTCTTGGTAGAGGCGGTGTTCGAACCCGGCTCGGTCATGAAGCCGATAGTGGCGGCGGCGGCGATCGACGCAGGAGTGGTCACCCCTCGAGATATCATCGACTGTGAAAATGGCAGATTCCCGTTCTCGACGCACACGATTAAAGATGTGCACCCCTCTGGAGTAATCTCTTTTCGCGACGTGGTCGTGCGCTCCTCGAATATCGGAATGACCAAGGTCGGAATTCGTTTGGGGAGTGAGCGCCTCTACTCCTACCTGCGTAAGTTCGGTTTCGGACAGTCGACCAAGTTAGGCCTCGCCGGAGAGTCGGGTGGCATTTTGCGTTCCGTCTCTGGGTGGGCCAAGGTAGATGTGGCGACGCACTCTTTCGGACAGGGAGTTGCAGTGACACCGCTTCAGGTAGTTCGCGCAGTGGCAGCGATCGCCAACGGCGGAGTGCTTCCACAGCTTTCGGTCGTCATGGATGATTACGGTATCCCCAAGGGAGAGCGAATTATCTCAGAGAAAGCAGCCGAGCTGGCTCGCGACATGATGTACGGAGTAGTCGAGGACGAGCACGGCACAGGAGGTAACGCGAAGATCGAAGGCCTTCGTGTCGGCGGTAAAACCGGAACTGCGCAGAAAGCATCCCAGGGAGGCAGGGGGTATCAAGCGGGTGCCTATGTAGCCTCGTTCGTTGGATTCGCAGACGGAGCTCCGATGGGAGTGCGCAGAAATCTAACCACTATGGTGATCATGGACGAGCCTAGGAGCAAGAGTATTTACGGTGGCACGCTAGCTGCGCCGGTGTTCCAGCGCGTCATGGAGCGATCGTTTAAGTTCCTTGCGACCCGCCACGAACTGGGAGCTAACACAGAGCGCTCTCCATTCGTGCGTCCTGAGACAGAGGTCAAGGTTAAGGACGAGGAGTTGGTTCAGGCCTCCTACGTCCGCTGAAACCGAGAGAAGCGAGGCAAACCCCCTCCCTGCAGCGAAAGCGGAAACAGATATGAGGTAAGCCCTTGTTCTGACCTATACATCGCGCCTTTCCACGTGAACGTGCTCGTGCACGTAAACGTGAACGTGAAGGTACCCGAACGAGCGACTTTATCCCGTCCTGCCCGAAATAGAGTTGGATGCTCGACTATGAAAAATTAGACATTTATCGAACAGCGCTATTTCTCAATAGTGCGAGGATCCGTCATGGAGTGTGGTGCGCTCTTTGAACTGTTAAGCGCTCTAAGCTATGTCTCGCCTGACGAGTATCGCGCTAGGAAGCGTTTGCTTACAAGGATTGCAACCATGCTTTCCAAGCTATGCCTTCAGCCCCCATGACGCTTGTTTCGGGTACGTTCACGTCGGATAACACCTAGTCCTACCCACTCGATTCCGAGAAGACCCAAAACTGAATGCACGCCCAATCAGTGCCTTGTGGGAATACTCCTTCCACCTTGCTCCCACGGATAGCGGTCGCTTCGAATGAGGGCAAGGTAGCCAAACAAGGGACATTTTGAGGGGGGTGTCAATTTCTCCCTCACTGGTTTATACTTGTACATGGCCCACGTTACGATCGAACACCCCCTCGATTGGGGTTACCACTACCAACTCATATTCGTGTACACCCCCGGCACGCGCAACTTCGCCGGGAGGATTATCGGACCGGTGCGAACCACCGGGCGGGTAGAGCACCACCTCGCGACCTTGATTAGCCTGGACGTCGCTGGAGAGAAGCTCAAGTTTACTCGTCGGAAGGACTCCAATCCAGCGCTGATGCTCCAACTTCCGCCGAGCGCAAGCGCGGTCTTTCACATTGAGATACGCCTCGGTGGTTCCGATGTCCACGAAGGTGAGCTGTTCGGTCGGTATCGTGTCACGGCGCGCGGCGTAGAGTATGCAGAGGTGTTTCAGAAGCTCACTGTGTTCGAAACCCGCATGCTGGCAAATGAGAAGCTCCATCGGTGGCTTCCGTATCCGCGTCAGAAATTGAAACCTCCGCTGCTCAGAACGGATCTTCATACTCACAGTTCGGGTCAGGTCTCGGCCAAGGGATTGATGGAGATCGCTCTGCGTAATCAGGTCCCGTATCCGACGCGCCTCTTGGAGGAGCTCGGAATTCCGTATTCGCGGCAGGACGTGTGCCTTACCAAGCGCTATTTCTATGCACCGACCGATGGTCAGGATATCGGTCGTATTCCGGCAGAGGAGGAAGCAGTACCTTTGCAGACGCTCTCGACAGCGAGCCGCAAGATCCTCTCTGCGGCGATGTCAGTTCCCCCTGACCGACAGGTCACGTTCGGCGATCTCGAGGTATCGGTGTACCGTTTCAGGACACCGATCACCAAATCGCCGGCCATCGCTCGCGACCTCTTGAGAAAGTACGCAGAGGAATATGCTCGACAAGGGGTACGTTATGCCGAGATAACGGCGACCTCCAGCGGACTCTTGTTGCCCGAGTACATCAAGATGCTTCACGAGCATCTTCCGCGAATAGAGGAAGAGACAGGGGTCAAGCTGCGCTTCTTGGCGGGACTCCCCAGAAACCTACCCGATTTGATCTTGGCGCGAGAGGTGGAGAAGCTCACCATTATGGGAGCGAGTCCTTACCTTGTAGGTGTCGACTTCGTCGGTTTCGAAGACAACAAGATCGGAAATCTCGAGACGCATATACGTGCCATCGCAGAGTGGGCACAGGAGCACGACCCGGAATTCACCCTCCGAATCCATGCTGGGGAAAATCGAAAAAATCTTAGCAACGTGCGCGAGTCGCTGCGCTTGGCGCAAAAGTATCGAATGAGGGTTCGCATCGGACACGCGGCTCACGGCCTCGACGATGATGCGCTCGAAATTGCGGAGTCTTTGGCTCGCGATCACCTTGTGGTGATAGAGTTCAATCCCGATTCGAATCTGGCGCTCAACAATATCGATACGGCGGAAGAGCTCGAGATGGTGAAGTGCCTCAACCGCGAGATCCCCTTCGTAGTGTGCTCCGATGCTGGAGGGCTGTTCCAAACCGACATCTGGCAGCTCGACGACACAGCTTCGTTTGCTGGACTCAATGACCACCACATCGACATCATCGTTCAACACGAGAACACCCACATGCGGCGTGAGGCTGCGCGCTTCTCTCGCAAGCTGGGTAATCTTCCCCGCGATTACATAGCGCAAGTCGAGAAGCGCTTTGCCGCCTTGCCGCCACTTGTCGTACCTGGTCCTCGATCGGATGAGGCAACGACGCGAGCCTTCGAACAACACCTTGCATCACATGGCATTGAGTTCTCGCAGGAGAGTATCGAAAAGGCGACGGCCGGCAAGAAACCCCTGCTTATCCTCGGTGCGTCCGGCGAGCGGTGGTGGCACCGCATTTCGGAGAGTCATCAGCGGATCATTACCGAGATGTTGAAGGGCTTGGTGTCGGTCATCAACCCAGGCACGACCTTTCTCATGATAGGCCGACCCAAAGATGCTGGTATTACGACCGTACTCTCATCGGCGGTGATCGCACACAATAAGCATGTGGGAGCTGACGAGCGTATCTCACTCGTCAGTGCTACGGTGCAGGCGGACCAGACGACACAGTCCTTTACACCAGGTCTTACCCATGTTCTTCCCTTAAGTGGTAGCCTCTTCACCGTGCCGCATCAACTGGTCGACTACGTCGCGGCTCACAATGGAATGGTGATCTTCATCGGTGGTGGTACCTTCGTGAGAGATGCGATCCTCGTGGCTCGTGAGCGAAACGTATGTTTTGCGCTCATGTACGGTCCAGAGGGGGCTTCGACGGACAAGTCGGTCATGTTCAATTCGTCTCGACAGTTCTCCGATCTCGACGGTTTGTTGGATATCATCCGTGCCAACGAACCGGGCATGCTGTTCTGATGGCATGCGCTCAGCTGAAGAGTTTTCCGGTCGCCCGCGCGGCCTGAATGGCGATGTCTGGTAAAGGATCTCGAAGAAATTCCGAGAAATCCGAATCCCGTATACTCCAACGAAGAGTTCGACGCTTCGACCATCTACCTACGAACATCCCCAAGGCTGCCTGTGGTCGAGCGTAGCGGATGTTTCGATAATTCGGTCGTTCGAATTTCCGGCCCTCGCTTGCGAGGCAGGCAAGGTAAGGGAAATTGACCCCGGCTTTGAGTGAGCCGAGCAGACTTCGCCAATAGCGCGGGTTCGCCTCGAGGAGCTTTGTCTCTCCTGATTCGAGATCGTGGATGCAATCGAAGTGTACTATTCCAGACCACTTTACCGCACGCACGAGGCGCCGAATAGTTTCGAACGTCCGATCATCTTGGATGAATTCGATCGCCGCCGGAGGATGAAAAGGTTTATGAGAGGGCACGAGACCGCGTTGTATGGTGTAGGCGAGGGTCTCTCCGTCTCGGCACAGCATGCTCACATCGACGTCCGGCCCTGAGACAAACTCCTGTAGGAAAAACTCACCCGGGTCACTCTGCTTCGTGAGGAAGTCTACGATCTCGCGAGGGCTACGGCACAGGCAGATGCCGCCGCCAGCCGTACGCGTGCGGGCTTTCACCATGAGGGGAAACTTCATGTTGGTATATTGCTGTTCGTCGCAAGGGAGCGAGGGAAGCGAGAAGGTTTTGGGATGTGGGATCTCCTCTCGTTCCAGCAGTTTCGCGAGAAGCCACTTGTCAGCAAACGTATCGAGCAGTGAGAGTGATGGCATCGGAGGAAGTGCGGCGAAGCTGGAGATCTCTCGATAGTGTTCTGCCATGAGCCGAATAGTCGGGAGAGCGACCGGCAGAATCACCTGCGCGCCGGTCTTTTTGACAGCATCGAGGATCGCCGCAACGCGAGAGTGGTCGATAACGCGAGCGGTGTGAGTATGAAACTCATGCGTGTGCCGCGATAGCCTAATGGGTGCAGAGTGGATACTCGACAGTACATGTATCTTGAAAACCCTCTCTTGTGCCAAACAACGCACAACGCGCAAGGCGAGTTCGTGTTCTCCGTCTGGGATTAAGACTGTTCGTCTGTACGGCATGGGGTGATTCTCTCGAGACGGGTATACGCTTACATGCCCTGTAGGGAGGGCTTATGAGCCGAAGCAGGGGAGGCAGTGCTGGGATGGTGTGCGTGTGTCACACGGCGCCTCCCGAGGTTTCTCATAAGTGAGCCGAGGAAGGGCCGCTTGCAGGGCAGCGGTCTTGTAATTAAAAGCCAATAAATACTGCGTTTTTTCGAGTGTGGGGGGCGTCTGTATCTTTGAAGTCGTCCTAGCAGCACACAAATTGTCTTGGTCTCCTCGCGAGCCAAGAGCCGTTGCGATCAGTCCGATTCGGGGGCTATTGGTGTCTTTGGACCGATATGACCATCGTCATCGGCTGGCTTGAGGGGCTGGTTTGTTAGTGCCAAGCTTGTATTTATATTTGAGTAGTTTGAGGAATGCGTGTACTGATCTGGTCTGTACATGTAAAGGGCGTGTTTATGGCTAAAACTTCGCAGACCCCTTCTCCTCATATTGGCACTAAGGACAGAAAGCCGCCTGCTTCTCCCGGCGATACTCAAGCCGCAGCTATCCGGTCGTCGCATCTTCCGCAAGGATTTCGCAGTGAGCAAGGGCGAAAGGCAGGTCGCTCGGAACGACAGCATTCGAAAGCGATGGCACCCCAGGACATTGCGGAGGTATCAACTCTCGCCAGCTCTCTTGGTACTCCGGGAGTGCTCGATACTCTGGCGCACCTGGAGCGTGGAGTGATGGGAGCGCGTTCCTCGCTCATAGCTGCTACGATATTACCCACTGGTTCGTTTTTACGACGGTGCGCAGCATGGCTCGGACAAGGAGTAGGGTTGTTTTCTGCACCTATTCAGCGGGCGCAGTCGCACGTGGCAGAGACCTTGAAGCAGCTCCGCGATTTCTCCGATGTGAAGGTAAAGCCGATCACCGACGAGGTCTGTAAGAAGTACCGAGGCAGAACCTTCGAGAGGACTCCAGAGACTCAGCGAGCGCTCGTTCTGGCCTCAGTCCCTACGGCACTCAAGCACCTTAATCACGACTTCGACAACCTCAAGAAGCAGGTGCGGGAGATGGTAAAAGAGAGTGGGGGAGCGCTCAAGTTGATCAAGGGTCTCGGTGATGAGCGTATCGCGATCTCGCGCAAGGGGCAGTACGGCAACGACGAAACCCTCGAGTTTGCGTTTCGGCGTGAAGGTAAGGTGACCGTTTTCTTGAATGGCAAGGCGGTGGACGTTGTCGTGGATGGTAAAAAGAGGCCCGCCAGCATGTGGAACGGCCTTGCGATTGATACTGCCAAGGATTTCGCAGCGGGAAGGAATCTGTCCTTCGAGACGACGAGATTCAAGCATTACACCGTCAAGGAGCCATCAGTGGCATCTACGACAGGGAAAGCTGACTCAAAGGGGGCGAGTTCGGGAGATGGTGCCGAACAGGTAACGAAACAATCATTTCAGAGTCTCCAGCGAACGGTAGCCCAGTTTGTCGACCCAGAAAACGAGAGGGGGATAAGATTTTTCCACGACGGCCCGACCGAGGGACGTTTCTCGTTAATCCGGAAGTCGGAGAGCGGCAAGAGCCAGCTTCTGCAGGTCGTGAGCAAAGAGGGTGACCGCTCGCAGATCCTCATTAACGGAGAGGTGCTCGGCACCGTTTCCAACCAAGCTGTCATGAAGACGGTAGCCGCCTTTGTTAATGGGAACGAGGCCAGGCAGCGCCAGACGGCATCAGTGTAGCCGAACCGAGGGCGCGCTTAGCTAGAGCCCGCAACGACACGGGCGTCCTTCCAATGCTCCTCTGAATCTGGTGATGGGGTCAGGTGGGATGAACCACCATGCCTCCTCCAGGCTATTCCCCAACCCCACAAGTGCTCTATAGTGGAACTATGATTTCTCACTCCCTCCATGAGCTCGCACAGATCGTAGGCGGCACAATCGTCAATGACGGTGACGCAACACTCGAATGCCATTCCGTAACGGCCTCCAGCTCGCACGTTGAGCCCGGCGCGCTCTTCGTCGCTATTCGCGGGTTCTCCGTCGATGGTCACGCCTTCGTCTCTGATGCATTTGCGCGCGGGGCGCTCGCGGCGGTCGTCGAAGATGCCCACGCGCTCGGAGGTAAGCCAGGAATCGTGGTTTCCGGATCGCGATCGGCGCTCAGTCGACTTGCAGCGGCTTTTCACGGTGACCCATCCACTCGCATGCGCGTAGTCGGAATTACGGGGACCAACGGCAAGACGACCACCAATTGGATCGTATATCAGCTCCTCCACCACATGGGGGAGGGCGCGCTCAGGATAGGGACGCTGGGGTCCGAGTATCTAGGGGGTAATCGCAGGGATGGCGGTCTTACGAGTCCGGATCCCCTCTCGATTCACAGTCTGCTGGCAGAAGCGGAGCGTGCGGGGGCGCGAAGTTGTGTCATGGAGACATCCTCTCATGCCCTCGATCAATCGCGGCTCGACGATGTGGAGTTCGATGTCGGTGTATTCACGAACCTTACGCGGGATCACCTCGATTACCACCAGACCTTTGAGAACTACTTCGCAGCCAAACGTAAACTCTTCACGCTTCTGAGTCGCGGTGCCAAGGGGACAAAAGCGGCAGTAGTGAACATCGACGACCCGCACGGCTTGAAATTGATGGGCGAGCTGCGTGCGCTCGGTTTGTACGATTGGTCTTTCGGTTCGTCGGATAATGCAGCGATTCGTATCTCCTCGATTCGTGAGGTAGGCACCGGCATGGTGTTCTCGTTGCATGTGCGCGACTCGAGCGAAATCTTCGACGTGAATGCTCCCTTTATCGGACGCCACAACGCCGAGAACGTGGTTGCTGCTTTCGCGTCGTGTATGGCGCTTGGTTATCGGCCCGAAGCTATCTTAAAGGCCCTTCCGTTGATAGCACAGGTACCCGGACGGCTCGAACGTGTGGGAACGTCTGGGCCGCGTGTCTTTGTGGATTACGCCCATACGCCTGACGCTCTCGAGCGAGCGTTAATAGCTGTCCGTCCTTCGACCGAGGGGAAATTATGGGTAGTATTTGGATGCGGTGGAGATCGGGATCGAGGGAAGCGTCCTGAGATGGGCGCGATCTCCGCGCGGGTAGCGGACGAGGTTGTTGTGACGTCGGACAATCCGCGTACGGAGGTGCCCGAGAAGATCATCGAAGATATCTTAGCCTCGGGAGTACAGGCCCGAGTTGTCGATGTGGATCGCCGCGCGGCTATCGGCGCAGCAATCAGTCAAGCAGCTCCCGGAGATACGATCGTCATAGCTGGTAAAGGGCACGAGGATTATCAGATTATCGGGAAGGAGAAGTTGCCGTTTTCCGATCAGGAGGTAGCGCTGGCATTTCTGAGCGGGCTAAAGTCCTTTAAGGAAGTAAGGCAGAACTGACCTGTGGCCTCACTTTTGAACTTATCACGTGAACGTGCTCGTGCTCGTAAACGTGCACGTACCCGAACATCTTGATGTTTTTGTTTCGGGTACGTTTACGTTCAGGTGCACGAGCACGTTCACGTAGAAGAGTGGCGGGTTTCGCCTCGCTTCCCTAAGGGGGACTAGGGTGAATCCCTCCCCTCCGAAGCTATTCTGACGCTCAACTAAACCAAACCACCCACTCGTTGTGAAATCGGAGGCAATGCTGAGTTCTCGTCTCCCCGTGACTTGACCTTCTCCCTGAGCCGGACTCAGTCGGTGCGAGGTCGCTAACTCTCTGAAATATCTGAAAATAGCCCTCTCGACGGGTGGCGCGACGGATGATACTTTCAGAGCTTCTCTGATCACCGTGCTCTTGAAGGATATCTACTGTGCTGTATCACCTCCTGTATTCACTCCACGACACTTACAGCTGGCTCAACGTTTTCAAGTATCAGACCTTCAGAGGGATGTTGGCGTTTCTGGTTGCGTTCGTCTTTGTGCTTACGCTTCAGCCCGTTTTTATTCGCTGGTTGCAGCAGCGTGGGGTAAAGGGGCAACCGATCCGCGACGATGGGCCTAAGGCGCACGAAGGTAAGCGCGGAACGCCTACAATGGGAGGCATGGTAGTTGTTGCAGCAGTCCTCGTTTCGACCCTGCTGCTCGCTGATCTCACGAACGCGAAGGTGTGGCTGACCATAGCCGTGATGCTAGGGTTCTCATATCTCGGATTCATCGATGATTGGAAGAAGATCACCAAGCAGGATTCCAAGGGGCTGTCGGAACGCGGCAAGTTGATCGTGCAGTTCTCCTTGGGCGGTGCTGCTGCTTCTATCTTGTGCATGATGGGCTTCGGTACGGAGCTTACTGTTCCTTTTCTCAAAGACGTTTCCTTTCAACTCGGGGTCGTCGGGTTCGTCATTTTTTCCTCGCTCGTCTTGGTCGCAACCTCGAATGCGGTGAATTTCACAGATGGGCTCGATGGTCTCGCGATTGGACCGGCGATGACGGTTGCAGTGACATACGGCGTATTTGCGTACGTGGCCGGTAACACGAAGTATGCCGATTATCTCGGAGTACATTACGTGAGTGGGGCGGGCGAGGTCGCCATAATCCTAGCCAGTATGTTCGCGGCCGGGCTCGGGTTCCTGTGGTACAACACCTTCCCAGCGCAGGTCTTCATGGGTGATACGGGTTCGATGGCGCTCGGAGGCACGCTCGGCTTCGTGGCCGTGTTGGTGAAGCAGGAGCTTATATTGGTAATTGCTGGTGGTGTGTTCGTGATCGAGGGCGCTTCCGTCGTGATTCAGCGTTACTACTATAAGGCGACGAAGAAGCGCGTGTTTCGAATGGCTCCGATACATCACCATTTCGAGCTCTCAGGTTGGGCGGAGCCGAAAATTATCGTACGATTTTGGATCATCTCCATCGTGCTCGCGATTGTGTCCTTGACATCTCTCAAATTGCGGTAAGATATGAGCTTCAGCGATACGGTCGAAAATCTTCGGCGAAGTTCACAGAAGGTACTGGTGGTAGGGCTCGGCATCAGTGGAGTCGAGAGTGCTCGTTTTCTCTCTCGCAGGGGCCTTCAGGTTCTCGTGGCAGAGCGACAGACCGCCGAAGTATTCGCGCAGAAATCGAAGTTTCTAGCTGATGTAGAGAAGCTCCGTGGAGAGGGCATCGGCATTCATTTCGGTGTGGACGGTGAGGCGGTTGCGCCCATCCTCAATGGTGTCGGTCTCGCAGTCTTGAGTCCCGGAGTTCCCCTCGAATCCGCCATAGTCGGTACTATTACGCGCCACGGTATTCCCTACGTGTCCGAATTGGAATTAGGAATAGAGCTACACGGCGGTCGGAGCATCGTCGTGACTGGGAGTAACGGCAAGAGCACGACCGTGTCCTTGATCGACCACATCATGAAGCATGCGGGGATCAAGTCGTACCTGTGCGGGAATGTGGGAACTCCGGTGATCTCCAACGCCGAACTCCTCTCGGAGTTGCGAGGCGAGCGCTCGACCTTGGTGGTCGAAGCTTCGAGTTATCAACTCGAAGCGTGCACAGTACTCAAGCCAGCAGTGAGCATCGTTCTGAATGTGAGTGAAAACCACCTTGAGCGCCACGGTACGCTGGAGCGCTACGCAGCGGCTAAGGCGCGCGTATTCAGGCTGCAGGACCAAGGGGATCTCGCTATTGCAAACGCCGACGATCCCGTCGTTCGAGCGATGGCGCGCGCATCGCGTGCCTCGCTTGCGTTCTTTGGCGAGTGCGAGGAGCGTACACTTCAGAGTCTCGCTGAAACGTGGGCTCATATCTCGTATGCCGCGAATTCCGCAGGTATCATCCGCGTGCAGATGCAGTGCGAACGCGAGGAGTACGGCATGGAGGCAGTATCTCTCCTGGGGCCTCACAATCGCTTCAATATGGCGGCAGCTATACTCGCCACTCGTAGACTCGGAGTGCCGAAGCGGACCGTTCAGGAAGCTCTCGAGAGCTTTACGCCCCTAGAGCATCGCCTCGAAGTGTGTGTTCGTGACGTCACGCGAACGGTGATAAACGATTCGAAATCGACTACAGTTGCAGCGTCAGTGGCGGCACTCGCTACGGTGAGCCAGGCCTTCCCGAATCAGCCGGTAACCCTGATGCTCGGAGGTCTCTCTAAGGCAGGCTCGTGGAAGCCTTTGCTCGACGAGGTGCGCGAGAACAGGGGGCGCATGTTATCGGTTGTCTGCTTCGGAAAGGACGGGCCTCTCCTCGGTAGTCACTGCCGTGCAGCGGGGATAGAGCACGTAGTAGTTCCGAGCTTGAAGGATGCTGCTGAACAAGGTCTGAAACTTACGAGCGCAGGCGGTGTCGTGTTGCTCTCTCCAGGATGTGCGAGCTTCGACGAGTTCTCCGATTTCGAGCATCGCGGAAGGGAGTTCAAGCGCTACATCGCAGAGTTTCTCGGCGGGAGCGTCTGAGAACGATGCGGATTCTTCTCACCAACGATGATAGTCACCGCTCGCCGTTGCTCGAGATCGCGATTCGATATCTGTCGAAGCTGGGAGAGGTCGAGATAGTGGTGCCATTCCGAGAGCAGAGTTGGACGGGGAAGAGTATGACCCGCTTCAATCCTGTGCATGTGCATGATATCGAGATCTTCGGGCGCAAGGCTTTTGCGGTGGATGGAACCCCCGCAGACTGCGTGAACATGGCTGTGTACAATCTGTGTGCTCGGCGTCCTGATCTTGTTGTGTCCGGAATTAACGCAGGTTTCAACAAAGGTTTGGGCTTCGTTATGTCCTCGGGTACGGTTGGTGCCTGTCTCGAAGCGAACATTGCGGGACTTCCCGCTATCGCCTTGTCTCAAGCTTTCGACACTGCAACGCGGAATCGCTACATCGATGATTACATGATCGAGGCCGAGCGGATCTCGATCTTCGAGGGGCATACGGTGAGAGTTCTGGAGAGACTCACGTCGATACTCTTTTCGGAAAAGAATTCGAACGATGTCTTGGCAAGTCCGATTACCTGGAACGTCAACTTTCCCTTTGATCTTACTGATGGTGCGGTGCTTCGAAATGCGACCTTGGGGGTGGCGCGATACGGACGAACGTTCATCGAGCAGGCTTCGATGCCCGGGAGCACCTATAGAACCTTCGTACACGACAAACTACCTGAGATAGCAGATCTTACTCCGGACACCGATTCAGGCGTTCTTGCGGCGGGGTGTTCTACGTTGTGTCCTATCGATATTTGGATGCTCTCAGGACAGCGGGCGCCAGGGGTAATCCAACGGGTGACCAAGGATGTGGCTCACGCCGCGGTCAGTTCGGTGGAGATACTTTCGTAGTCAGGTGTTCGGAGGTGGATAGAGCCTACCCACGACCTCGGCATGCAGGAGGGACGGCGTCCTCGCCGTCCGAAATGATCTAAATCCGGAATCTCCTTGCGCCTTCGCGCGCGAGGAGGCGACACGATTGCGCCTCTCCATTGCATCGCGCATCGCTCAAATCCTGCGCACATTAGCAGACGGCGAGGACGCCGTCCCTCCTAAGCTCGACCTCGGCATACAGGAGGGACGGCGTCCTCGCCGTCTGGCTGAATCACCTAGTGCGGCATCCGAAAACCGATCGGATACCGAGCTATTATCCGGCCCGAACACTCACGAGGAAGTCCTCGACAGCGTGCTGCAGAGCCTCTGACTGCTTGGAGAGTTCCTCAGCAGCCCCGAGTACCTGCGAAGCACCCGAGCTTGTTTCCTGAGCAGCGATCGTCACACCGGAGATGTTCTTCGAGACATCTTGAGTACCGAGTGCCGTTTGGTGAATGTTCGCGCAGATTTCGGTGGTCGCCGAGCGTTGCTCCCCAACCGAGCTCTCGATCGAGGACGCGATATCACGCATCTTCTTGATCGTGTCGCCGACACCAGAGATAGCACCAACTGTGTCACCCGAGATCGACTGAATACTCTCGATTTCGCGCTGAATTTCTTCGGTCGCCGATGCTGTCTGCTGAGCAAGGTTCTTCACCTCTGAGGCAACGACTGCGAATCCTTTCCCTGCGTCACCAGCTCGTGCTGCCTCGATAGTCGCATTGAGCGCCAGAAGGTTGGTCTGTCCGGCAATCTGCGAGATAAGCTTCACAACTCCACCGATTCGACGTGAGGCATCGGAGAGGCCGTTCACTATCGTATGGGTCCGTTCCGCCTCGGCTACTGCTCCAGCAGCAAAGCGGGAGGAGTCTTCAACCTGCCGTCCTACCTCGCTTACCGTATTCGATAGCTGTTCGGTGGCCGCAGCAACGCGTTGAACGTTGACCGCCATCTGCTCCGATGACGCGGCAACGGCAACCGATTGCTCGGTCGTTCCGGTCGCATTTTGCGCGAGGAGCTGCGCGGTGGCAGTCAATTCAGTCGATGCCGAAGCAACGGTGGTGACGATTCCTCGTACAGCTGCCTCGAAATCATCGGCAAGTTTTAGTCTTCTGATGCGAGCATCTTCGAGCGCTTGGGCGCCACGCTGCATCTCCTCCGTTCCGGTGTTGATCACGCGAGCCGCATTTCGGAATGTGCCAGGTAATCCTCTGAGCAAGACTCGCCTGAAGAACTTACCCTTCGAGGCGTACTCTAGAGCTGCTCTGGATTCACGCACGAAGGCATCAGTGATGTCGAGCATATGGTTAATCGCATGGATCATGCATCCCAGGTCGTCTTCCTTCTCGTAGCCGAGAATGCGCGCCTCTAGGTTGCCACGAGAGGCTTCAACGCACACTTTTGCCGCTTCGCGGACCCAATTCATGACATCCTCAGATTCCTTGCCTCTGTCGTTACTGCGCGCAGCGCCATTCGAGTGGCCATTGCGTTTCGCAGGGGTAGTGTCGATGTCTTCGTCGTGTTCGTAGATCTGAGTCTCTTGTTCCATCTCTCCCTCTCCTGGTGATTATAGTGAAAACACAAATTCGTCGTATGCTGAGGCTTTATCGCTCACGATATTCTGAAGCATCTCGGTAGCGGCGAGCATTCCTTTGCGGCGGTCAGTGTGCCGACGCTCCTCTTGGAGTAATGTTTGGTAGAGTTCCTGCACAGTATCGAGTGTTCGGCGCTCGGGTGCTCGGCGGTTTGAGTGAAATCCTATGATGTTACCGTCCTCGTCGAAGGTGGGAGTGACGTGTGCATACACCCAGTAGTGGTCGCCGTTTTTGGCGAGGTTGCATACGTAAGCGAAGATCTCCTGACCGCTGGCGATCGTTTCCCACAGGAGCTTAAAAACGCAGCGTGGCATCTCTGGGTGTCGCACGAGGCTGTGCGGCTGTCCGATGACCTCAGCTTGAGTGAAGTCGGAGATCTTCAGGAACGTCTGGTTGACGTACATAATCCGACCGCTAGGATCGGTTTTACTTACGATAATCTCGTCATCCTTGAGCTTCCGCTCTACGCCAGTGGGTTGTATTTTCAATCGCTCCATACTATCCCTCGTTGTTGGTTGCAAAAAAACTAGTCCTTTGACTCAAAACCCTTCTCAGGACAAGTCGGTTCAAATGCAGTGGCTCTTGACGCCTTTAATCGCGTTCTCAATTGCATGCCTGAGCTCCGTCATACCGGCCGACGTGTCTCTGCCGCTTCTCCCCAGGGGGTCGTTTCTGACTTCGAACTACCTGGCTGATAGATCGTTGCCGTCTTGATAGCTACCTTCGTGAATGAGTCGTCGATACGGTGAGGAGTCTCTGCCGCACCCAGAAATAGGTATCCGTCAGGGGCGAGGCATTTCCGGACCTTCTTGAAAATCTCCTGCTTGGTTTCAACGTCGAAATATATGAGTACGTTACGCAGGAACATGACGTCGACACCGGAGAATGGCCAGGTCTTTATGAGATTCAGATCGTGGAACTCTACAAGTGAGGAGACCTCTTTTTTGAGCCGAAACATCGGACCCTGCTGCTCGAAGTACTTGACGAGGTAGGATGCTGGTAGCCCTCGATTGACTTCGAGTGCGGAGAATTCTCCAGTTCGAGCCTTTGAGACCACCTGAGAATTGACATCGCTCCCTATGATGCGGATTTTCCATGACGAGAGTTGAGGAAAGGTCTCGCGAATGATGAGCGCGATCGAGTACGGTTCCTGCCCGGTAGAGCAGGCGGCAGACCAGATCGTGAGGGTCTTGGTACTCGCGCGCTTCTCGATCAGTTCGGGAAGTATTACGGTCTTGAGAGCATCGAAAGGAGCGAGGTCTCTAAAGAAGGACGTTTCATTGGTAGTCAGAGCCCAGAGGATACGTTTGCGGAGCTTCAGGTCGTGGGTTGTGAGCACCCTATCAATGAGGTCATCCAAATTTGCGAAGCCCTCCTCACGGGCGATTAGTGCAAGACGTGCCTCAACCAAGTACTCTTTTCCTGAATCGAGTACGATGGCAGTTTCGTTTTTGAGAAGATTGGATATATCGGCGAAGTGTTTCCCTGAGATACTCATGATGCCTGTACCTCGTGGATACAGCGAGAATTGATTGCATGTCCTAGTTTGTTCAAAGGTAGTACCTCATCGGCGAGCCCTGCTGTTACAACAGCGCCCGGCATTCCCCAGACGGTGCTGGATTCCTCGTCTTGCGCTATCACAGATCCCCCACGTTGTTTAATCGCTTCGCACCCTTTTTGGCCGTCAGCGCCCATACCAGTCATAACGAGGGCGAGAACCTTCGGGCCGTAGGCGCGCGCCAGTGACCGAAACATCACGTCAGCGGAGGGGCGACACGAGTTCTCCGGCGGGGCTTGGTTCAGCACGATGAAGTGTTGCTCTCCCTCGCACGCGACCTCGAGGTGAAAGTCTCCAGGCGCGATATACACACGACCCGCTTCGACTCGGTGACCGTGCTGGGCCTCCACCACCTCGAGCTTTCCGCGGGAGCTAAGACGATCCGCGAGGATACGCGTGAAGAACGGTGGCATGTGCTGAGTGATGAAGATCGGAGCCGAAAGTTCAGAGGAGAGAGCGCCGACCAGCTCCACGAGCGCGTTCGGACCTCCGGTAGAGATTGCGATACCGATCGCTTGGACCTCAGGAGGCTTGCCGCTTATGCTTCGCTTGGTCGGGAATAGAGGACCCGGAGAAGGCTGGCCGGCGGAGGTGTGCGCACGTGCCAAAGCCTTGATCCGCTCTTTCAGCTCGTTGCGTATACGGTCCCCGGTTTGGCTAGTTTGTCCACGGGCAGAGGGTTTGGCGATGAAGTCGTTGGCGCCGAGATCCAGGGCTTCCATAGTGGCCACAGCCCCTTCCTCTGTGAGGCTACTGAACATGATGACCGGTAGTCGGGTATCTTTGCTTCTAATGTGGCGCAGCGTCTCGAGGCCATCCATCTCGGGCATCGCGATATCGAGGGTCACAACATCCGGCTTCAGATAGTCGATCTGTTGGAGAGCACTTTTGCCGGATGAAGCCATGCCGACGACATCGAGCTCTGGATCCTCTTTCAGGATCTCGCTCAAGATCTTTCTGATTACCGCTGAATCGTCGACTACCAGGACTTTTATCTTGTTCATATTATTTTGCAGTATCCAGCCCGAGAATGCTTAACTTCTCTTCAATCGACTCGCGAGAGAAGGGCTTTATAATGTACTCGTTTGCTCCTGCGGTGAGTGCTTCTGCCACCTGTGCGATGCCGTCGTTTGCGGTCACCATCAAGATAGGAGTTCCCTTGTGAGCATCGCTGTCTCGAAGCCAGCTGATGAGTTCGAGTCCGGTCATCCCGGGCATCATCCAGTCCATAAGAATCAGGTCAGGAGTGTGCTCCTGGCTCAAGATGTCTCGGGCGATATCAGCAGAGCTAACCCCGATGGCGTCGAACCCGAGGTCGGACATCACCTTGGATAGCATCCGAACTGTTATGTCGCAGTCGTCGACTATTAAGACCTGCCTAGACATGTTCCCCTCCTGACAACAACTCACATGCGGAATCCGGATCTATGTGCATTAGTAATCGGTCATCGAGCTTGTATACGCCGCACACCATTTCGTTAAATGGAGCCTCTAGCGAGGGTGGTGGCGGGAGATAGTTCTCCTGGTCAACGGTGATGACATCCCCCACTGAGTCGACGACCAAACTTGCCGAGCCATCGCGTAGTTGTAGTATGATGTTCATTTGAGATAGGTCGCTTGGCACTGCGGAGATGCGCAGTCGCTCTCGCATGTCGATGGCTGTCACGATGTGTCCCCGTAGGTTGATGAGTCCAAGGATTTCGCGAGACGCCAACGGTACCGGAGTCATGTGCTGCTGGTGTAGCACCTCCTGAACATCGAGCACGTCGAGTCCAAAGGTGTATTGAGCCGTTGCAAAGGTGACCAATTGGGTCGGCGTTCCAGCTCTTCTCTTCATAGCGCACTCGCTCCCTGTTCCTGTCCGAGTGTTTCGTTGAGCATGCTCTGCGAGAGCAGTTGTTCAACATCGAGGACAGCCGTTACTTTCTTGTTGATCACACCAATCATTCGGACACCAGGATGCCCCTTGACCGGTTTGACTGCTGAGATCTCGCTGGAGACGTCCATGATCCGCTGCACTCGAAGCCCGATCAGGGTTGACCCTGTTCCGACTACGACGATTTGCATCGTTTCGCCGCTCTGTTCGGGCAGCTTGAGCAGCTTGCAGACGTCGACTATGGGGAGGATGCTCCCACGATATTGTACGACCATTTGCGAGCCCAAGCGCTCGAGTTCCGATTGTGGAATCTCTTCGAGTCGGTTCACTGCTTGTAATGGGATTGCAGCGCGATATTCCTCCGAGACCTGAACGACCAGGAGCTGCAGGTTGTCCTTTCCTGTAGTTTGAGCTGCCTCAGTTGCGAGTCTCTTTTCCTCGGCACGCTGTGCCTCTTGATAGATACCGGAGCGTTTGCCTAGAGCTGCGATATCGACGATAAGCGCAATCTGTCCATCGCCCAGGATCGTAGCGCCAGCGAAGACCGGCACGTTCTTCAGCTGTCGTCCAAGAGGCTTCACCACGATCTCCTCCGTATCATAGACGGAATCGACCACTATGCCGAAGCGGCAGTTGTCTACCTTGACGACAACGATGATCTTGTCGTCTATCGCAACCTGAGTGTCGGTAGCACACAGTTGTAGTTGTCGGTCCAGAAAGAGTAGGGGGAGTAGGTTTCCGCGTAATCGATACACCGGAGTATTTCCCAACCAGGAAAGGTCCTTGCCTTGTTCAGCCGAGGTCGCACGCATCTGCACCAATTCGGTAATGCTGACCTGTGGGATGGCGAATTTCTGACCTCCGGAGGAGACGAGCAAGGTCGGTATGATTGCCAGGGTGAGGGGTATCTTGAGTCTAATGGTGCTGCCCACTCCCCAGTGGCTGGTGATATCCACCTGACCACCTATGCGCTCGATATTGGATTTGACGACATCCATCCCGACGCCCCGGCCCGAGATGTTCGTGACCGTTTCTGCCGTGGAGAATCCCGGCGCAAATATGAGTCGGTGGATCTCGTTTTCGCCCATCGTTTGGGCACGTTCAGCGGAGATGAGACCTCTCTCGAGCGCTCTGGCTCGGATCTTTTCGGTGTTGAGTCCACCGCCGTCATCAGCTATTTCGATGATAACGTATCCGCCTTCGTGAAAAGCCCGTAGGGATATGCACCCCTCTGCTTGCTTGCCAGCCAGCTCACGCATATCCGGAAGTTCGATACCGTGATCGATTGAGTTACGAACGATGTGGGTGAGGGGATCTTTGATCGCCTCGATGATCGTCTTGTCGAGCTCGGTTTCCTTGCCTTCCATCTCGAGCCGCACCTGCTTGTGACAGGTACGAGCGAGGTCTCGTACGACGCGCGGAAACTTCGTCCACACCGTTGCGATCTGTTGCATGCGGGTCTTCATGACGCCTTCTTGAAGCTCGGAGGTAACCAGGCTAAGGCGTTGAGTGATGTTCCTGAAGGCGATATCCGTCCGAGACTTTGTAGTCTGCAGGATCTGATTCCTAGCAAGCACCAACTCACCAGCGAGGTTCATGAGGTGATCGAGAAGATCTACGTCTACGCGCAGGGTGGTGTCGATGGCGGCGTGCTTCGAGGCGTCGAGCACGTCGATATCTCCATATTCTTCCGCTGCTTTGAGTTTGGGTGCTACGTTCTGAGAGACTGGTGCTGACGTCGAGACCTGTGGAGCGCTGGAGCTCTCCGAAAGTAGCGGCTCTGTCTCTTCGAGAGGACTGGCAGCGGATTCGGCCGGGGGCATCGCATCCAGCTCTCGTTGTGCAAGGATCGCTTCGAACTCCTCATCGAGGCTCATCTCTCCCGAAGGACGCGGGGTGCCCTTCCTTTCAGCGGCAAACACCAGAGCCTCCACGAGATCCTCGTAGCGCGCCGAGCCCTCGGTTCCGGTCGCCTCGATTGTCTGGAGTATCGAACGAACTGTGTCGCAGAGGTTTAGAAGCAGGGTGGTTATGTGCTCGTCGACGAGAACTTCTCCGTTACGGAGGGTCTGTAGCAGATTTTCGCCTGCATGTGTTACAGACTCGAGAATCGAGAAGTCTAGAAATCCGCACACGCCTTTGATGGTGTGAATGCGTCGGAATATAGAGTTGAGTAAATCTTTGTTGGCTGGATCTGTTTCCAGGCTAACTAACTCTTCGTCGAGTCGATCGAGGTTCTCATTACTCTCAATTAGAAACTCGTTCAGCAGTTCGTCCTGCTCGCTCATAATTCCATCCCCTGAGGCCCCCGCGGCGTATACACAATTTTCGGCGTACAGCCGCTCTTTCTTGAGGGTAACTACCGACAAGGATGAAAGTTCTTGTCCCATCTTTTCGCAGGCTTAGGGCAGGAGAGGTCGGCAGTATGACCGTGCGCAGGGTGGGCGCGTGTCAGATCACGACTGCGCCCTACACCGGCGTTTGGTTTTTGGCGACGCCTGACTGGAGTCACCTAATGAGAGGATTAGTCGACTCAGAAGCTCGAATCCGCGGCGAATGCCTCGAAAGAAGAGCTCACGAAGAGAGCTTCGAGTGCAGCGACAAGCGGTGTTTTGTCGGAGGAAACAATATGTTACCAATGCCACGGTGTAGGTGCGGCTTTGCATATGAGTGCGATCATTGATCTGGTCGGTGGGGGCGGAATGGATATGAGGGTTTTCTATTCGCGAGCGTTGGTTTTGCGGAGGCAGCTGGCGCTCTCTCTCACATTTCTCGGCGGTGCGCTTTTGACTGGGTGCGGAGGGCCGCAGGAGGCTCCTCCACCCCCACCTTTATCCGTAAAGGTAGTAGCCGTAGAGAAACGCGATATCCCCATATCCCAAGAGTTCGTTGGCAGGACGGTGGGTGCTATCGATGCTGATGTTCGTGCGCGAGTAGACGGAGTAGTCACAGGGGTGTTCTTCGAAGAGGGGGGAGAGGTATCGGAGGGGCAACTCCTCTACACGATTGATCCAGCCCCGGTTCTTACCAAGGTAGCACAGGCCAAGGGAACGCTCGCGGAGGCTGAATCAGCAATGGTTCAAGCGAACGCCGATCTGGCGCGAATCAAGCCGCTCGCGGCGATCGATGCCGTCAGCAAACGCGATCTGGACAATGCGATTGCGCGCCAGGGTGTCTCTCAGGGAGCTCTCGATGCGGCTAAAGCAGCTGTCGAGGCGGCTGAGATAGAGTTGAGCTATACCAAGGTAACATCACCCACGAGTGGAACGATTGGCATCAGTAAGGCCAAGGTCGGGGAATACGTCGGAAGGCCGCCGAATCCAACGATCTTGAACACCGTGTCGAAGCTCGATCCTATCCACGTCCAGTTTTCGCTCAGTGAGCGCGAGTACCTCTTCTTCTCGAGACTCGCGTTGGAGAACGGCAGTAAGAAGGGAGAGCGCGTGCTTGAGTTGATACTCGCCGATGGTACGACACACCCTTACACGGGGGTGGTACAGAAGCTCGACCGAAGTATAGACGTGAAGTCGGGAGCAGTGACGGTCGAGGCAGCGTTTCCGAATCCGAATAAATTGTTACGGCCGGGGCTCTTCGCGAAGGTGCGCACCGTTGCGGTGACTCGCTCTGGGGTTCTAGTTGTGCCCAAAAAAGCGGTTCGGGAGCTGCAAGGTAAACAGCAGGTGTTCGTCGTAGACCCGCAGGGCAAGGTGGAGCAACGTGGTATCGAGGTAGGTCCCACGGCCGGGGAGCTTCAGATCGTCGAATCAGGTCTCTCCGAAGGTGACGTCGTGGCGGCAGAGTCAATTCAGAAGCTGCGCACAGGGATGACTATCGATCCCCAGCGGATCTCAGTACAGAAATAAGGATAGCTCGTGAGCTCAGATACTCAACCGATTCGCGAGTACATCTTCGTTCGACGACCTACGGTAGCGATCGTACTTGCGATCGTGTTGGTGATCTTCGGACTCGTCACTATCCGAGGTCTGCCGGTATCGCAGTACCCTAATGTGGTACCACCTGAGGTACAGATATCTTCGACGTATTCAGGAGCGAATTCTCTTGCCGTCGAGCAGTCGGTGACGACGCCGCTTGAACAGCAGATAAACGGTGTCGAGGACATGATCTACCTGCGGAGCGTCAACGCAAATGACGGCTCCAGCACCGTGCGAGTGGACTTCGAGGTCGGTACTGACCTCAATATGGCTAACGTCCTCGTGCAGAACCGCGTGTCCCAAGCGCAGGCTGGGTTGCCCGACGCCGTCAAGCGCCTCGGGGTTACGGTGAAGAAGTCCCTCTCCTTTCCACTCGTTCTCGTAACGCTGCGATCGCCGAACGGAACCTATGACAGCACCTTTCTCAACAACTACGCTACGATCAACGTGCTCGATTCGTTGGCTCGTATCAACGGCGTCGGTCAGGTCAATCAGTTCGGCGGCAGCGAGTACTCGATGCGCGTGTGGGTCAAGCCCGATCAGATCGCGAAGCTCGGTGTAACGGCGACGGAGATCTCCCAGGCTATCCAGCAGCAAAACGTAATATCTCCTGCCGGTCAGATCGGCGGTCCGCCAGCGCCTGCCGGTACCGAGTTCACCTACGTTGTCCGAACACAGGACCGGCTCCAGACCGTGGAGCAGTTCAACGAGATCGTCATCAAGTCCGACCCAGCGACCGGTGCTCTCGTCAGGCTCAAGGATGTAGCGCGCGTAGAGCTCGGGACGCAGTACTACAACTCCTCGGGGCGCTACAACGGCGAGGCTGCGGCGGTGCTCTCGGTGTATCAGGTTCCCGGATCGAATGCGCTCGATGTTGCGGCCAAGGTGAAGGCGACAATGGAGCAGCTCAAAGCGCGCTTTCCGGACGATATCGAGTACCTCATCTCTCTCGATACGACCAAAGCGGTCACAGCGGGGGTCGACGAGATCCTTCACACCTTGCGAGACGCGGTGATCCTCGTTGTGCTTGTGGTGTTCGTGTTTCTGCAAAGTTGGCGGGCGACCCTCATTCCGATATTGGTCGTACCGGTGGCTCTGATTGCGACTTTTTCAGTGTTTCCGCTGCTCGGGTTCTCGGTCAACGTACTCTCATTGCTCGGTCTCGTGCTGGCGATCGGAATCGTGGTCGATGATGCGATCGTCGTAGTCGAGGCGGTGATGCACCACATCGAACACGGGCTCTCGCCGCGCGACGCAACCAACAAGGCGATGGGTGAGGTGGGAGGACCAGTAATCGCGATAGCGCTAATCTTGTGCGCGGTCTTCGTACCCGTTGTTTTCATGGGAGGCATCTCAGGGCTCTTCTACCAACAGTTCGCCGTCACTATAGCGGTCTCGGTGCTCTTCTCTGCTTTGGGTGCAATGACTTTAACCCCTGCGCTATGCTCCATGATGCTCAAGAAAGCGGAGCCCTCCAAGGGGCCTCTCGGGGCGTTCTTTCGAGGATTCAACAGCGTGTTCGACAGAGCTACCGGCGTGTATGTCGGGATAGCGGGACACCTGGCACGCAAACTTGGCCGAGGTCTGGTTATCTTCGCGCTTCTCGTGGGAGGAGCTGTTCTTCTAGGAAGAGCGCTCCCGACAGCGTTTATCCCCGAAGAGGATCAAGGGTACATCTTAGCAAACATTCAGTTGCCGGAGGCTTCGTCGCTTGAACGCACGAGCCTTGCGAGCGAGCAGATCGAGCAGATTATCATGGAGACAGCAGGAGTCGACAGCGTTACGACCGTCAACGGCTTTAGCCTCCTGACGCAGTCGTTCGCTTCGAACACCTCGTTCTTCTTCATTTGGCTCAAACCGTGGGAGGAGCGACCGGGCCGAGCGCTCTCGTCCTTCGGAATTATTCGCCGGATCAACGCGCGGATCGCGCGTGAGTTCGCAGACGGTGTCGGTATGGCCTTCGGACCACCGGCGATCCCGGGGCTCGGAAACGGAGGTGGCTTCAGCATGATGCTTCAGGATCGCGGCGGTAACTCGGCTGAGTACCTCGAGCAGCAGGCACAGCTCTTCGTACAAGCTGCCAACAAACGACCCGAGATAGCCAACGCGATGACCCTCTACCGCGCCTCTGTGCCGCAGCTTTTAGCGAAGGTCGACGAGGACAAAGCGCTGGCAGCCGGTGTGTCGTTAGGTGATCTCAATGCCACACTCGGAACGTTGCTTGGCGGCTCGTACGTCAACGACTTCAACCGCTTCGGTCGCCTCTACAAGGTGTACCTGCAAGCCGAAGCGGAATACCGTGATCAGCCCGAAGATATCGCGCAATATTACGTGCGCAACAAGGACGGCGATATGGTCTCGCTCGGAACCTTGGTCACACTCGTCCCGACGACGGGGCCTGAATTCACGAACCGCTTCAATCTCTTCCGATCTGCGGAGATCGTAGGTGGCTCGAAACCGGGGTACAGCTCGTCTCAGACCCTTGCCGCGTTGAAAGAGGTCGCGCGCGAGGTGCTCCCGAGTGATATGGGGTACGATTGGAATGCGATGTCCTATCAAGAGGAGAAGGCTGCCGGAGGAGGGGCATTAGTATTCGTTCTCGGCATGGTGTTCGTGTTCCTGATCCTCGCGGCACAATACGAGAGCTGGGCGCTTCCCTTCAGCGTTCTCCTCGGCACTCCGTTCGCTGTTTTTGGTGCGTTGCTTGGAATCTGGTTGTCACGCTTCCTGAGCCCCTCGTACCTGAACAATATCTTTGCGCAGATCGGTATCCTGACCCTAGTTGGCTTGGCGGCTAAGAACGCGATCCTGATCGTGGAGTTTGCGCGCACCAAGGTGGAGCAGGGAGAGCCACTCGTCGAAGCCACCATAGAGGCTGCAAAGCTCCGTTTCAGGCCGATCCTCATGACAGCGTTCGCCTTCATTCTCGGCGTGGTGCCCCTCGTGCTCGCCTCCGGTGCAGGAGCCGAGGGACGCAAGGTGATGGGGATGTCGGTGTTTAGCGGCATGCTCGTGGCGACTATCGTCGGAGTGGTCCTCGTTCCGATGTTGTTCGTGTTGATTGAGCGCCTGAAGGGTAGGCGTGGCGGTCAACCGAAGGTAGTAAAATCTTCAGATATTCAGCATACGGGGACCCATGGCTAAGAGTGTGAGCAGAGCATTGGTTCGATTCAGCTTGGCATTGCTGCCGTTTGTGAGCGCAGGGTGTCTCTTTCTGCCGAGCTATGAACGACCAGTGGTGCTGGACGGGAAGGCCTTCAGGGATACGCCGGAAACACAGCAAAACATCGCGGACATGAAGTGGTGGGAGGTGTTCCAGGACCCGCACCTAGAGAAACTTATCAAGACCGCTCTCGAGAAGAATCGCGACCTTCGCGTTGCGATGGCACGGATTAACGAGGCGCGTGGAGTTCTCGGAGTAACAAGACCGGATCAGTTCCCAAGGATCGATATCTCAGGTCGAGCACAGCGGACCGATGCGAGCGACCTCTCTGCTTTCCCAACCGGCCTGAACAATGATTTGGATATCCTCGGGAGACTCAATTTCGAGATCGATATCTGGGGTAGGTATGCGAGTGCTACCGAGGCAGCGCGATCACAGCTCATGTCAAGTGAGTATGCGTATCGAAGTGTGACCCTCTCTCTGGTGGCACAGGTTGCACAAACGTATCTGCGATTGCTCGATATCGATCGAGAGATCGCTATCTCGCGACGAACGCTTGAGAATCGGCACGCCGCGACCAAGATCATCGAGGAGCGCTTCAAGGGTGGCTATACGGCAAAGATCGATCTCAATCAGGCCGAGATTCAGGAAAAGGATGCCGCAGCGGCTCTGATCGCCTTTCAGCGAGACCAGCGACTCCTTGAGAATGCATTGAGTGTTCTTCTGGGAGAGGCACCGCATGCCATAGAGCGGGCAGATCCGACGACCAACCCCCTGACACTTTCCCTCGATCGTATCCCTGCTGGAGTGCCGGCGATGGTGCTCGAGCGTCGACCGGATGTGCGGGCGGCTGAGGAGAATGCTCGAGCAGCCGTGATGCGAGTAGGTGTGGCCCGTGCGCAACAGTACCCTGCGTTGACGCTAACAGGCTTCCTCGGTCTCAACTCGGCGGATAGTAGCGACCTCTTCAAAGGTGATGCGCGGACATGGAGTATAGGTGGAACGGCGCTCGGGCCTCTGTTCGATTTCTTCAAGAGTTGGTCGCGTGTCGATGCGGCTGAAGCTCAGGCAGATCAAGCCCTCCAGGCTTATGAGCAGAGCGTGCTCCTTGCCGTGAAGGATGTTGAAGATGCTATGGTCGCGATTCGTACCTACCACGAAGAGCAGTCAGTGCGACACTCTCAGGTCGAATCTGCACGCAGCGCTAACTTCCTCTCGCGCCAAAGATACGACAACGGTATTGCGTCGTTCCTGGAGGTTCTCAATACGGAGACCTCGCTCTTCTCCGCGGAGCTTCAGTATTCGTTCACGCAGCAGCGCTATCTCTCTGCCATCGTGCAGCTCTACAAATCGCTCGGGGGAGGGTGGGAGATGCCTGACTCTGCTGGGGAAGCGAGGCAAAACAACGCAGTCGCGTTGTTTCGCTAGTGTAGCGGAAGATGTTTTTGATTACATGAAAGGGGTGCTCTCCCAGCGTCCTGGAGTTTCTGCTCCTCGAGCACATGCTGAAATCTTCGAATGCTGCGCTCGTCTGGCACAGATATATTTGTAAGGATAGGAAAATCAATTGGCTCTTCGTGAAATCAAGTGGGTAGGATTCGAGGCTATCTCGACGTGTACGAGCACGTGCACGTAAACGTGAACGTACCCGAAACAGGCATCATGCGGGCTGAAGGCATAGCTTGGAAAGCATGGCTGTAATCCTTGTAAGCAAACGCTTACCAGCGCGATACTCGTCGGGGGAGACATAGTTTAGAGCGTTTAACAGATCAAAGAGCGCGCCACACTCCATGACGGATCCCCGTGCTATTGAGAAATAGCGCTGTTTGTCTGCCTGTTTGAACTTGCCGGCACCTTCGGCAATGTTGAGCACTATCGAGAAAGATGCGCGCTTGAACTGATCCACGAGTTCCCCGCTTCCTCTAGGAAGACGATCACGAATCTCAATCGTGGTGATGACGAACTCGAGCGCAGTTCGATAGACGTCTAGTTTTTCATAGTCGAGCATACTGCTCTAGTTCGGGAGCGAAGAGATAAAGTTGCTCGTTCGGGTACGTTCACGTTTACGTGCACGAGCACGTTCACGTGGAAAGGCGCGGTTTGTCGGTCAAAACAATAACTTACGCCATGCATAGCCTCGGTATCACCCACTCGATTCCACGATGAGCCAATCAATTAATCTCGGAGTTGTTCGGACGACAGTGCAGTCAAACGCCTCAACACAAAGCAGATCCCGTGAATATCGTACCCATTGAAGCTGAGTGCGGAGTTGCTAGGGTCGTACAGCTCAACCATCTCTGGCTTTGCGTAGGTCTTGTCGTAGTGAGCGCCAACGGCTGGGCGATTGGTGCTTGAAGCGCCAACGTCGTCTCGCGGAGCAGCGATCAGGTTGTAGCCTCTTTCGGCCAAGGCTGGGGTGATAGCGTCAAGGTACTCCTCCACAAAACTTCCCGCATCGAGTGTCGAGAGTGCGTTGTGCAGCGGATTGAAGCCGCGCACTACCACCGCTGCCTCATCGTTTGCAGTGAAGGTAGGGATCATGAGAGTTGCGCCAACCAAAGAAGCATTGGGCTTGCCGTAGTTGCGCACGAATACGACAGGAGTAAGCCCTGAGTATCTATCGAGCGCCATCTGCTGGCCATTCCAGCATGCGTCGCAGATGTAGCCACTCAGCTCGCCAGCTAAGCCGCGGGTCGGTATCGCCCAAATGGATTCGCTCTCGCTCGATTGTCCAGCTGCAAGCCGAGCTGCCTCCTGCTTCAACAGCGGAATTGGAACACAGCTCTCGAGTCGCTTGCGCTCTCTTGGGTCGAGGTTCAGATTCTTCAATCCTTCCTCGAGGAATATGTGCGATCCGAACGCAACCAGAAGTTCGGCTCGTTCCGAATGAGATTTGCTTCGGTCCCCCAAACCCTTGTCGATGCCTGCGCCTAATTGCATCGCAGAATTGATCGCTAAGAGAGAAAGAACTCCCTGACGAACTGGTCCTTTCAGATCGATCTCCCCTCGAGCGAGAGCCAGTAACGCATCAGCGGGAGTCTCTAGGTCATGGAGGGATGATAGCAGTTCGTTCAACTGCTGCAGTTTTCGCGCTGTAGTTTGGCTAATTTTGTCGTCTTGGGGCGGTGCTCCTTTAAGGCGATCTGCTAGTGCCCGAGCGTCATCACGAAGCTGTGACACGATTCCGTGCAAGGTACTGGAGAGTGCTTCTTGGGGATCGACAACAGTTGCTGCCAATGTACTCACGAGCAGCGCTTCTAGCTTGAGTGCGTCGGTAGCTAGGGTTTTCTTCGCGTCAGTGGCGGCGAGTTTTTTCACTTTGAGCTCTACTCTCGGCAGATCGTCAAGTAGGGCAGGATGGGCCAGACGTGAGGCGATTCGATTGAAGTGTTGGATCAAGCGAGAGGGAGAGAGATGTGTGTTGAATGACGCAGCGTGGACTCGACATACAGCCTGGACGAGCTCAAGGTCGAGTGGGGTTTGAAGTGTTGGCGGGAGCCCGTCGCGTTTCTGAAGGAGCGCTTCGACCACCTGCACTGTGCGCTGTTCAAGTGCTGAGATCTCAGCACGTTCGACAGGCGTCCCATGAGCGTTAGCCAAACGGGAGAAAAGTATCGGAGCATCAACCATGCCGAACGTATCGATGTGCTTAACGAAGATCGCCATGCGCTGATCGAGCGAATATGCGGCCGAGAGATCACCGGACCACAGAGAGGAGAAGAGATCCCACGTTTCGGATCCTCCTCGTCCCTGTCGAATGAGGGATATCGTAGTGGCAGCAGCGGTAAGCATCTGCTCAGGAGTTGTTGTAGGCGCGCTCTCCTTCTCGAGAGCTTCCAGAAACGTAGCTGCTTCAACGGCGCTGTCAGGCCGTTCCAGAGCTGCTCTGAGGAACTCGCTTGTCACCTTTTGAGCGGTTTCGCTGTTTCCGAGGCGATTGAGATTCAGGTAGGCGAGGAACGCCTGAGGTGCCGCAGCAAACAGCTTCTTTTCATCTGAGGAGAGTATAGCTTTCCCATTCGAACAAACCCCGACGAGGGCCTCAGCTGGGTAATTCCTGGAGGCGTGAAGGGACCACCTGCCTCGACCAGCTTGTGACGTTGAGTTCGAAGCTGCACACGACTCTAAGCTAGCTCGGAACGTTTCCACGAGATCTCGTGATGGGAGAGGCAGCCCCTCTGATGTTGGCGAGACTCCCCGGTGCTCAGCGATGATGAATCGCGCATATCCTGCGGCGAGCTCGAGAGGGATCGGGACCTCCTTGCGAACGAATGTGGCTAGGTACTCAGCCGGAAAAGCGCCCTGGTGCTCGACATGCTCAGCGAGGAGTTTGGCATAGGGATCGACCCAGACTGTGAAGAGAGAGCTCGTGTGCTGTACCTCGCCTAAAAAGCCCGTGTTGATAGGCGGCCCCCCTGGACCTTCTACGGCTCTCAATAGCGGATGCGCCCGGCGTGGCTGCGGCGCCCACATACCATCGCTCTGCTCAGCGGTTCTCAGGTGCCTATTCTCTCCACATAGATCCATCAACCTATCGAAGTTGTCAGCTATGAAGGTTAGTCGCTGGTTGATGCCGCTGGCCGAGTAGGGGGTTGTAGTCGAGGATGTAGTTGCTAAGACGGGCGGGTACAGGTCTGGTGTCGTCGTCGGTACTGCAAGACGCCCGGCGATAACTCGGGCTCCGAGCTGGACTACCTCGTCAACTCTATCTTTGACAGCGGGTTGGAGGTTTGAAGTCTCACCGTTGCCCCCCGAAACATCCACCTTGAGGTAGTGGGCCAGGGTGTTTCCACTACCGAGCGAACTCATAAAATCGGCAGCGGCAGTTAGTTGCTCCGGCGGATAGCCGAGTGCTGAGCTGAATGCTTTTTCCAGAGGCTCAGTCCAGAGATCGGCAGCGAGTGTCCGCAAGAACAGATTGCACACCCGCTCTCGCTGAGCGCCGTGCTTCGTAGAGATGACTTCCACAGCTCGAGCGAGGAGATCAGCGTTGCGGCGGAGAAGGGCGATACGGGCCGAATCCTGTACCACAGGTACTTCTCCCCGTTCGACGGCGAAATCAAGGAGCGCTTCAGAAACCTTTGAGTTATGGTTATCCACTCGCACGATCTGTGGAAGGAGCTTTGCCACTTCATTCCCCAGAGACGGATGGCCGGTGCGGATACAGGCCTCTGCTACCGTGTATAGTTCGTCGGCGTGGGGGACCCCAAGTTTCGTTGCGGGATAGGGGGGCTTTTCAGGTTCGGTAGTTTGCCTCTGCATTCGATACGCCACCTGTAGTAACGCATTGGCAGCCGACCTCTCGGAGTAGGGAAGCTGGGTCATCTCCAGTAAACCTCTGAGCGCAAAGGTCTCGTCTCTCAGTAAAGTCTTCTCTCCTGGTGACAGAAAATCGGGCTCAGAGGAGAGCCTCTCCAGGGCTACCTGCTCAAATGCGGCGCGGATGTGCTCCGGAACCTTGTCGAAGTTCCCAAAGAGCTGCTCCCTCCGTCCCTTGTCCGCCAACAGCTCCGAGATGAACCACTCGCGTGGATTGGCTTCGAGAGAGGTGGGTATAGCGGTGACAGTGTCGAAAAAGACATATGTACTCGACCATGAATCGGGGTTGTCTCGAATGAAGCTACGTAATGTATTCTCGAGGGTCTTGCGACCAGCTAAGCAGCAGTGAGTGACTGCGGCTTCAGCACCTACAGCGGGCAGATGTGGTAGGTGGAGTATCTCTTTGAGAGGGTCCCGTTGTCCTGAACTCGCGCCCCAGCCTTGCCTTGCTGGACGTTGCAGTCCGGCAAGTATGGCAACAACATCGGCTGGTGCGGCAAGGTCGCCGGTGTTGGTATTGAACCCCGCGAGCCTAGCGTCGGGGCACTCTTTGTCGAGTCGTTGGAGGTAGCTCTCACAAAAGGTCTTTATCTGGCCGATGAGCTCGCGATAGGCACTAGCGTAGCCTGGTTCCTCTCCCCGGGAGATCTCCATGGAGGAAGGCGGTAGGGCTATGAGCTTGCCCATCTTGGATCTGTTGTGGGCTTGCATGTGAAGCGCATCACCGAGCGGTCGCAAGGAATCCGAGAGTAGACGCCCCAAAATCTCCGCTTGAGCAGGTTCAAGGGTGGGCATACTTCGCAGCATCCGCTGGGCATCTTCTACCCCTTTCTTGCACCTTTGGAAGAGCTCGGTCTTGGAGAGTGGAGATGATTCGTGCTTCTCGGCTGGAACCGCATAGACAAAGGCCTGTGCTACTGGTCGGATGAGGGCTGCGTATCGAATGATCGCGAGGTCAGCATCCCTTTGCGGGTGCGCCATCGACTCGCGGTGCGCGAGTGAGCTACGAGTTTCTCCTATCGGACCGGACGTCATTACAATTCTCCTCAGGGTGAAGTTATGAATCCTTGGGTGAGTAGCGCAACCTAGGGAAGCGAGGCAAAACCCTCCCTGCTGCGAAAGCGGATCTTTGATTAATCTTCGATTTTCGCGGCGGAGAAAAACCGCAGATGTATCCTCTGCGATACATTGAGGATTTTTCTTTGTCGCGAAAATCGAAGAGCAATCAAACCTCCCCTTTCTTGCGACGGGTAGGTTTTGCCTCGCTTCCCTAGGCAAAGCAGAAGGATGGAATAAGCGGTTAAATTGGGAGTTATATTCGCAAAACTGGCAGCAAGTGACGGCTGTATCGTTGGAACGCGCTAGTTTAGAAGAGTTAAAGAAAGTACGGAAAAGG